>NZ_CP138214.1:620312-930468 GCF_034043515.1 Pseudomonas sp. MUP55 | reverse complement strand
GTAGGGAATTCTGGTTGGCCAGAGGCTTTCGCTTGCCCGGAATAAAGCACCATGTCGAGACTCAGATTTTTTCAGACGAACGGTAAGACTTTGTTCGAAACACAAAAAAAGGCGCCATAAAGGCGCCTTTTTTCATTAAATATGGTCGGGGTAGGGGGATTCGAACTCCCGACATCCTGCTCCCAAAGCAGGCGCGCTACCGGACTGCGCTATACCCCGGAATGCACATCGCAAAACCGATGCACATTGACATCATGACGAACCGAAACTACTGTTCGCCTCAGACGGCTGCATGTCTACGGCGATATCTAAGTGCTGTAACACTTTCCAAAACCGTAAAACCGCCTCTATCAGAGCTAGAACCTCTGATTCTAAGATTTGATTCCAGCGCTAACTGGTCTCAAAAATGGTGGGTCGTGTGGGATTCGAACCTACGACCAATTGGTTAAAAGCCAACTGCTCTACCAACTGAGCTAACGACCCAAATATGGTCGGGGTAGGGGGATTCGAACTCCCGACATCCTGCTCCCAAAGCAGGCGCGCTACCGGACTGCGCTATACCCCGGTTTGAAATTGGCTCCGTGACCAGGACTCGAACCTGGGACCCAATGATTAACAGTCATTTGCTCTACCGACTGAGCTATCACGGAACTACATATTTCAAAGTACAACTTCTACTGCGTACAACCTTCTCTTCGACCCTGTCCGTATCGCTACGTTAGCGTCTCTGAGGCGCGCTATTCTACAATCTTAAAAACCCCTGTCAACCCTTTAAATTGCTTTTAAGACAATGATTTGCGCTTCTTTCTGATTTCTTCTTGGGGAGAAGAAACCCGTGGGCTGACGTTGCTGCGGGGCGCACTTTACAAGCCTTTGCCTTACAGTTCAACGCCCTATCGAAAAAAAAGGCCCCGCAATGCGGGGCCCCCTCTTATAGCAGTGCCAGCCGGGCTTAGTGGAAGACGATTTCGTCGTTCTCCACGGTTGCCTCGACGCTGGTGCCCGGCATGAAGCTGCCCGACAGGATCAGCTGCGCCAGCGGGTTTTCGATCCAGCGCTGGATCGCACGTTTCAACGGCCGTGCGCCATACACCGGGTCGTAACCCACCGCGATCAGCTTGTCCAACGCCTCGCTGCTCAGGTCCAGCGCCAGTTCGCGCTCGGCCAGACGTGCACGCAGGCGTCCCAGCTGGATCTCGGTGATACCGGCGATCTGATCCCGCGCCAGAGGCTCGAAGATCACCACTTCATCCACCCGGTTGATAAATTCCGGCCGGAAGTGCGTGGTCAGCGCGTCCATCACCGCTGCGCGCTGGGCCTCGCGATCACCCACCAGTTCCTGGATCTGCGCCGAGCCCAGGTTGGAGGTCATCACGATCACGGTGTTGCGAAAATCCACCGTACGGCCGTGGCTGTCGGTCAGACGGCCATCCTCCAGCACTTGCAGCAGGATGTTGAACACATCCGGGTGCGCCTTCTCGACCTCATCGAGCAAGATCACCGAGTAAGGCTTGCGCCGCACGGCTTCGGTCAGGTAACCACCCTCCTCGTAGCCCACATAGCCTGGTGGTGCACCGATCAGGCGAGCCACCGAGTGTTTCTCCATGAACTCGGACATGTCGATGCGCACCATCGCCTCTTCAGTATCAAAGAGGAATTCAGCCAAGGCCTTGCACAGCTCGGTCTTACCTACGCCGGTCGGGCCGAGGAACATGAACGAACCACTCGGGCGATTCGGGTCGGACAGCCCGGCGCGCGAACGCCGCACCGCGTTGGACACCGCCACCACGGCCTCTTCCTGGCCAATAACGCGCTGGTGCAACAGGCTTTCCATCTTCAACAGCTTGTCGCGCTCGCCTTCGAGCATTTTCGACACGGGAATACCGGTCCACTTGGAGACCACCTCGGCAATTTCTTCCTCGGTCACCTTGCTGCGCAGCAACTGGTTCTCGCTGTGCCCATGCTGGTCGACCATCTGCAGGCTACGTTCCAGGTCCGGGATGACCCCGTACTGCAACTCGGCCATGCGGCTCAGGTCGCCTTTGCGGCGGGCAGCTTCCAGTTCCTGGCGGGATTGCTCGATTTTCTGCTGGATCTGCGCAGAACCCTGCACTTCAGCTTTTTCCGAGGTCCAGATTTCCTCGAGGTCCGAATACTCCCGCTCCAGGCGTACGATTTCTTCCTGGAGTTTTTCCAGGCGCTTCTTCGCTGCCTCGTCTTCTTCTTTCTTCAGCGCCTGGGATTCGACTTTCAGTTGAATCAGGCGGCGATCCAGGCGGTCGAGCACTTCCGGCTTGGAATCGATCTCCATGCGAATGCGGCTGGCCGCTTCGTCGATCAAGTCGATGGCCTTGTCGGGCAACTGCCGGTCAGTGATATAGCGATGGCTCAACTTGGCCGCCGCAATGATCGCGCCGTCGGTGATCGCGACTTTATGGTGAACCTCATAGCGTTCTTTCAGGCCACGCAGGATGGCAATGGTGTCCTCTTCGCTCGGTTCTTCCACCAGCACTTTCTGGAAACGCCGCTCAAGCGCCGCATCCTTTTCGATGTACTGACGGTATTCGTTGAGCGTGGTGGCACCGACGCAATGCAACTCGCCTCGCGCCAGGGCAGGCTTGAGCATGTTGCCCGCATCCATGGAGCCCTCGCCCTTACCCGCGCCGACCATGGTGTGCAGTTCGTCGATAAACAGAATGATCTGCCCTTCCTGCTTGGACAATTCATTAAGCAGGGATTTCAGACGTTCTTCGAACTCGCCACGGAACTTGGCGCCGGCAATCAACGACCCCATGTCCAGGGACAGCAGGCGCTTGCCTTTGAGGCCGTCCGGCACTTCACCATTGATGATGCGCT
Organism: Pseudomonas sp. MUP55; assembly: GCF_034043515.1. NCBI lineage: Bacteria > Pseudomonadati > Pseudomonadota > Gammaproteobacteria > Pseudomonadales > Pseudomonadaceae > Pseudomonas > Pseudomonas sp. MUP55. The sequence continues at coordinate 927,612 of NZ_CP138214.1, read as the reverse complement.
GGGCCAGGCCCTCGGCGATGGCGGTTTTACCCACGCCAGGCTCACCGATCAGTACCGGGTTGTTCTTGGTGCGACGCTGAAGCACCTGGATGGTGCGACGAATTTCATCGTCACGACCGATCACCGGGTCAAGCTTGCCCTCTTCGGCACGCTTGGTCAGGTCGACGGTGTACTTATCCAGGGCTTGGCGCGACTCCTCGTGATTGGGGTCATTAACCGCCTCGCCGCCGCGCAGATTGTTGATGGCGTTTTCCAGGGCTTTCTTGCTCACGCCCTGGCCAAGCAACAATTTGCCGAGCTTGCTGTTGTCGTCCATCGCGGCAAGCAGCACCAGCTCGCTGGAAATGAACTGGTCACCTTTCTGCTGGGCCAGGCGGTCTGCCTGGTTCAGCAGGCGTGCCAGGTCCTGCGACATATTTACGTCGCCGGTGGGGTTTTGGATTTTCGGCAGTTGGTCGAGCTCTTTGCTCAACTCTTTGCGCAGGCTGTTGACGTCAAAGCCCACCTGCATCAACAAGGGCTTGATAGAACCACCTTGTTGCTCCAGGAGCGCTTGCATCAAGTGCGCCGGTTCAATCGCCGGGTGGTCAAGGCCGACCGCCAGGGACTGGGAATCCGATAAGGCCAACTGCAATTTGCTGGTTAAACGATCAATACGCATTAGTCACCTTCCTTTTGAGCAGGCCGGAGCTGTAAACACATCCTGAATGAAGAAACCTGCCAGATACCCTTATAGATGGGGTGGATTTTGCGGGATTCAAGCAGCTGTGGGTTGATACAGGTCAGGACAGTCTAGCGTTCAAGCCAGATAAGGGAGGCGAATCGGCCCGTACGCGGGCTGCGGCGGTAAGAAAAGAAGCGCGGGTCGGTCACGGTGCAAAAACCGCCACCATAGACAGCGCTAATGCCCCGCACGGCAAGGCGCAGGCGGGCGAGCTGATAGATGTCGGCCATGAACTTGCCGGGATTGCGACCGGGAACGAAGGCTTGGGCAGTCGCCGGCAGTTGCTGCATGAAGGCTTCACGCACCTCGGGGCCGACTTCAAAGGCTTGCGGGCCAATGGCCGGGCCGAGCCAGACCAGAACGTCGGCGGGGTCGCTCTCAAGGCTCTCAAAAGCGGCCTCCAGCACGCCGGCCGCCAGCCCACGCCAACCGGCATGAGCCGCCGCAACGCGGGTGCCCGCTCGATTGCAGAACAATGCAGGCAGGCAGTCAGCCGTCATCGATGTGCAGGCGATGCCCGGCGTGCTGGTCCAGGCGCCATCGGCTTCGGCAATACGGCCCGGATCGGCCTCGACCACGCTGACCCCGTGGACTTGGCGCAACCAGGCCGGCTGAATATCGAAGGCATCGGTAAGGCGACGACGATTTTCCAGAACGGCCTCAAGGCTGTCCTCGACATGATCGCCCAGGTTGAGGCTGTCGAACGGCGCCACACTGACGCCGCCCGCGCGGGTGGTGACGCAGGCCTTGACCCGAGACGGCGCGGGCCAGTCCGGAATCAGCCAGTCATTCATCCGACAAACGCCTCGCGATCCTGCTTGAGCAGCGACAACAACCAGACCAGATCATCCGGAAGCGGCGATTCCCAGCTCATGCGCTTACCGCTCGTCGGATGATCCAGTTCCAGGAAGCGTGCATGCAGCGCCTGGCGCGGGAACGTCTTGAGCGATTCAACCATGGTCTGGCTGGCCGCCGGCGGAATGCGGAAGCGGCCACCGTAGGCCGGATCGCCGACCAACGGGAAGTTGATGTGGGCCATGTGCACGCGGATCTGGTGAGTACGACCGGTTTCCAGCTTGACCCGCACGTGAGTGTGGGAACGGAAACGCTCCAGCACGCGATAGTGGCTGACGGCCTGCTTGCCGCCCTCCATCACCGCCATGCGCTGGCGCTGCTGGCCGTGGCGACCGATGGGGGCGTTGATCTTGCCCCCCGCCACCACTACACCGATCACGATGCATTCGTAGATCCGGCTGACGCTGCGACTCTGCAATTGAGTAACAAGCTGCGTCTGCGCCTGAATGGTCTTGGCCACCACCATCAAGCCGGTGGTGTCCTTGTCCAGACGGTGCACGATGCCGCAACGCGGCACATTGATGATGTCTGGCACGTGGTGCAGCAAGGCATTGAGCAAGGTGCCATCAGCATGCCCGGCAGCCGGGTGAACCACCAGGCCTGCGGGTTTGTTGATGACCAGGATGTCGTCGTCTTCATAGACGATATCCAGCTCGATGTCCTGGGCGACCCATTCTCCCTGGGCTTCCTGCTCGGCAGTCAGCTCAAGAATCGCACCGCCATGGACTATGTCTCGCGGGCGGATAACCGCTCCATCCACAGTCAGGCGGCCGTCTTTGATCCAGGCGGAAAGGCGCGAGCGCGAGTGCTCAGCGAATAATTGTGCGGCGACTTGATCGAGGCGTTGGCCGCCCAATTCGGACGGCACCTCTGCGCGAAGTTCAATTTTATCGGACATGCTCAGACTAGGCGTGGCACAGCCTTTGGTTTCGGCTGCGCGCTTGTGGTTAAATACGGCGTCTTTTGCCCCGAGGCTTTCAACGGGGCGCTCATCATAACAGGACGGCCCCGCCCAAGACAGCGGCCGTCATAGGGACGCAAGCCGCCATGCAAGTGAAACACCTGCTGCTGATCGCCATCCTCGCCATGACTGCTGCTTGCTCGTCAACAAAGGACGTCGTCGACGAAAACCTGAGCGAAGTCGAGCTGTACCAGCAAGCTCAGACAGACCTGGACAATAATAGCTACACCAGCGCCACAGCGAAGCTGAAGGCCCTGGAGTCGCGCTATCCGTTCGGACGCTATGCCGACCAGGCCCAGCTCGAGCTGATCTACGCCAACTACAAGAACGCCGAGCCGGAAGCTGCCAAGTCCGCCGCCGAGCGTTTCATCCGTCTGCACCCGCAGCACCCGAACGTGGACTACGCCTACTACATGAAGGGTCTGACCTCGTTCGACCAGGACGTTGGCCTGCTGGCGCGCTTCCTGCCGCTGGACATGACCAAGCGTGACCCGGGTGCCGCTCGCGACTCCTACAACGAGTTCGCCCAGCTGACCAGCCGCTACCCGAACAGCCGCTACGCGCCGGACGCCAAGCAGCGCATGATCTACCTGCGCAACCTGCTGGCCTCCTACGAGATCCACGTGGCCCACTACTACCTGACCCGTCAGGCATACGTGGCCGCCGCCAACCGTGGCCGCTACGTGGTGGAAAACTTCCAGGAAACCCCTTCGGTGGGTGACGGCCTGGCCGTGATGACCGAGGCTTACCAGCGCTTGCACCTGGACGAACTGGCGAGCACCAGCCTGGAAACCCTGAAGCTCAACTACCCGGACCACCCAAGCCTGAAAGACGGCCAGTTCGTGCCTCAGGTTGACGAAGCCGACAACCGTTCGTGGCTGAGCAAGTACACGCTGGGCCTGATCGAGTCCCGTCCACCGCTGCCGCCAGGTGAAACACGTGCCAACCAGGACGTGATCAAGCAGTACCAGGACGCCAAGGACGCGATCCCTTCGGACCTCAAACCGCACGACGAAAACGGCGACGTGATCGAAGAAGAAGAGCCGCAAGCCCTGGGCAACAACCAGGACCGCTCGTGGTTCAGCTACATGACCTTCGGTGTGTTCGACTGATCGTTCGACGCAACGCAAAAGGGAGCTCTCAGGAGCTCCCTTTTTCATGGGCGAGTATTTATTGCGCTGTGCGCCCATGACGACCTTGGCTAAACTGGCGCATTCCTTATCGAGAAACTGCCCATCATGCTTCGTCTATTGTTCTGGATCGCCGTCATTGCCGCCGCGGTATGGCTCTGGCGCAAATTTAAAAGCCCTGCTGCCAGCCAACGCCGCACCGGCGAGCCAGATGCCGCATTGATGGTGCGCTGCGCCCACTGCGGCGTGCACGTGCCGCAGGATCGTGCGCTGAGCTCGGGCCAGGCCTGGTATTGCACCCAGGCGCACCTGCAGCAAGGGCCCAAGTCTATTCAGCGTTGAGTCGACCGGCGGGGGCGTAAGGTGCCGGATCGATGATCGGTGCCTGCCCCAGCAGCAAGTCGGCAAACAACTGGCAGGATGCCGGAGCAAGCACCAGGCCATTGCGGTAATGCCCGCAATTGAGCCACAGGCCCTTAAAGCCCGGCACCTCGCCGATATAAGGGATGCCTTCCGGCGAGCCGGGCCGCAACCCGGCCCAGTGCCCCACCACCTCGGCGTCCGCCAGGGCGGGCAACAGCTCCACCGCAGACGCCTTGAGACTTTCCAGCGCGGTGTCGGTCGGCGTTTTATCGAACCCTTCATGCTCCAGGGTGCTGCCGATCAGAATGTGCCCATCACGCCGCGGTATCGCATAGCGCCCTTTTGCCAGGACCATGCTCGACAGGAAGTCAGACGCACACTTGTAGAGGATCATCTGGCCCTTGACCGGCTCCACGGGCAGCGCCAAACCCAGTTTTCCCAGCAACTCCCCACTCCAGGCGCCCGCTGCGAGCACCACCTGATCGCCCAGCATGGCGCCAACAGCCGTATTCACGCCTACCACGGTGTCGCCTTGCAAAATAAATCCATCGACTTCGCACTGCTCGTGAATCGTCACATCGGGCAGCGCCGACAACGCCGCCTTGAGTGATTTGACCAGACGCGGATTGCGCACATTGGCCACGTTGGCCATGTAGATCGCCCGCGAATAACCGCTGCCCAGCACCGGAACCGCATCATGGGCCGCAGAAACGTCCACTTTGCTCAAGGGCCGCCCCTCACGCGCAGCCCAGGCGAGAGCGTCGGCCTCGTCATCCAGATCGAGCCAATACAGGCCCGTGGTGTGCACCTCCGGGTCAACACCGGTGGCGGCGAACAGCCGTTGCGCCAGTTGCGGGTAGAAATCCTGGGACCAGTGGGCCAAGGCCGTCACCGCCGCGCTGTAGCGCCACGGATACAGCGGCGAAACAATCCCACCGCCAGCCCAGGACGATTCCTGACCAAGCCCGGCGCGCTCCAGCAAGGTGACCGCCCGCCCCCGGTTTGCCAGGTTGTATGCCGTCAACAAGCCTATTACGCCGCCGCCGACAATCACTACTCGCTGTTGCTTTGCCATCATTTGATCCAGCCGATAAAAAGGGAGAAGCGCACCCGGCGCCCATTCATCCAGCACTCTCATCACTGCCCCCAGCATGCCTTGAGCGGCATCTGCGGCGCAGCACCCGGATTGCTTCGCATACCGGAGCTGGACAAGCGGAATTGGCCGCACGCGTCGCTCGCCATGACTGAGTCGGTGGCAGGCGTGGCGAGCAGGGCAAAATCCTGGGGGTTCAATACTGCGCTGATTCTATAGTGATCATTGCCCGTACTGACGCCGCCTGCATCAATAAAACTGCCGTTGCGCGTGTAATAGCGCTGCAGATGCTGAGCCTGCTCGGTCAGCAGCGCGACGATCTGCACCCGATACACCTTTTTCACCTGGCTGGTGTAGACGGGGTAAGCAATGCCGCCCAGCAGCGCAATGATCGCCACGGCGATCAATAACTCGATCAGGGTAAAACCCTGGCTATCCATGCCCATTCAGTTGCTCCTTATTGAAGTTGCCGCCACAAGACGCGCCGAAACCTTTCGCCGCCGCCCTCCTCCACCCGCGCGTACACGGTCTCCAGCACCGTGCGCGATTGGCCATCCAGCCCGACGGCCGTCACCCGAAAAAGCGTGGCTGGGGCATGCGGCGGCAAATGCGCCTGGCCCATACCCTCTCCCAGGGACTGAACGCCATATACCCCACTCTTGAACGCCACCCAAGTCACTCCCGAAACCGGATTGGGCCCGGCGCCCACCAACGAAAACGCTTCATCGGGCGGCGCGCAAGCGATGACCGAGTGACAAATCGGCAGCGCATGCCCGCCCCTGCGCACCGCTGCCTCCCCTAGCCGCAGGCCGCTTTCGGCAGCCTGGAACGATTGGATACGCTGCCACAGGCTGCTGGCGGCCTTCTGCTGCGAGATTGCGCCTTGCATCGATGACAGCCCCAGCAACGACAACATCAGCAAAAATACCAAGCTGATCAGCAGCACCATTCCCGTCTGCCGCATCTGGCTACTTACAACTATGGTCATCGTCCTACTCCAGCCGGTTGCGCAAAGCCGCCACGACGCTGTAAGCCTGATCCTTCACGCGACCGGTCGGGTCTTGCAGGGTCATGTGCAGGCGCACGCTGCGGATCAACGATGGATCGGCCGGGTGGCTCTCATAACCCACCACGTCCGTCGACCCAGGCCTGGCTGCCACGCCAAAGCTGAGGTCAAATGCCCGTACGTTATCCATCAGTACCGCCTTGGCCGGTGCCGAGGGCGTGCTGATCTTCAACTGGCCCGTTTCGTAGGTATAGGTAAGCTCGCGTATGGCAAAACGAATCTGGCCAGGCGCGGTCGCAGGCGCTGTTGCGGTGTAAGCCTGGGCGGCCTCCTTGCAGTCGGACACCACCGTCCAGTCAGGTTTGCCAGCACCGTGGCCGGCGTGGGCGGTCACCAGTGTCAGGGCTTTCGCGCCTGCCGATACCTCCCAACTGATCGGCCGATCAAAAGCCGCCGGGGCGTTGTGGATATAGGCGGTAGCCAAACACCCCAGCATGCCGGCCTGGCGAATATCCTGAGTCATCTTGCTCAGGACGAACCGCGCATCATCCTGCAGCACCATGGCCGCCTGCTGACTGGCCTGGGTCAATCGCGAACTGATCAGCACCTGGCTTGCACCCAGCACCACGACAAGCCCGATGGCCAATGCCAGCAGCAACTCCACCAGACCGAAACCCCGCGCCGGGCGGATCATTGCGACGTCCCTCGCCCATTGGCAACTCGACTGGTCAGGGTGAAGGTCTCCCGGGCACCGGGGCTGCTCGCGCTCCTGGCATCCTCCCAACTGATGCTGATAGTGACCTCGTCACCGCTGACCGCTACGGCACCCTTGGCGTCCTTGCCGGCAAAACCCATGATGTTGGCTTCGAAGTCATGCAGGTCCAGGTCACGCACGCTGGCTGTCGAAGTGCTGGGCTGAGCCCGCTCGGTTCGACCCCAGGCGTAATCGGCGCCGGCGTTGGCGCGAATACGGTCGAGCATGTCGTAGGCAATGAAACTGGCTTGGCTGGTCATCCGTGCGCTGTCGGTGTACTTCAGGGCGTTGAGCTGGATCGCCGCGGCGCCCAGCATCCCAAGCGCCAGGACCAACACCGCTACCAGCACTTCGACCAGTGTCATGCCGGATTGGCGTCGGCGGGAAACGCGTAGAGAAAAGGTATTTCGGCGTAAAAGCATTACCGTCGTCGTCCCTGTCGAAGGTCGTGGAAAACAGGGAAACCCTGTGTGCAGCCCAAGACTAGCGCCGGTTTTTAAACGGCGCTGCAATCGGAACAAAGGGAAATACATTGGACGCAAAGGCCATCATTCAGCCCCAGAAACCAAGCGCTATACCTATGCCTGTCACTTGAGATCACTGGCATCCACGGATGGGAGCGCACATGACACAACGGGGATTTACCCTGATCGAACTACTGTTGGGGCTGATCGTGACGGCTTTGCTGGCACAACTGGCCATACCCAACTTCAAGGGTTTGCTGGAGTCGCAGCAGCGACAAAGTGTGGCCCTGTCACTGGCCGAAGGGCTGCGTTACGCACGCGCCGAAGCGATCGCACGCAATCGTGCGGTGGTCATCCATGCATTGGATGAAAACTGGAGTCATGGCTGGCGGGTGATATTGGACCTTAGCGGGCGCGGCCATCTGGATGAGGACAATACCGTGCTGCTGGAGCGACAGGACAGCGGGCGTGTACCGGTGGCCGGAAATGGCCCGGTCAGCAGCCAGGTTCGTTTCAGCGGTCTGGGAGAGCCGGTGTTTGCCGGCGGGGGATTTCGTGCCGGCACCGTGCACGTGTGCGACACGAAGCAGGCACAGAGCCTGTATCAGGTAGTGCTGGCGCCCAGCGGGCGTATCAGCCTGCGCAGCGAGAAAGCTGAGCAGGCGTTATGCCGAGGCTGATCCAACCCGCCGGGATTCAGAGCAGCGAGCGAACCCGCAACTCCTTGGGCATGGAAAAGGTAATGTTTTCTTCCCGGCCCGCCAATTCATCGGCCCCAATGGCACCCCAGGCGTGCAATTGCTGGATCACCCCACGCACCAGCACTTCCGGGGCCGAAGCGCCGGCGGTGATGCCGATGCGCTCGACACCGTCGAACCAGCTGCGCTGCATGTCCTCGGCGCCGTCGATCAGGTACGCCGGCGTCGCCATGCGCTCGGCCAGTTCACGCAAGCGGTTGGAGTTGGAGCTGTTGGGGCTGCCGACTACCAGCACCACATCACACTCATCGGCCAGTTGCTTGACGGCGTCCTGGCGGTTTTGCGTGGCGTAGCAGATGTCGTCCTTACGTGGGCCGCCAATGGCCGGGAACCGTGTGCGCAGGGCATCGATAACGCGACTGGTGTCGTCCATGGACAAGGTGGTCTGGGTCACGAAGGCCAAGCGCTCGGGGTTTTGAACCTGCAAGTTGGCGACGTCTTTTTCGTCTTCCACCAGGTAGATGGCGCCGCCATTGCTGGCGTCGTACTGGCCCATGGTGCCTTCGACTTCCGGATGGCCGGCGTGGCCGATCAGGATGCATTCACGGCCATCACGGCTGTAGCGCGCCACTTCGATATGCACCTTGGTCACCAGCGGGCAGGTAGCGTCGAAGACTTTCAGGCCGCGGCCGGCCGCTTCGGTGCGTACAGCCTGGGAAACACCGTGGGCGCTGAAGATGACGATGACATCATCGGGCACCTGGTCGAGTTCTTCGACGAAGATGGCGCCGCGCGCGCGCAGGTCTTCAACCACGAACTTGTTGTGAACCACTTCATGGCGCACGTAAATCGGCGGCCCGAAGACTTCCAGGGCGCGGTTGACGATTTCGATCGCCCGGTCCACACCGGCACAGAAGCCACGGGGATTGGCGAGTTTGATTTGCATGCTGTGCCTCGTGTCTTGCAGCCACTTAGGGTCAGGTTTGTTGCTGACCGAAGGGACAATGGGGATCAAAGGTGGGAGGGGGATCGCCCCCTCCCACATTTTAGACCAGCGCCTTGACGCTGATGATCTCGACGTCAAAGGTCAGTGTCTTACCGGCCAACGGGTGGTTGAAGTCGATGGTCACTTGTGTGTCATCGAAGGCTTTGACCACGCCGGGCAATTCGGTATTTGCCGCATCATTGAAAATCACCAGCAGGCCTTCCGACAGGTCCATGCCTTCGAATTGCGAGCGCGCAATGATCTGCACGTTCTGCGGATTTGGCTGGCCAAAGGCATTTTCCGGCAGGATCTGCAGGTTGCGCTTATCCCCGGCCTTGAACCCAAACAAAGCCGCCTCAAAACCCGGCAGCAGGTTGCCATCGCCGACCTTGAAGGTCGCCGGGGCCTTGTCGAAGGTGCTGTCGACCGTATCGCCATTCTCCAGGCGCAATGCGAAATGCAACGTGACTTCCGTGTTCTGGCCGATGCGTTGCTCAGCCAATACCTGATCAGTCATTGACGGTCTCTCCGGTTTTCTTGCTCTTGAACATATCCAGCGCCAGCATGATTGCACCGACGGTGATGGCACTGTCGGCAAAATTGAACGCCGGGAAATAATGACGGTTCTGCCAGTGCACCAGGATGAAGTCGATTACGTGGCCCAGGGCGATGCGGTCGTACAGGTTGCCCAGCGCGCCGCCCAGCACCAGGGCGAGCGCAATGGCCAGCCAGGTATCATCGCGGCCCAGGCGCTTGAGCCAGACAACCAGCACCGCACTGACCACCACGGCGATCAGCGCGAACAACCAACGCTGCCAGCCGCCGCTATCGGCGAGGAAACTGAAGGCCGCGCCGGTGTTGTAGGCCAGGGTCCAGCTGAAGTAATCCGGGATCACCACGATTTGCTGGAACATTTCCAGGGTGCCTTCGAAATGAGCCTTGCTGACCTGGTCGATGACCAGGACCAGCACGCTCAGCACGAGCCAGCCAAGACGTCCGAAACGGCCGGCGTCAGGCATGCTTTGACTAGGCATAGTGGCGAACCTCGCCTTCACCGCTGATGTTATCCACGCAACGACCGCAGATTTCCGGGTGCTCAGGGTTCACGCCGACATCTTCACGGCAGTGCCAGCAACGGGCGCACTTGGGGAAGGCCGACTTGACCACTTTGAGCTTCAGGCCCGGCACTTCGGTCGCCACCGCATCCGCCGGCGCCTGGGTGAAGGGTGCCAGGCTTGCGGTCGAGGTGATCAACACAAAGCGCAGCTCGTTGCTCAGCTTGGCCAGGTCGGCGGTCAGGCCTTCCTCGGCAAACAGGGTGACTTCGGCTTGCAGGTTGCCACCCACGGCCTTGGCCGCGCGCTGCACTTCCAGCTCCTTGTTCACCGCAACCTTCACGGCCATCACGCCTTCCCAGTACTCGCGGCCCAGTTCGAAGTCGGCCGGCAGTTCGGTCAGGCCTTCGTACCAGGTATTGAGCATGACGGACTCGTTACGCTCACCCGGCAGGTATTCCCACAGCTCGTCGGCGGTGAACGCCAGGATCGGGGCGATCCAGCGCACCAGCGCTTCGCTGATGTGATACAGCGCGGTCTGCGCCGAGCGGCGCGCCTTGCTGTTGGCGGCGGTGGTGTACTGGCGGTCCTTGATGATGTCGAGGTAGAAGCCACCGAGTTCCTGCACGCAGAAGTTGTGGATCTTCGAATACACGTTCCAGAAGCGGTACTCGCCGTAGTGTTCCTGCAACTCGCGTTGCAGCAACAGGGTACGGTCCACGGCCCAACGGTCGAGGGCGATCATGTCCTCGGCCGGCAGCAGGTCGGTGGCCGGGTTGAAACCGGTCAGGTTCGACAGCAGGAAGCGTGCGGTATTACGGATGCGACGGTAGGCATCGGCGCTGCGGGCCAGGATCTGGTCCGACACGGCGATCTCGCCCGAATAATCGGTCGACGCAACCCACAGACGCATGATGTCGGCGCCCAGGGTGTCGTTGATCTTTTTCGGCTCGATCACGTTTTTCAGCGACTTGGACATCTTGCGACCGTTTTCGTCGACGGTGAAGCCGTGGGTCAGCAATTCGCGGTACGGCGCATGGCCATCGATGGCGCAACCGGTCAGCAACGAAGAGTGGAACCAGCCACGGTGCTGGTCGGAACCTTCCAGGTACAGGTCGGCACGCGGGCCGGTTTCGTGGCCCATCGGGTGCGAACCGCGCAGGACGTGCCAATGGGTGGTGCCCGAATCGAACCACACGTCGAGGGTGTCACTGATTTTGTCGTACTGCGGCGCTTCGTCACCCAGCAGCTCGGCGGCGTCCAGCTTGAACCAGGCTTCGATGCCTTCCTGTTCAACGCGCTGGGCCACTTCTTCCATCAGCTCGACGGTGCGTGGGTGCAGCTCACCGCTTTCCTTGTTCAGGAAGAACGGAATCGGCACGCCCCAGTTGCGCTGGCGGGAGATGCACCAGTCCGGACGGTTGGCGATCATCGAGTGCAGGCGCGCCTGGCCCCAGGCCGGGACGAACTGGGTGTCTTCGATGGCTTTGAGGGAGCGTACGCGCAGGGTCTCGCCGTTGGTTGGCTCTTTGTCCATGCCGATAAACCACTGCGCAGTGGCGCGGTAGATCAACGGGGTCTTGTGGCGCCAGCAGTGCATGTAGCTGTGCTTGATGGTGTCGGCCTGCATCAACGCGCCGACTTCACGCAGCTTGTCGATGATCGGCTGGTCGGCCTTGAAGATGAACTGCCCGCCGAAGAACTCAAGCGACGGCACATACACGCCGTTGCTCTGCACCGGGTTGATGATGTCGTCGTTGACCATGCCGTACTTCTTGCAGGTCACGAAGTCGTCCACGCCGTAGGCAGGCGAGCAGTGAACGATGCCCGTGCCCGAACCCAGCTCAACGTAGTCGGCCATATAGACGGGCGACAGACGGTCATAGAACGGATGACGGAAGTTGGTCAGTTCCAGCGCGGAGCCGGTAGTGGTGGCGATCACCGAGCCTTGCAGTTCGTAACGCGCCAGGCACGACTCGACCATTTCTTCGGCCAGCACCAGCAGGCGGTCACCCACGTCAACCAGCGCGTAGGTGAACTCCGGGTGCACGTTCAGCGCCTGGTTGGCAGGAATGGTCCATGGCGTGGTGGTCCAGATCACGATGGCCGCGGGCTTGGCCAGCGATGCCAGGCCGAAGGCCTCGGCCAGCTTGGCGTCGTCGGCGATCGGGAACGCCACGTCGATGGTCGAGGATTTCTTTTCTTCGTACTCGACTTCCGCCTCGGCCAGGGCCGAGCCGCAGTCGAAGCACCAGTTCACGGGCTTGAGGCCCTTGAACACGAAACCACCCTTGACGATTTCGGCCAAGGCACGGATTTCACCGGCCTCGTTCTTGAAGCTCATGGTTTTGTAAGGGTTGTCCCACTCGGCCAACACACCCAGACGGATGAATTCGGATTTCTGCCCTTCGATCTGCTCGGTGGCGTAGGCACGGCACAGTTCGCGGGTTTTATCCGCGCCCAGGTTCTTGCCGTAGGTCACTTCGACTTTGTGTTCGATCGGCAGGCCGTGGCAGTCCCAACCCGGAACATACGGTGCGTCGAAGCCCGACAGGGTCTTCGAACGCAGGATCATGTCCTTGAGAATCTTGTTCAGCGCATGACCGATGTGAATCGTGCCGTTGGCATAAGGAGGGCCGTCGTGCAGGACGAATTTCGGACGATCCTTGCCAATTTCGCGCAACTTTCCGTACAGGCCAATACTGTCCCAGCGCTGCAGGATCTGCGGTTCGCGCTGTGGCAGGCCGGCCTTCATTGGGAAGGCGGTGTCCGGAAGGTTTAGCGTGGCTTTATAGTCGGTCATTTAAGGCTCTTCGGTTAGCGATGGGCGCTAGGTGCGGCTAGTGCACGGGCGGCGGCGACATCCGCATTGATCGCCGTTTTCAATGCCTCAAGGGAGGCAAATCGCTGCTCTTCACGCAGCTTCTGGTGGAAAACCACCGTTAAACGCCGGTCGTATAAATCACCGGCAAAATCCAGAAGGTGAACTTCCAGGTGGGCCTTGCCATCACCTGCAACCGTGGGCCTGACGCCTATGTTGGCGACTCCCGGCCACGATTGGCCGTCGATGTCGACACTCACCAGGTAAACCCCGGTCAGCGGCACACGACGGCGCTTGAGTTGCACGTTGGCGGTTGGCGTGCCCAGTTGGCGCGCCAGCTTCTGGCCGTGCAGTACCCGTCCGGCGATGCGGAACGGGCGACCGAGCAAGCGCTCGGCCAAGGCGAAGTCGGCAGCGGCCAGGGCGTTACGCACCTGGGTGCTGCTCACGCGCAGACCGTCCAGTTCGACGGTTTGCGCGGCTTCGACGGTAAAACCCTGGTTGACGCCAGCGTGCTGCAGGAAATCGAAATCGCCGACGCGGTCGCAACCAAAACGGAAGTCGTCGCCGACCTCCAGATGCTGTACGCCCAGGCCATCGACAAGGATCCGGTCGACGAACTCGGCGGCGCTCAGGCTTTGCAGGCGCTGGTTGAAAGCCAGGCAGAGGACGCGGTCCACACCCTCTTCAGCCAGCAGCTGCAACTTGTCCCGCAGGCGGGCCAGACGGGCCGGCGCCGTTTGCGGGGTAAAGAATTCCCGCGGCTGTGGCTCAAAAATCACCACGCAGCTGGGCACGCCCAACTCGACCGCACGCTCGCGCAGCCTGGCCAGGATAGCCTGGTGGCCACGGTGAACACCGTCAAAGTTGCCAATAGTGGCGACGCAGCCCCGGTGCTCGGGGCGCAGGTTGTGGAGACCTCGAACCAGCTGCATAACGCGCTTCTTGCTCATAAAGTGGTCGATTATAACCACACCCGGCCCCGGACGACAGGCAACAGCGCAGGCCAAATGGATCGATTCGATAAAACAGCCGTTTTACCGCTGCAAACTGTCTATCCCAGCGACTTGCGATTGAAATCGCGCAGGCGGAAACCCTGCAGCAGCAACATCCCGAAGTAAACCACCACGCCCGCCACCACCAGCACGCCAAGGCGCAGGAAGCGCTCCAGCATGTGGCCCTGGTCCCAGGCCGGCATCACCTGCATCAAGCCAAGCAACACGGCAGACATCGCGGCCACTGCCACCAGCAACTTGAGGGTAAACGCCCCCCAGCCTGGCTGCGGCTGATACATCTGCTGCTTGCGCAGTTGGTAGAACAACAGGCCGGCATTGATGCAGGCACCGGCACTGATCGCCAACGCCAGGCCGGCATGGGCCAGCGGGCCGATGAAGATCAGGTTGAGCAGCTGTGTGACGATCAGCGTGAAAATCGCGATCTTCACCGGCGTGCGGATGTTCTGCTGGGCATAGAAGCCCGGTGCCAGCACCTTGATCACGATAATGCCGAGCAGGCCGACGGAGTAGGCCACCAGCGCATGCTGGGTCATCAAGGCGTCATGGGCGTCGAATTGTCCGTATTGAAACAGCGAGACTGTCAAAGGTTCAGCCAGGATACCCAGGGCCAGTGCGCATGGCAGCACCAGCAGGAAGCACAGGCGCAGGCCCCAGTCGAGAATGCGCGAATACTCCTGGCGGTCCTTGCTCGCATAGGTGCGCGCCAGGGTCGGCAGCAGGATCGTACCCAAGGCGACCCCGAGCACGCCGGATGGCAATTCCATCAGACGGTCGGCGTAGTACATCCACGACACCGAGCCGGACACCAGCAGCGAAGCGAAGGCGGTGTTGATGATCAGGGAAATCTGACTGACCGACACCCCGAGGATCGCTGGCAACATATTGCGCATCACGCGCCAGACGCCGGTGTCCTTGAAGTTCAGGCGCGGCAGCACAAGCATGCCGATCTTTTTCAGATGCGGCAGCTGGTAGAGCAACTGCGCCAGGCCGCCGGCCAGGACGGCCCAACCCAGGGCCATCACCGGCGGGTCGAAGTACGGCGTGAGGAACAGCGCGAAGATAATCATGCTGACGTTAAGCAGTGTCGGCACGAAGGCCGGCACCGAGAAACGGTTCCAGGTATTGAGAATCGCCCCGGCGAGCGATGACAGCGAGATCAGCAATATATAAGGAAAGGTCACGCGCAGCAGATCAGTGGTCAGCGCGAATTTCTCCGGGGTATTGGCAAAGCCGGGGGCCGTGGCCCAGATCACCCAGGGCGCGGCGAGTATGCCGACGAAGGTCACCAGCATCAGCACCAGGGTCAACAGGCCAGAGACGTAGGCAATGAATGTGCGGGTTGCCTCCTCGCCGTGCTGAGTCTTGTATTCGGCCAGGATCGGCACGAATGCCTGGGAAAACGCGCCTTCGGCGAAGATCCTGCGCAGCAGGTTGGGCAATTTAAAGGCGATGAAGAAGGCGTCCGTGGCCATGCTGGCGCCAAAAATACGCGCCAGCAGGGTGTCACGCACAAACCCCAAAACCCGGGAGATCATCGTGATAGAGCTGACGGCAGCCAACGATTTGAGCAGATTCATTGAAAGAGTTTGCGCCTATAGATAAAGAGCAGGCGAACAAAGCGCCTACTTATGCGATACTGCGCGCCTGCAACAGCACAGAGCCAAAGCTCGCGAGTTTACAGGTCAAGCGCCGGAAATAAATCACCCGCCTCTTCAGATCGACCACTCAGCAGTTCGCATCAGCCGCCCTTGACAACCCATCAAGTCATCGGCATGATTCGCGGCCTATTTTGTTTGCTATTTCCTAAAAAGTCTTTCGAGGAGCTCGACGGTGGCCAACACACCTTCCGCCAAAAAACGTGCAAAACAGGCTGAGAAGCGTCGCAGCCACAACGCCAGCCTGCGTTCCATGGTTCGTACCTACATCAAGAATGTAGTTAAAGCCATCGACACCAAAGACGCTGAAAAAGCTCAAGCAGCTTACGTTCTGGCCGTGCCAGTTATCGACCGTATGGCCGATAAAGGCATCATCCACAAGAACAAGGCCGCTCGTCATAAGAGCCGCCTGAACGGCCACATCAAGGCTCTGAGCGTTCCTGCTGCAGCCTAAGTGGTAACAACTGCCACGCGACCTGAGGTTGCGTAACAGTTAAGAAATGCCCCGTACCGAAAGGTCCGGGGCATTTTTGTTTGTGTTCAGATCACCATCCAAATGTGGGAGGGGGCTTGCCCCCGATAGCGGTGCATCAGTACCAGATATTCTGAATGACACACTGTCATCGGGGGCAAGCCCCCTCCCACATTTGAATAGGTGGCGCATTATCAAGCGCAAAAAAAAGCCCCGAACCAGTCGGGGCTTTTTGCTACCGCTTGATCAAAACATCGATCAGTGCTGATGACCGCCTTCACCGTGAACGTGGCCGTGAGCCACTTCTTCCTGGGAAGCGTCGCGGATGGCAACGATCTTCACCTGGAAGTTCAGACGCTGGCCAGCCAGAGGGTGGTTACCGTCAACGGTCACGTCGTCGCCGTCCAGGTCGCGGATGGTCACGATCTGCATCTGGCCGTCCGGCGCGGAAGCGTGGAACTGCATGCCCACTTCCAGCTCATCGACGCCTTCGAACATGCTGCGGCTCAGGGTGCTGACCAGTTCGGCGGAGTATTCGCCGTAGGCATCTTCAGGTTCTACGGCCACGGTCAGTTCATCACCAACCGCCTTGCCTTCCAGAGCCTTTTCCAGGCCTGGGATGATGTTACCCGCGCCTTGCAGGTAGACCAGCGGCGCGCCGCCGGCGGAGCTGTCGATGACCTCACCAGCGTCGTTGGTCAGGGTATAGTCGATGGAGACAGCCTTGTTAGCGGCGATCGTCATGGGGCGAGACCTTTTGCATAAGAATGAAGAACGGACAAGTCTAAACAAGGATTTGCCCGAAAGCGAACAGAACCCGGACAGACGGGGCCGACCAACGGTCTCGACGATCTGCGGTTTCCACCAGGACGACGACCTGCACTGGGTCGCCGAGCTGTCCTGCGGCCACACCCAGCACCTGCGCCACCAGCCGCCCTGGCAGTCACGCGCCTGGGTACTGGACCCTGCGCAACGCCTTGAAAAAATAGGCCAACCCTTTGCGTGCGGCTGGTGTGCGCAACAGCCCGAATAACGATAACCTTGGCGCCTGATTCGCGGTAGGCACTCATGCATAGAGCGCCACCCAAGCCATGCACCTCCAGAGAATTCGCATGCAGACTTTTTTTATCGCGCCCACCGATTTTGGTGTGGGTCTGACCTCCATCAGCCTTGGGCTGGTGCGCACCCTGGAACGCGCCGGGCTGAAAGTCGGTTTCTTCAAGCCGATTGCCCAGCCGCACCCTGGCGACACCGGCCCCGAGCGCTCTACCGAACTGGTGGCGCGCACCCACGGCCTGAAGCCGCCACAGCCCCTGGGCCTGGCCCACGTGGAGCGCATGCTCGGCGACGGCCAGCTCGATGAGTTGCTCGAAGAGATCATCACGCTGTACCAGCAAGCCGCCGTGGGCAAGGACGTGCTGATCGTCGAAGGCATGGTGCCGACCCGCAGCGCCAGCTATGCGGCACGGGTCAACCTGCACCTGGCCAAGAGCCTGGATGCGGAAGTGATTCTGGTCTCGGCCCCGGAAAATGAAGTGCTCACCGAGCTGTCCGGCCGCGTGGAACTGCAGGCCCAACTGTTCGGCGGCCCGAAAGACCCGAAAGTACTGGGCGTGATCCTCAACAAAGTGCGCACCGACGAAAGCATGGAGGCCTTCTCGGCGCGCCTCAAGGAGCACTCGCCGTTATTGCGCAGCGGTGATTTCCGCCTGCTCGGCTGCATTCCCTACCAGCCCGAACTCAACGCGCCGCGTACCCGCGACGTGGCCGACCTGATGGGCGCGCAAATCCTCAACGCCGGCGACTACGAAACCCGGCGCATGACCAAGATCATTATCTGCGCACGCACCATGCGCAACACCGTGGAGTTGCTCAAGCCCGGCGTGCTGGTGGTAACTCCGGGCGATCGCGACGACATCATCCTTGCCGTCAGCCTGGCCGCCATCAACGGCGTTCCGCTGGCCGGCCTGCTGCTGACCAGCGACACCCTGCCCGACCCGCGCATCATGGATTTGTGCCGTGGCGCGTTCCAGGCCGGGTTGCCGGTACTCTCGGTGAGCACTGGCTCCTATGACACCGCCAACCAGCTCAATAGCCTCAACAAGGAAATCCCCATCGATGACCGCGAGCGCGCGGAGATCATCACCGACTTCGTCGCCAGCCACCTCGATGCGCGCTGGCTGCACCAACGCTGCGGCACCCCACGGGAGATGCGCCTGTCACCGGCGGTATTCCGCTACCAGTTGATCCAGCGCGCCCAGGCCGCCAACAAGCGCATCGTGCTGCCCGAAGGCAGCGAGCCGCTGACCGTACAAGCCGCTGCGATCTGCCAGGCGCGCGGCATTGCCCGCTGTGTGCTGCTGGCCAAGCCGGCGGACGTAGAGGCGGTGGCTCGCGCCCAGGGCATCGAACTGCCGGAAGGCCTGGAGATACTCGACCCGGACCTGATCCGTCAGCGCTACGTCGAGCCCATGGTGGCCCTGCGCAAGAGCAAGAGCCTGAACGCGCCCATGGCCGAGCAGCAACTGGAGGACACCGTGGTGATCGCCACCATGATGCTCGCCCTGGACGAAGTCGACGGCCTGGTGTCCGGGGTGATTCACTCCACCGCCAATACCATCCGCCCGGCCTTGCAGTTGATCAAGACGGCGCCGGGCTGCACGCTGGTGTCGTCGGTGTTCTTCATGCTGTTCCCCGAGCAGGTGCTGGTGTACGGCGACTGCGTGATGAACCCGCACCCGAGTGCTGCGGAGCTGGCGGAAATCGCCCTGCAAAGCGCCGATTCGGCGGCCGCGTTCGGCATCGTCCCGCGCGTGGCGATGATCAGTTATTCCAGCGGCGACTCGGCCAGCGGCGAAGAAGTGGAAAAGGTCCGCGAAGCCACCCTGCTGGCCCACGAGCAACAGAGTTCGCTGCTGATCGACGGCCCGTTGCAATACGACGCCGCCGCCAACGAAAGTGTCGCCCGGCAACTGGCTCCCAACAGCCAGGTCGCTGGCAAGGCCACGGTGTTCGTGTTCCCCGACCTGAATACCGGCAACACCACCTACAAAGCCGTGCAGCGCAGCGCCGATTGCGTAAGCCTGGGGCCGATGCTCCAGGGCCTGCGCAAACCGGTCAACGACCTGCCGCGCGGCGCCCAGGTGGACGACATTGTGTACACCATCGCGCTGACTGCGATCCAAGCCGCCAACCGACCTATGGATATCTAAATGCTGGATTTTCTACCTGCCGCCGTGCGCGGGGTGATCGCTTCCCTGCTGCTGGCGCTGAACACGATCCTGCTGTGCTCGTTCCTGTTTATCGTCGCGCTGTTCAAGGCCCTGCCCTTCGCCAAACGCTTCAGCGAATGGTTGATGAACCACACGCACGAAGCCTGGGTCACCAACAACAAGGGCTGGATGAACCTGGTACGGCGCACCCGTTGGCACCTTAGCGGCCTTGAAGGCCTCGATTATCAGCATTCCTACCTGGTGACCAGCAACCACCAGAGCTGGGTCGACATCATGGTGCTGCAATACGTGCTCAATCGCCGCATTCGCCCGCTGAAGTTCTTCCTCAAGCAGGAGCTGATCTGGGTGCCGGTGATTGGCCTGGCGTGGTGGGCACTGGGTTTCCCGTTCATGAAGCGCTACACCAAGGCGTACCTGGAAAAACACCCGGAGAAGAAAGGCAAGGACCTGGAAACCACCCGCAAGACCTGTGCGAAGTTTCGCGCCAACCCGGTGGGCATTTTCAACTTTGCCGAAGGCACACGGTTTACGCCGGGCAAGCATGCGCAGCAGCAGTCGCCCTTTCGCTATCTGCTCAAGCCCAAGGCCGGTGGTATCGCGTTTGTGCTGGATGCCATGGGCGAGCAGTTGAAGTCACTGGTGAACGTGACCATCCACTACCCAGCCGGGCGCCCGGGGTATTGGGATTTGCTGTGCGGGACTGTGAAGGATGTGGTGGTGCAGTTCGAAGAGGTGCGGATTCCGCCGGAGTTTATCGGCAAGAATTATGAGCAGGACGGGGAGTATCGGTTGGCGTTCCAGGGGTGGATCAACCGGTTGTGGGAAGACAAGGATGCGTTGCTGGCAAAGCTTCACACCGATTACCCAGACCGCAACTGATCAAAATGTGGGAGGGGGCTTGCCCCCGATAGCTGTGTGTCAGTCAGTACATCTGCCACTGATCCACCGCTATCGGGGGCAAGCCCCCTCCCACATTTGGTAACTGCAACCCTTAGATCGCGCCGCGCTGACGCAACAGCTCCAGCACCTGCTTGACGCTGTCTTCCAGCGACAAAGACTGGGTGTCGATCACCAGGTCGGCATTCAACGGCACGTCGTACGGGAACGACTCACCCGGGATGTTATCCCCACCGGCGGCATACAGCCCTTGCGGATCACGTTCGGCACACACCTGCGGCGAGGCCTGCACGTACACCGTCAGCAGACGGTCGCTGCCGATCAGCGCCTTGGCCTGTTCGCGGCCTTCGGCATCCGGCGCAACGAAGGCCGCCAGGGTCAGCAGTCCGGCTTCGTTGAACTGGCGCGCCACGTGAGCGGCACGACGCCAGTTCTCGGTGCGCCCGGCACGGTCCTGCGGCAACCCCTTGTTCAGGTCATGACGCAGGTTCTGACCGTCCAGCACGAACACCGCACGGCCCATGTCGAACAACCGACGCTCGACCGCATAGGCCAAGGTGCTCTTGCCGGCGCCAGACAGGCCGCTGAACAACACGGTGGCCGGTTGCTGGCCGAAACGCAGGGCGCGCTCTTCGGTGGACACATGGGCCAGCTTGCCGTGCTGCGCCGCGCTGCCATGGCTGACTGGCGGAGCGATGATCATGCCTGCCGCGACGGTACCATTGGTCAGACGGTCAATGACGATAAACGCGCCGGTGGTGCGGTTGCTGTCGTAGCCGTCCAGCGCGATAGCCGCATCGAGGCTGACCTTGACCCGGCCAATCTCGTTCAACTGCAGCGAACTCGCCGGGCCTTCGGCCAGGGTGTTCACGTCCACGCGGTGCACGATGCTGGTGATGGAACCCGGCACATAGCTGGTGGCGCGCTTGATGTCGTATTTCTTGCCCGGCAGCATCGGTTCTTCGGCCATCCACACCAGCATGGCGTCGAAGGCGTCGGTCACTTGCGGCACGTTGTCGGCATGCACCAACAGGTCGCCACGGGAGATGTCGATCTCGTCTTCCATGGTCAGGGTCACGGCCTGGCCCGGGCCCGCGTGTTCCAGCTCGCCCTCGAAGGTGACGATGGACTTGACGCGGCTGCTCTTGCCCGACGGCAACACCACAACCTCGTCGCCCTTGTGCACGATGCCGCTGGCCAGGGTGCCGGCAAAACCACGGAAGTTCAGGTTCGGACGGTTGACGTACTGCACCGGGAAACGCAGGTCGGTGTAGTTTCGGTCGTTGGCGATCTCGACAGTTTCCAGGATCTCCATCAGCGACTGCCCGGTGTACCACGGCGAACGCTCGCTCTTGTTCACCACGTTGTCGCCCTTGAGCGCCGACATCGGCACGAAGGCCAGAGTGCTCGGCTTGAAGGCGATACCGTCGGCGAACTTCAGGTAATCGGCCTTGATCTGCTCGAATACGCTCTGGTCAAAGCCGTTGATGTCCATCTTGTTGACGGCCACCACGATGTGCTTGATACCCAGCAACGAAGCGATAAAGCTGTGGCGACGGGTCTGGGTCTGCACGCCGTAGCGGGCGTCGATCAGGATGATCGCCAGGTCACAGGTGGACGCCCCGGTGGCCATGTTGCGGGTGTACTGCTCATGGCCTGGGGTATCGGCAATGATGAATTTGCGCTTGGCGGTGGAGAAGTAGCGGTAGGCAACATCGATGGTGATGCCCTGCTCGCGCTCGGCCTGCAGGCCGTCAACGAGCAGCGCCAGGTCGATGTCATCGCCGGTGGTGCCGGACTTCTTCGAATCGCGGGTGATGGCTTCCAGGTGATCTTCGTAGATCATCTTGGAGTCGTGCAGCAGGCGCCCGATCAGGGTGCTCTTGCCGTCGTCGACGTTGCCGCAGGTCAGGAAGCGCAACATTTCCTTGCGCTCGTGCTGGCCCAGGTAGGCGAGGATGTCCTCGCTGATCAAATCAGATTGATGGCTCATTGCGTTCAAGCTCCGAGCTGTAAGCTTCAAGCGGCAAGCTTGTCGGCGTACAGCTAGTCAGAAATTTTGTTGATCAGGCCGCAGAGCATTTTTGAGAGCTCGCGAGTTTCTGTAATCCAGTTTTCAGCCAGCGAAGGGGCGATGTAAGCAATGTCACTGCCGATGAGAATTTGTGTACGTAACTCTCCACAAGAAGCCTTCGCGATCCAGAGAAAACGCACCTTTTCTTTAGCGCTGCAACGTTCCATGCCTTCAGCAATGTTGGAGGGCACCGAAAGCGCCGATCGGGTGATTTGGTCTTTGAAACCAAGATCCCTGCAATCGGCAAACTCTCTATAGATTCCAACCGCCAAACACTTGCTTCTTTGCCACACGACCAACTTCTCGAAGTCCATTACGAGTCACTCGATAACGGCTCGCAACAACCGGCTGCAAGCACCAAACTGCAAAATTACGCATACCGCCCTTAACTTGCAGCTTGCCGCTTGTAACTCGAAGCTTAAAAGTACCCTTGACGTTTTTTATCTTCCATGGAGCCTGCGCCATCGTGGTCGATGACCCGGCCCTGGCGCTCGGAAGTTCGCGTCAGGAGCATTTCCTGAATGATGTCCGTCAGCGTTTCGGCTTCGGACTCCACCGCGCCCGTCAACGGGTAGCAGCCTAGGGTGCGGAAACGGACTTTCTTTTTGACGATGCGGGCTTTGTCTTCGTCGGACAGATGCTCGAGGATGCGGTCGTCGTCGATCATGATCAACGTGCCGTTCTTCTCGATCACGTCGCGTTCGGCGGCAAAATACAGCGGCACGATCGGAATGCCTTCCAGGTAGATGTACTGCCAGATGTCCAGTTCGGTCCAGTTCGACAGCGGGAACACACGGATGGATTCGCCCTTGTTGACGTTGCCGTTGTAGACGTTCCACAACTCCGGGCGCTGGTTCTTCGGGTCCCAGCGGTGCTTGCTGTCGCGGAACGAGTACACGCGCTCTTTGGCGCGGGATTTCTCTTCATCGCGACGAGCACCTCCGAACGCGGCGTCGAAACCATGCTTGTCCAAAGCCTGCTTGAGGCCCTCGGTCTTCATGATGTCGGTGTGCTTGGCGCTGCCGTGGGTGAATGGGTTGATGCCCTGCGCCACGCCGTCCGGGTTGACGTGGGTGATCAGGTCCAGGCCCAGCTCTTCGACCATCTTGTCGCGGAACGTGTACATCTCCTGGAATTTCCAGCGCGTGTCGACGTGCATCACTGGAAACGGCAACTTGCCCGGGAAGAAGGCCTTGCGTGCCAGGTGCAGCATCACGGCGGAGTCTTTACCGATCGAGTAGAGCATCACCGGGTTGTCGAACTCGGCGGCGACCTCGCGGATGATGTGGATGCTTTCCGCCTCCAGCTGTTTCAGGTGCGTCAGTTTGTCGACCATGGCTACTCACGGAAAAACGATCGTATGGACGGCCAGCGGGCCGTGTTCGAGCGGGGCATGCTAGCACAGCACCTGCTTCTATTCAGGGCGCCAACTAGATCGAAACGGTATATGGATATGCCGCTGAGTTTGGCCTGAGTGTGGGAGGGGGCTTGCCCTCGATAGCGGTGGGTCAGTTAAATTTGTACTGACTGACACACCGCTATCGGGAGCAAGCCCCCTCCCACATTCAGGTCCGCTGTGGGCCTCAGATCGGGTTCGGGCAATCGATGAAGATATGCTCCAGGGCGAAGCGGCGGGCCAGGTAATCCCCCAGCGCCTGCACGCCGTAGCGCTCGGTGGCGTGGTGACCGGCGGCGATGAAGCTGATGTCATTTTCCCGCGCGCTGTGGAAGGTCTGCTCCGATGCTTCGCCGCTCAGGTACAGGTCGACACCGGCAGCCACCGCCTGGTCGATATAACCCTGGCCACCGCCGGTGCACCAGCCCACGCGGCGGATCATTTCGCTGCCTTCGATCAACAGCGGCTCACGGCCCATCACTTCCTGTACGCGACGGGCAAAGTCACGCGGTGACAGCGGCTCGGCAAGGGAGCCGACCAGGCCTACGACCTTGGAATCGCTGGGGTCCAGCGGGCCTTCGACGGTGATGTCCAGGTGCCTGGCAAGTTGCACGTTGTTGCCGACATCCGGATGCAGATCCAGGGGCAGATGGTAGGCCAGCAGGCTGATGTCATGCTTGAGCAAGGTTTTCAGGCGACGCTGCTTCATGCCGGCGACGCAGGGGTTCTCGCCTTTCCAGAAATACCCGTGGTGCACCAGGATCAAGTCGGCCTGGGCTTCGACGGCAGCGTCCAGCAGGGCCTGGCTGGCGGTGACGCCGCTGACGATGCGCATCACCTGGGGCCGGCCCTCGACCTGCAGGCCGTTGGGGCAATAATCGGCGATTTTCGAGCTGCCAAGGTAGCGGTCCGCTTCCTCGACGAGGGTGGTAAGGGGGACGGCCATAAAAGACTCCTAAATATCCCGTTCGCAGGCGTCACAGCCTCGTATAATGCGCCACATTATGGTCGCTCCCGCGCCCCCTGCAACCTGTCAGGACTTACTTGATGCTCAAGGCACTGCGTTTTTTTGGATGGCCATTGTTGGCTGGCGTGCTGATTGCGATGCTGATCATTCAGCGTTATCCACAGTGGGTGGGCCTGCCCAGCCTCGACGTGAACCTGCAACAGGCCCCGCAAACCAGCACGGTGGTGCAGGGCCCGGTGACCTACGCGGACGCCGTGACCATTGCCGCCCCCGCCGTGGTCAACCTGTACACCACCAAGGTCATCAACAAGCCGGCGCATCCCTTGTTCGAAGACCCGCAGTTTCGCCGCTATTTCGGTGACAACGGGCCCAAGCAACGGCGCATGGAGTCCAGCCTCGGTTCCGGGGTGATCATGAGCCCCGAAGGCTACATCCTCACCAACAATCACGTGACCACCGGCGCCGACCAGATCGTGGTGGCCCTGCGTGATGGCCGCGAGACCCTGGCCCGCGTGGTAGGCAGCGATCCGGAAACCGATCTTGCGGTATTGAAAATCGACCTGAAGGACCTGCCTTCGATCACCCTGGGCCGCTCCGATGGCCTGCGCGTAGGCGACGTGGCGCTGGCCATCGGCAACCCGTTCGGCGTGGGCCAGACGGTGACCATGGGCATCATCAGCGCCACCGGGCGTAACCAGTTGGGCCTTAACAGCTACGAAGACTTCATCCAGACCGATGCGGCGATCAACCCTGGCAATTCCGGCGGCGCGCTGGTGGATGCCAATGGCAACCTGACGGGCATCAACACGGCGATTTTCTCCAAGTCCGGCGGCTCCCAGGGCATCGGTTTTGCGATCCCGGTGAAACTGGCGATGGAAGTAATGAAGTCGATCATCGAACACGGCCAGGTGATTCGCGGCTGGCTGGGCATTGAAGTACAGCCCCTGACCAAGGAACTGGCCGAGTCGTTCGGCCTGACCGGGCGCCCTGGCATCGTGGTCGCGGGGATATTCCGCGACGGTCCGGCGCAGAAAGCCGGCCTGCAATTGGGCGACGTGATCCTCAGCATCGACGGCGCACCGGCGGGTGATGGTCGCAAGTCGATGAATCAGGTGGCGCGCATCAAGCCGACCGACAAGGTGGCGATTCAGGTGATGCGCAACGGCAAGGAGCTCAAGCTGTCGGCGGAAATCGGCCTGCGCCCACCACCGGCCACGGCGCCCGTAAAAGAAGAGGAATAAGCGGCATCGCCCAGGCGCCCGTTCACGGGCGCTTGCACGACGATTTTACATAGCAATATCTCTCATTCGTCATGTTATATTGTTTCAATATCGACATTGGAACGCTCTATCATGCCGTCTCGAAAATTTGTGCCCTTGGCTGGCCTCGCCTTTGGCTTGCTGCTCGACCCCGCCTACGCCGAAGAAAACACGCTGGAGCTGGACACCATCAGTGTCACCACCGACGCCTATGAGTCGGCCACCGGCCCGGTGCAGGGCTACCGTGCTACCCGCTCCGCCAGTGCCACCAAGACCGACACCGCACTGCGCGACATCCCGCAATCGATCAGCGTGATTCCCGCCACGGTGCTCAAGGACCTGGGCAGCACCAGCGTGGAGCGCGCCCTGGAATTTGCCGGCGGCGTCTCCAAGCAAAACAACTTCGGCGGCCTGACCCTCTACGAATACAGCGTGCGTGGCTTCACCACCTCTGAGTTCTATCAGGACGGCTTCAGTGCCAACCGGGGCTACCCAAGCACGCCGGACGCCGCGAATATCGAACGCATCGAAGTGCTCAAGGGGCCTGCCGCCAGCCTGTATGGGCGCGGCGATCCTGGCGGCACAGTGAATATCGTCAGCAAGAAGCCTCAGCCGGATGCCTTCACCACCTTGCAGACCAGCGCCGGCAGCTGGGACCGCTACCGCACGGCGCTGGATGTGAATACCCCGCTGGACAGCGAGGGGCGAGTGTTATCCCGCGTCAACCTGGCGGTTGAAGACAACCACAGTTTTCGTGATCACGTGGACGCCAAGCGGGTGTTCGTCGCGCCGTCGTTCAGTTGGCAACTGGATCCGGACACCAGCCTGCTGGTGGAAAGCGAATTCGTGCGCCACAGCTCCACCTTCGACCGAGGTATTGTCGCCAACACCGGCATGTCCCGGTCCACCTTCCTCGGCGAGCCTAACGACGGCAATATCCGCAACCACAACAATCGCCTCCAGGCGGCATTGGAGCATCACCTCAACGATGCCTGGAAACTGCGCCTGGCCAGTCACTACAAACAAGGCAGCCTGTGGGGCGACGCCTCGGAAAGTCGTGCACTGAACCCGGATGGTCACACCGTCAATCGCCGCTACCGCGAGCGCTCCACCGGGTGGCATGACAGCATCACCCAACTGGAACTGCGCGGCCTGTTCGACGTAGGCAGCTGGCAGCATGAACTGCTGATCGGCACCGAATACGAGGACTACCGCAAGAAGGAGCGCGTGACCACCGTTGGCGGCGCCAATTACCCCATCGATATCTACAACCCGGTCTACGGCAAGCCAAAACCCAACGGCGTCCGCTCGGGCACCGATACCTTCGAACACACCAAAAGCCAGGCGCTGAACCTGCAAGACCAGATTGTCTTCACCGACCGCCTGCGCGGCATGGTGGGAGCGCGCCTGGAGCATTTCGAACAGAGCACCGATGATTTTGCCCGCAACCACACCAAAAGCCGGCAAACCCACGACGCCCTGACCCAGCGCGCCGGCCTGCTCTATCAACTGACGCCGCAGGTGGGAGTGTTCGCCAACGCCTCCACCTCGTTCAAGCCCAACAGCGGCGTGGATGCGGGCGGCAAGACCTTCAAGCCCGAAGAAGGCGTGGGTTATGAAGTGGGGATCAAGAGCGAGCTGTTCGATGACCGCCTAAGCGCCACCCTCGCCGCCTTCCATATCGAAAAGGAAAACGTGCTGACCCTGGACCCGGCAACCAACACCAACCGTGCAATGGGCAAGGCGCGCAGCCAGGGGTTCGATCTGCAGCTGACCGGGCAAGTCAGCGACGCCATTCGCGTGATCGGCGCGTTTGCCTACATCGACGCCGAAGTGACTAAAGGCGACAAAGCCATTCCAACCGGTAGCCGCATCCTCGGCGTGGCCAAGCGCAGCGGCAGTCTGTTGGGCGTGTATGAGTTCCAGGACGGCGCATTGCGCGGGTCGGACCTGGGCGCGGCGTTTACCTATGTCGGTGATCGCTCCGGTGAAGCGGGAACAGCCTTCGAACTGCCCGCCTACCACACGGTCGATCTGCTGGCGCATTACAAGGCGACGCAGAACCTCACCGTGGGCCTGAACCTCAACAACCTGTTTGATGAAAAGTATTACGAGCGCTCCTACAGCAGCTACTGGGTCAACCCCGGTGAGCCGCGCAACTTGACGCTCAGCCTGACCCTCAATCTCTAAGCAAACACAGTACTGAATGTGGGAGGGGGCTTGCCCCCGATAGCAGTGTGTCAGTCTTAACATTCCTGACTGATACACCGCTATCGGGGGCAAGCCCCCTCCCACATTTGGATAACCACCAGGCGCAATTACAGTGACACAGGCGCCCTTTCACACAAGGTATTAAGCGCCGCCGCCCACTGCGGGTCATCATTCAAGCAGGGCACCAGCACCAACTCCTCGCCCCCTGCCTCACGGAACTGCTCCAGCCCGCGATCACCAATCTCCTCCAGGGTCTCGATGCAATCGGCGACAAACGCTGGGCACATCACCAGCAATTTCTTCACGCCTTGCTGCGCCAACGCCTCAAGGCGCGCCTCGGTGTAGGGTTCGATCCACTTGGCGCGGCCCAGGCGAGACTGGAACGCCACCGACCACTTGCCGTCCGGCAGCCCCAGCCGCGCGGCCACATCGCGGGCGACGCTGAAACACTGCGCGCGATAACAGGTGGCGAGCACTTCAGGCGACGCGTTCTTGCAGCAATCGGCGTCTTTGAAACAATGCTGGCCCGTTGGGTCGAGCTTTGTCAGGTGGCGCTCCGGCAAGCCATGGAAACTCAGCAGCAGGTGGTCGTAGTCCTGCTCTACATGCGGTCGCACACTGGCCGCGAGGGCATCAAGATACTCAGGCTGATCGTAGAACGGCTGCAGGATCGAGAATTGCACCTTCAGTTTCTTGTCGCGCACCACACGCCGGGCTTCCTCGATCACCGTGGTCACGGTGCTGTCGGCAAATTGCGGGTACAGCGGCGCCAGGGTGACTTTCTCAATGCCCTGGGCGGCCAGGCGCGTCAGTACGCTTTCCAGCGAAGGCTCGCCATAGCGCATCGCCAGCTCCACCGGGCCTTGGGTCCACTGCGCGGTCATCTGCTGCTGCAGGCGACGGCTGAGGACCACCAGCGGCGAGCCCTCGTCCCACCAGATGGACGCATAGGCATGCGCCGACTGCTCGGGGCGCTTGATCAGGATCAGCGATACCAGCAAGCGACGCACCGGCCACGGCAGATCGATCACATAAGGGTCCATCAAAAACTGATTGAGGTAGCTGCGCACATCGGCCACCGAAGTGGACTTTGGCGAGCCCAGGTTAACCAGCAACAACGCGTGATCGGTCATGCAACATCCTATCTCTAGAGGCGGCTGGACAAGTCGTCCAGGGCCGCACGCAACTCAGTGAACTGGAAAGTGAAACCCGCAGCCAGCAGCCGCTCAGGCAGTGCCTTTTGCCCACCCAGCAACAAACCCGACAACTCGCCCAAGCCCACCTTCAGTGCAAAGGCCGGCATCGGCATGAACGCCGGGCGGTGCAGCACCTCACCCAGCGTTTTGGCAAATTCGCGGTTACGCACCGGGTGTGGCGCGCACGCATTATAAGGACCGCTGGCGTCAGCCTTGTGCAGAAGAAAATCAATCAGGGCGATTTGATCCTGAATATGCACCCACGGCATCCATTGCCGACCATTGCCGATCGGCCCGCCCAGCGCCAGTTTGAATGGCAGCAGCAGGCGCGACAAAAAGCCGCCCTCGGCGGCCAGCACCAGGCCGGTACGCACCAGCACCACACGAATGCCCAAGGCCTCGGCACGGGTTGCGGTTTCTTCCCAGGCGATACACAGCTGGCTGGGGAAATCGTCCAGCACCGGGCCACTGGCCTCCGTCAGCTCACGTTCGCCGCCGTCGCCGTACCACCCCACCGCAGACCCGGAGATCAGCACCGCGGGTTTGTGCTCCAGGCTTTCCAACCACGCCAGCAGGGTTTCGGTCAGGCTGATGCGACTGCTCCACAGCAGCGCCTTGCGCTTGTGGGTCCAGGGGCGGTCGGCGATGGGCGTGCCAGCGAGGTTGACCACCGCGTCCACCACGCCGCTCACGTCTTGCAGGCGCCCGACACCCGCCACCTGCGCGCCGCACACCCGCGCAACCGAATCCGGTTTGCGGCTCAATACGGTCAGGCGATGGCCCTGGGCAAGCCAGTGCCGGCACAGTTGACGGCCGATCAAGCCGGTACCGCCGGTCAGCAAAATATGCATGGGACTCTCCTCATGTAACGTTCGCCGCCGCTCACTGGTCTATTTTATAAGCAGGGATCAATTTGATAATCGAGCGTGACGGGCGTTTAAGCCATAGCTTAACCATAGGTCACGCCACACAATCAGGCACGCCAAAACTTATACCAAAAAACAATATTGTACAGCTATTGGTGTCGGCGTAGTCTGTACCCAACGGTAAAACGAGGCCTACCATGACTGTTCCGATTGCGATCATAGGTACCGGCATTGCCGGTCTCTCCGCCGCCCGAGCGTTACGAGACGCGGGGCACGTTGTACAACTCTTCGATAAAAGCCGCGGCAGCGGTGGCCGTATGTCCAGCAAACGCAGCGACGCCGGCGCGCTGGACATGGGCGCACAGTATTTCACCGCCCGCGATCGGCGCTTCGTCAACGAAGTGCAACGCTGGCAGACCCATGGCTGGGCACAACAGTGGAAACCCCAGCTGTACAACTTCAAGTCCGGCCAACTGACGCCCTCCCCTGACGAACAGATCCGCTGGGTCGGTACGCCGCGCATGAGCGCCATCACGCGCGCCCTGCTCGACGACCTGCCGGTGGAGTTCGGTTGCCGCATTACCGAAGTATTCCAGGGCACCCAGCACTGGAACCTGCTCGACGCCGATGGCGGCAATCACGGCCCGTTCAGCCATGTGATCATCGCCACACCGGCGCCCCAGGCCACCACCCTGCTGGCGGCCGCACCGAAGCTGGCGAGCGCAGTGGCCGGGGTAAAAATGGACCCCACCTGGGCCATCGCCCTGGCCTTCGACACGCCGCTGGATACGCCGATGGAAGGCTGCTTCGTGCGGGACAGCGCCCTCGACTGGCTGGCGCGCAACCGCAGCAAACCGGGGCGTGACGTTGCGGTCGATACCTGGGTGCTGCATGCCACCAGCGCCTGGAGCAAGGCGCACCTGGACCTGCCCAAAGAAGCCGTGATCGAACACCTGCACGGCGCCTTCGCCGAATTGCTGCATTGCGCCATGCCCGCACCGTCATTCAGCCTGGCACACCGATGGCTCTACGCCCGACCGTCAAGCAGTCATGAGTTCGGCGTGCTTGCTGATGCCGATCTGGGTTTGTTCGTCTGCGGCGACTGGTGCTTGTCGGGCCGCGTCGAAGGCGCCTGGCTCAGCGGCCAGGAGGCGGCGCGACGGTTGATCGAGCACCTGCAATGAACCGCATCAATCCAGCCAAATTACTGCTGTCGAAATGGACCGCGACGTCCCCGAAAAACAAGGAAAAACACTTCCTCGTCACAGAGCTGTTCCGTGACGAGGAAGGCACCGTGCTGGAGATCGAGCTGCAAGCGGTGTTGACCCACAGGACCGAGCGCATGGGCTGGCAGACGTTGCGCAATGCCGATAGCTGGAAAATGGGATGGCAATAAGTCTTCTGCAAATACCTATACAAAACAATTGACTTGTACAAGATCAAATCTATGATGAGATTTAGTTGTACAGTATTTGAGCGCTGTACAGGAATTTCGCAGAGGTTTGCCATGTCCAGTTCCGTGAAACCCAAGATCGGCATCAGCGCCTGCCTGCTGGGCGAGAACGTGCGTTTCAACGGCGGACATAAACAATCGCTGTTGTGCAGCCAGACCCTCGCCGAGTACTTCGACTACGTGCCGCTGTGCCCTGAAGTCGCAATCGGCCTGGGCATTCCGCGCGAAACCATTCGCCTGGTCGGCGACGCCGCCAACCCACAAGCCGTGGGCACCGTACACCGTGAACTCAACGTGACCCAGCCGCTGGATGAGTACGGGCAAGCCATGGCACGTGAGCACACCGACCTGTGCGGCTACATCTTTATGCAGAAGTCGCCGTCCTGTGGCCTGGAGCGCGTGAAAGTCTACCGTGAGAACGGCGCACCGGTGGATGGCGGTGGGCGCGGTATCTACGCCCAGGCGTTCTGCGCGCGCCACCCCAACTTGCCGGTGGAAGAGGACGGCCGTCTGAACGACCCGGTCTTGCGGGAAAATTTCCTCACCCGCGTATTCGTCTACGCCAGTTGGCAGCAGTTGCTCGCCGAAGGCCTGTCGCGGCACCGGTTGCTGGCGTTTCACTCGCGCTACAAATACCTGCTGATGGCCCATAGCCCGGTGCACTACAAAAGCCTTGGCCAGTTGCTCGGCACCATGGGCAAGGATGACGACCTCAACGAACTGGCCAGCGGCTACTTCAGCGAGCTGATGACCGGTCTGAAGAAGTGCGCCACCCGCGGCACCCACACCAATGTGCTGCAACACATCAGCGGCTACCTGAAAGAGGCGATCAGCGCCGACGACAAGCAGGAAATGCAAACCGTCATCGGCCAATACCGCCACGGCATCGTGCCACTGGTGGTGCCCCTCACGCTGCTCAAGCATCATTTTCGTCAGCACCCGGACCGCTACATCGCGCAGCAGGCCTACCTGCAACCGCACCCGGAAAACCTCAGCCTGCGTAATGCGATCTAAACCATGAAAGCTGCCCTGCAAGACGAACCCGGCGAAGACATCGCCCTGGCCCTGGAAAATGGCTGGCTGCCGATCCGCGAAGTGGCGCGCCAGACTGGCGTGAACGCCGTGACGCTGCGCGCGTGGGAGCGCCGTTACGGCCTGATCGTGCCCCAGCGCACGCCCAAGGGGCATCGGTTGTTCAGCGCCGAACATGTGCAACGCATTCACGCCATCCTCACCTGGCTTAATCGAGGCGTGCCGGTCAGCCAGGTCAAGGGCTTGATCGACTCGACCCAAGCCAACCCCGAGTCGATGGAAAGCGAGTGGCACGCCCTGCGCCAGGCCTTGGTGAATGCCATCGGCGAACTGGCTGAACGCCGGGTCGACGATGCCTTCAACCAGGCCATGGCGCTCTACCCGCCACGCACCCTGTGCGAACAGTTGTTGCTGCCGCTGCTCAGCGAGCTTGAGCAGAAATGGCAGGGTCAGTTCGGCGCGCAGATGGAACGGGTATTTTTCCTGTCATGGCTGCGCAGCAAATTTGGCGCGCGAATCTACCACAACAATCGCCAACTCCACGGCGCCCCGCTGCTGCTGGTCAACCACTCCGACTTACCGCTGGAACCGCACCTGTGGCTCAGTGCCTGGCTGGCCAGCAGCGCCGACTGCCCGGTGGAGGTGTTTGACTGGCCGCTGCCGGCCGGCGAGCTGGCCCTGGCGGTGGAGCACCTGCAACCGCGCGCCGTGCTGTTGTATTCAAGCAAGGCTCTGCAGGTACCGGCCCTGAAAAAGCTGCTGACCGGCGTGGGCTGCCCACTGCTGATTGCCGGACCAACGGTATGCATCCACCACGCCGAGTTAGCCGTATTAACCACTGACTTCCCTGAGTTGTCCGTCGCCGAAGACCCGTTGTCGGCCCACCAGATATTGATCCAGCGTGGAATTGTGTAAATGCACTTGATCTGGCTGCGCACCGACCTGCGCCTTCACGACAACACCGCACTGACTGCCGCCAGCCAGCGAGGCCCGGTCGCGGCCGTTTACCTGATCACGCCGCAACAATGGCTGGCTCACGATGACGCGCCGTGCAAAGTGGATTTCTGGCTGCGCAACCTGCGAGCACTGAGCCAGGCGCTCGGGGAGCTGAACATCCCGCTGCTGATCCGCCACGCCGCCACCTGGGACCAGACGCCGGACGTACTGAGCCAGCTGTGCCGCGAACTCAAGGTGGAGTCGGTGCACGTCAACGAGGAATACGGTATCCATGAGAGCCGTCGCGACAGCGCGGTGGCCCAGGCGCTGGAGACCCAAGGCGTAACCTTCCACAGTTACCTGGACCAGCTGTTTTTCCAGCCGGGCAGCGTGCTGACCAAGTCCGGTACTTACTTCCAGGTGTTCAGCCAGTTCCGCAAGGTCTGCTATACACGCCTGCACAGCGCCTTGCCGCGCTTGGTGGCAAGCCCGAAGGCCCAGGCCCGGCTTGACCTGAAAAGCGACGCCATCCCCACTACCGTCGAAGGCTTCGAGCCGCCCAGTGAAACCTTGCGTGCACTCTGGCCTGCCGGTGAATACGAAGCGCGCCGCCGCCTCGACGCCTTTGCGGATGAACAGATCAGCTATTACAAAGACGAACGCGACTTTCCCGCCAAGCCTGGCACCAGCCAGCTGTCGGCCTACCTTGCCGCCGGAGTGGTGTCGCCACGCCAGTGCCTGCACGCTGCGTTGCAGTCCAATCAGGGCGAATTCGAAAGCGGCGACATCGGCACGATCACCTGGATCAACGAACTGCTGTGGCGCGAATTCTACAAACATATCCTGGTGGGTTACCCGCGGGTCTCGCGCCATCGTGCATTCCGCCCCGAAACCGAAGCCGTGGCCTGGCGTGATGCGCCCAAGGATCTCGCGGCCTGGCAGCAAGCCCGCACCGGCTTGCCGATCATCGATGCGGCCATGCGCCAACTGCTCGAAACCGGCTGGATGCACAACCGCCTGCGCATGGTGGTGGCGATGTTCCTGACCAAGAACCTGCTGATCGACTGGCGCGAGGGCGAGCGCTTCTTCATGCGCCACCTGATCGACGGCGACCTGGCAGCCAATAACGGCGGCTGGCAGTGGAGTTCGTCGACCGGCACCGATTCCGCGCCGTACTTCCGGATCTTCAGCCCGCTGAGCCAGTCGGAAAAGTTCGACAGCGAAGGCTTGTTCATCAAGCACTGGCTGCCGGAGCTGGCCGCATTGAACAAGAAGGAAGTTCACAACCCGCAAGCAGCCGGGGGCTTGTTCGGCGTGGCCGATTACCCGAGCGCCATCGTCGACTTGAAAAAATCCCGCGAACGCGCGCTTGCCGCGTTTCGCAGCCTGCCCGCGCGTCAGGAGATGGCCGAGCATGAGTGACTTTCTGCGCCGCTTCGGCCACACCTTCGCCACCTTGGACAGGCACAACCTGCACCTGCTCGACAGCCTGTACAGCGACGACATCGTGTTTGCCGACCCGCTGCATGAAGTCCACGGCTTAGCTGAACTGCATCGCTACTTTGAGCAGCTGTACAGCAACGTCAGCCAGCTTGGCTTTGATTTCCACGGTTTCGACCAAACGGCCGAAGGCGAAGGCTACCTGCGCTGGACCATGAGTTTTCGTCACCCGCGCCTGGCCAGTGGCAAGCTGATCCAGGTGCCCGGTTGTTCCCACTTGATGTGGCGCGAGAAGGTCTACCGACATCGCGATTATTTCGATGCCGGCGCTCTGCTTTATGAACACCTGCCGGTCCTCGGCGGCGTCATCAGTTGGCTGAAAAGGAGAATGGGATGAGCCTGACACCGCCCCGTCGTTATTGGTTGACCGGCGCCAGCAGTGGCATCGGTGCCGCGCTGGCCGTGGAACTGCTCAACAGCGGCGCCCACGTGGCGCTCAGCTCGCGCAGCAAAGGCCCGCTGCAAGCCCTCGCCCAGCGTTATCCGGGGCAGGTGCTGGTGGTGGAAGGCGACCTGACCAACAGCCAGACCGTACGCGAGATCGGTGAACGCATCGGCGAAACCTGGGGCAGCCTGGACACAGTGATCCTCAACGCAGGCACCTGTGAATATGTCGACGCCAGGCAATTCGATGCCTCGATCATCGAACACGTGGTGCGCACCAACCTGCTGGCCAGCAGCTATTGCATTGAAGCCGCGCTGCCACTCCTGCGTGCCGGACGTACGCCGCACCTTGTTGGCGTGGCCAGCGCCGTGACCTACCTGCCCATGCCTCGCGCCGAGGCTTACGGTGCATCCAAGGCGGGGCTGCGCTACCTGTTTGAATCCCTGCGCATTGGCCTGTCACCGGAGAACATCGACGTTACCGTGATCAGCCCAGGGTTCGTCGACACGCCCCTGACCGAACGTAATGACTTCCCCATGCCGCTGAGCTGGCCCGCCGACAAGGCGGCCAGGCATATCTTCGCCAAGCTGGAAAAACGCCCGCTGGAGATTGCCTTTCCGGCCCTGTTCATCGCCACCTTGTGGCCGCTATCGAAGCTGCCTAACCGTGCACAACTGATCATCGGCAAACGCATGTTGCGCAGCCCGCCACCGAAAAAGGACGACCTGTGAAGATCGCCATTATCGGCAGCGGCATCGCCGGGCTGACCAGCGCCTACCTGCTCAGTCGGCGCCACGACATCATGCTGTTCGAAGCGGGTGACTGCCTGGGCGGACACACCCATACGGCCAACGTAACGGTCGAGGGCAAGCGCTATGCGGTGGACACCGGTTTCATCGTGTTCAACGACTGGACCTACCCGAACTTCATCCGCTTGCTGGGGCAGATCGGGGTGCGGTTCAAACCCACCGAAATGAGTTTTTCGGTGTGCGACCAGAGCACCGGCTTCGAATACAACGGCAATAACCTCAACAGCTTGTTTGCCCAGCGCCGCAACATCCTGTCGCCCGGGTTCTGGGGCATGCTGCGCGATATCCTGCGCTTCAACCGCCAGGCGCCGCTGGACCTGCAAGAACAGCGCATCAAGGCGGACATGACCCTTGGCGACTATCTGAAAGCGGGCGGCTATGGGCCTCGTTTTATCCAGCATTACATCGTGCCGATGGGCGCGGCGATCTGGTCGATGTCGCTGGCCGACATGCTTGGCTTTCCGCTGCAGTTCTTCGTGCGCTTCTTCAAGAATCACGGCCTGCTGTCGGTGAGCAATCGCCCGCAATGGTGCGTGATCGAAGGCGGTTCCAGCAGCTACATCGAACCGCTGAGCCGCAGCTTTCGCGACCAAGTGCGCCTCAACTGCCCTGTGCATAAAGTACAGCGCACCGATGACGGCGTGGTTATCCACAGCCCGGCGGGCAGCGAGACGTTCGACCGCGTGGTCTTCGCCTGCCACAGCGACCAGGCCCTGGCCTTGCTCGACGACCCCAGCGATGCCGAACAGCAAATCCTCGGTGCCCTGCCCTACGCCGACAACGACGTGGTGCTGCACACCGACACGCGACTGCTGCCCGACCGCAAGCTGGCCTGGGCCAGCTGGAATTACCGGCTGACCGGCAGTCAGCAGCATCAAGCCGCCGTCACCTATGACATGAACATCCTGCAGGGCATCGACAGCGCCACCACCTTTTGCGTCAGCCTCAACCAGACGCCGATGATCAACCCGCTGAAAATCCTGGCGCGCTACACCTACGCTCATCCCCAGTACAGCCTGGCGGCGGTGGCCGCACAGGCGCGCTGGGAAGAATTGCATGGCGCGCGCAACACGTTCTACTGCGGCGCCTACTGGGCCAACGGTTTCCATGAAGACGGCGTGGTCAGCGCCCTGCGCGTGGCCCAGGCCTTTGGGGAAACCCTGTGAACAGCGCCCTGTACAGCGGCTGGATCGCCCATCGTCGGTTTTCGCCAAAGGCCCATGCCTTTCGCTACCGCATCGGCCTGCTGTACCTGGACCTCAGCGAACAGGATGCAGTACTCGGGCTCTCGCCCCTGGCCGGCGCGAGTCGCCTGGCGCCGTTCGGCTTTCGCCAGCAGGACTATCTGCGCCAATTCACACGCCACGGCATGAGCTTGAGCGACGCGGTGCGCCAGGAAGTCGGCAAGGCCCTTGGGCGTACGCCGCAAGGCGCTATCTGCCTGCTGACCCAGGCCCGCAGCTGGGGCCTGGCGTTCAATCCGGTGAGCTTCTTCTATTGTTTCGAGGCCGACGGGCAGTTGGCGGCGATCCTGTGCGAAGTCACCAACACACCGTGGCGCGAGCGCTATCACTATGTGCTGCCGGCCCAGGCGCTGGATGCCCATGAGCATCAGCATTTTGCCGTGGCCAAGGCGTTCCATGTGTCGCCCTTCCTGCCGCGCGACCTGGAATACCGCATGAGCTTCAGCCCGCCCGCCGCCAGGCTCGGCGTGCACATGGCCGACTGGCAGGGCGCGCATAAAGTCTTCGACGCAACCTTGAGCTTGCAGAAGCAAGCCCTGAACCGCGCCAGCCTGCATCGCTATCTTTGGCGCTTCCCCTGGATGACCGCCAAGACCTGCCTCGCGATTTACTGGCAGGCCCTGCGCCTGTTGCTCAAACGCACACCGATTTTTTCCCACCGGGCCGCCGATGGCGCCTCCAGCACCGCAGTCGGGTATACCAAGGATCGCCGCCATGAAATCCCCTAGCTTATCGGTCAAGGCTAATCGCCTGAACGTCAACGGCATGACCGCCGCGCTGCTGCGCAAGGGCGTGTTGCGCCAACTCAGCCAATTGCGCCATGGCCAATTGGTGATCGTCGAGGACGGCGAGCGACAAGTGTTTGGCGCACGGGAAGCGCACCTGCTCGGGGAAATCCAGATCCTCGACTCGGCGGTGTGGGGCCTGGTGGCCGCCAACGGTTCGATCGGTGCCGGCGAAGCGTTTATACACGGCTACTGGAGCAGCCCGGACCTGACCGCTGTGGTGCGCGTGATGGTCAGCAACCTGGACGTACTCGATGCGATGGAGGGCGGCCTGGCACGTCTGGCGCGACCGCTCACCCAGGGCCTGCACTGGCTCAACCGCAATACGCGCAAGGGCTCGCAGAAAAACATCGCCGCCCATTACGACCTGGGCAACGACCTGTTCGAGCAGTTTCTTGACCCGACCATGATGTATTCGGCGGCGCAATTTCTGACCGCCGACGACACCCTGGAACAGGCGCAACTGAACAAGCTGGAACGCATCTGCCAGAAACTCTCGCTCAAGCCCAGCGATCACCTGCTGGAAATCGGCACAGGCTGGGGCAGCATGGCGCTGTACGCGGCGCAGCATTACGGTTGCAAGGTCACCACGACCACCTTGTCCAAAGAGCAGTTTGCCTACACCGCCCAGCGCATCGAGGCGTTGGGCCTGCAGGATCAGGTGACATTGCTGTTGCAGGACTACCGCGACCTTACCGGCGAGTACGACAAACTGGTGTCCATCGAAATGATCGAAGCGGTGGGCCATCGCTTCCTGCCTACGTATTTCAAGCAGTGCGCGCACCTGCTCAAGCCCGACGGCCTGATGCTGCTGCAAGCCATCACTATCCGCGACCAACGCTTTGAGCAGGCCAAGAACAGCGTCGACTTCATCCAACGCTACATCTTCCCCGGCGGCGCCTTGCCCAGCGTGCAAAACATGCTGCAGATCGTCTGCCGCGACACCGATATGAACCTGCTGCACATGGAGGATTTCGGCCTGCACTACGCGCGAACCCTGCGCCTGTGGCATGAGAACTTTCGCCGCGCCCATGGCCGTCTCGCCGAGCTGGGCTACGACGAGTACTTCCTGCGCTTGTGGGAGTTCTACCTGTGCTACTGCGAGGGCGGCTTCATGGAGCGCACGATTGGCACCGCGCAGTTGCTGCTGGCCAAGCCGGCGGCAATCAACCCGCCGTTGCTAGGCCGTTTCAGTGCTTAAAACCCTGGCCAATGCCGCGCTGTTTCAATGCGGCTGGTTCGCCTGTGTGCTCGGCGGCGATGGCCCGTGGTTGCTGGTGGGCCTGGCGGTGCTGGTCATTCACCTGCTGTGGATAAGTTCGCTGACCGATGACGGGGCGCTGATCGTCAGCG
Source organism: Pseudomonas sp. MUP55 (assembly GCF_034043515.1). Taxonomy (NCBI): domain Bacteria; kingdom Pseudomonadati; phylum Pseudomonadota; class Gammaproteobacteria; order Pseudomonadales; family Pseudomonadaceae; genus Pseudomonas; species Pseudomonas sp. MUP55. Next base: position 887,964 of record NZ_CP138214.1, on the reverse strand, counting down.
TGACACTCGCCGGCACGGTACTGGACACACTGCTGCGCACGCTGGGAGTTTTCCACTTCAGCGAGCCGGGGCCGCTGATTCCATTCTGGTTGATGCTGCTGTGGGCATTGCTGGCGACCACGTTGCGCCACTGCCTGGCCTGGAGCGCCCGCCCCTGGTGGCGCGCCGCCCTGCTGGGCGCCGTCGGTGGGCCGCTGTCGTATTACGCAGGCAGCCAACTGGCGGGCGTGCAGTTTGGTTATGCCCTGGGGCCCACGATGGCCGGGCTGGCGCTACTTTGGGCAGTGGTGTTCACGCTGCTGACGGGAGCAGCTACACGCGGCGAACTTCGCACGGCACGTAATAGATGAAGCCGGTCGGCTTCTGCTTGCAGCTTGCCGCTTAAAGCTTGAAGCTGCCGCCCTATGACCAACATCCCTCACACGCAAATCACCGAACCCGCCGTCACCTGCTCGACGTGCGCAGCCTGCTGCTGCCAGTTGGAAGTGATGCTGATCACCGACACCGGCGTGCCGCAGCGCTATATCGATACCGATGACTGGGGCGGCGAAGTCATGCTGCGCCTGGACGATGGTTGGTGCGCAGCGCTGGATCGGGACACGATGATGTGCACGATCTATGAGCTTCGGCCGTTGATATGCCGCGAATTCGAGATGGGGGCGCCGGAGTGCCTGGAAGAGCGTGCGGGTATTGCCACGGTCTACCGCTGATATTCAAATAAGTAGAGATCCAACTGTGGGAGGGGGCTTGCCCCCGATGGCAGAGTTTCAGTCAACAGATTTGCTGGCTGACCCACTGCTATCGGGGGCAAGCCCCCTCCCACATTGGTTTCCCGGCGTTTCTTAAACGTTACAGCGGCATGGTGTAATGCAGGGAGTAGCTCTCTACCCCATCGTTATTGCTGCTGATCCCGGCATTGGAATAGTGGGTGGCACGAATACCCACTTCATGCCCACCGGCAAACCGCAGGCCGAAACCCAGGCGGTCTTCGAACTGGAAGGACTGGCCAATGTTGTTGTCTTCCAGCTTGGTGCGGGAGAACAACGCCACGCCGATCCCGGCCTCGATGTAAGGCTTGACCGACTCCCCGGCAAACTCATACACAAACACCGGCGAAAACGACAGGCTGCTGGCGCCTGCGCGGTCATCCCCCTCCCAATACGTATAAGCGCCGCTCCAGTAGCCCGTCAGGCGACCGACGTTGCTCTGCATCCAGCTTTTATCCCAATCCGAGGTCAGGCCCAGACGGTAGGTCAGCGTTGAATCGCTGGTGCTGCCAAGGCCGAACTCCAGGCCGGCGGCCTGGGTTGTCATAGAGTGTCCCAGCATCACAGCCGCAATTGCAGCCATACAGAACAAGCGCTTCATAGAACCTACCTTTGCGAACGAAGTTGTTGGTTATTTACAGGCCATCTCGCTATAGAAGCTTGCGTAGAGTCAGAAGTTCAGCGAGATTTCACGAAATTTTCACGAGCCGAAGCTTCGCACAACTCCAGGGTGTTTCCAAAGTGTCGGTAGGATATTTCTGAGGTGATACACGTCGCCGCTGGTCCAGAACTGCGCAGGCGCGGGCGTGCCGCTGGACAGCAAGCTCCGTTCGCCCAGCAAACGCTTGAGCTGGCGTGCGACGGCGGCGCCGGTGTCGATCAGGATGATGCTCGGCGGTAGCATCTGCGCCAGCAGTGGCTTGAGGAAGGGGTAGTGGGTGCAGCCGAGGATAATGGTGTCGCAGCCGGCGCTGAGCAGCGGTTCGATGTAGCCCTGCAATAACTGGCGCAGGGCCGGGCTGTTCAGGTCGCCGGTTTCGATGAGCTCCACCAGGCCAGGACACGGTTGGGTAATCACCCGCACGTCGGTGGCAAAGCGGTCGAGCAAGGCGGCGAACTTGGCGCTTTGCAGGGTGCCGGTGGTGGCCAGCACGCCGACTACGCCGCTGCGAGTCGCCGCCGCCGCCGGCTTTACCGCGGGCTCCATGCCGACCAAGGGCCAGTCGGGGTAGTCCTGGCGCACATCGGCCACGGCCGCGACCGTCGCGGTATTACAGGCAATCACAAACGCCTTGGCCCCCTGCTCGCGAAAAAACTCGGCGACCAGGCGGGAGCGCTCACGGATAAAGGCCGGGGTTTTCTCGCCATAGGGAATATGCCCACAGTCGGCCACGTACAGCAGTGACTCATGGGGTAACAGCTGCTGGATTTCATCCAGCACCGACAAGCCGCCGACGCCGGAATCGAACACACCGATGGGCGCGTTCTCAACCATGTTGCGTCCCGCATACGCTGCAACCCGGGTCGCGCTTGACACGCAACTCACGGAACCGCGAGGTCAATGCATCGATCAGCAACAAGCGCCCCACCAGCGGCTCACCGAAGCCGGCCAGCAGCTTCAAGGCTTCCAACGCCTGCAGGCTACCGACCAGGCCCACCAAGGGCCCGACGACGCCAGCTTCGCTGCAGGTCAGTTCGGTGTCGCTGCCATGCCCGTACAAGCAGTGGTAGCACGGGCTGTCGGGGCGACGCGGATCGAACACCGACAGCTGCCCCTCCAGGCGAATCGCCGCGCCACTGATCAGCGGTTTGCCGCCGGCGACACAGGCGGCATTGACCGCTTCGCGGGTGGAGAAGTTGTCGCTGCAATCGAGCACCACGTCGACGGCGGCAACGGCCGCTGCCAGCGAATCGGCATCCAGCGCGGTGCGATGGGCGAGCAGCGCGATATCGGGATTGATAGCGACCAGCCGACGCATGGCCGAATCGACCTTGGTCTGCCCGACGCTGTCGGTGTCGTGAATGATCTGGCGTTGAAGGTTGGTCAGGTCGACCGTGTCGAAATCCGCCAGGTGCAACTCGCCTACCCCAGCGGCGGCCAGGTACAGCGCGACCGGCGCCCCCAGCCCACCCAGGCCGACGATCAACGCGCGGCTGTTTTTCAAGCGCAACTGGCCTTCGATGTCGACATGTTGCAACAGAATCTGTCGGCTGTAGCGCAACAGTTCGTGGTCGGTCAGCACGGGCGGCGTCCCAGGGTGATGCGTTCATGGCCGCCGAGGTCGATGCGGCTGTGTACTTCTTCAAAGCCCTCCCCCAGCAGCAGGTCGCGCACGGCTGGGGCCTGGTCGTAACCATGCTCGAGCAACAAGCGGCCACCGGCCTTCAAATGGGCCGGGGCCTGTTTGATGATCAGGCGCAGGTCGTCCAGGCCGTCATCGCCCGCCACCAGGGCGCTGGACGGCTCGAAGCGCACGTCGCCTGCAACCAGGTGCGGATCGTTGGCGGCGATGTACGGCGGGTTGCTGATGATCAGGTCATAGGTCTGGCCTTGCAGCGCGCTGAACCAATGACTGTTGAGCACCACCGCGTTATTGAGGTGCAGCCGCTGGCGGTTGCGCTCGGCCAGGGCCACGGCTTCCATCACGCGATCGACGGCCGTGACTTGCCACATCGGGCGTTCACTGGCCAGCGCCAAGGCGATGGCGCCACTACCGGTGCCCAGGTCCAGAACCGTGGCGGGCGTGGCCGGTAACAATTCCAGGGCGGCTTCCACCAGCAACTCGGTATCCGGACGCGGGATCAGCGTGTGGGGAGCGACCTCCAGGTCCAGCTTCCAGAAGCCTTGCTGGCCGAGAATATACGCCACCGGCTCACCGCCGCGACGGCGTTGCAGGAAGCCGGCGAACGTCAGTGCGTGTTCGCTGCTGACGATCTTTTCCGGCCAGGTGTGCAAGTAGCTGCGGGACTTGCCCAGGGCAGCGGCCAGCAGGAGTTCGGCATCCAGGCGCGCAGTGGGCGAGTCGGGCAGGTCAGCGGCACGCAACAGGCTGGCGATGATGGTCATTTATTCACCTATTGCCGCCAATTGATCGGCCTGGTACTCAGCGAGCAGCGGCTCGATCACCGCATCAACGCCACCGGCGAGGATTTCATCCAGGGAATACAGGGTGAGGTTGACCCGATGGTCGGTGACGCGGCCCTGGGCAAAGTTGTAGGTACGGATGCGCTCGGAGCGGTCGCCCGAACCCACCAGCAGCTTGCGCTCGCTGGCAATCGCGTTGGCGGCGGCGCTGGTCTGCTGGTCATTGAGTTTGGCCGACAGCCAGGACATCGCCCGCGCACGGTTCTTGTGCTGGGAACGCTCTTCCTGGCATTCCACCACGATGCCCGACGGCAAGTGGGTGATCCGGATTGCCGAGTCAGTCTTGTTGACGTGCTGGCCGCCGGCGCCCGACGAGCGGTAGGTATCGACCCGCAAGTCCGCCGGGTTGATCTCGATCGCTTCCTGCTCGTCCGGCTCGGGCAACACCGCCACGGTACACGCCGACGTGTGAATACGGCCCTGGGACTCGGTCGCCGGCACACGCTGCACGCGGTGCACGCCGGATTCGAACTTCAGCTTGCCATAGACGTTATCGCCCTCAACCCGGGCGATGACTTCTTTATAGCCGCCGTGCTCGCCTTCGTTCTCGGACAGGATTTCCACGCGCCAGCCGCGACGCTCGGCATAGCGCGAGTACATGCGGAACAGGTCGCCGGAAAAGATTGCCGCCTCGTCGCCACCGGTGCCGGCGCGAATTTCGAGGAACACGTTGCGCCCGTCGTTAGGGTCTTTGGGCAGTAACATGCGTTGCAGGTCGCCTTCGAGCTCGACGAGTTTTTCCTTGGCCTCGCGCACTTCTTCCACGGCCATTTCGCGCATGTCCGGGTCGCTATCCTTGAGCAGCGCCTGGGCGCCCTCGAGGTCGGCCTGTACTTTGAGCAGGTGCTTGTAGGTGGCCACAATGGGCTCGACTTCGGCGTATTCCTTGGAATAAGCACGGAACTTGGTCTGATCGGAGATGATCTCGCCATCGCCGAGCAAGGCGGTCAGTTCTTCGAAACGGTCCTGGAGCACATCCAGTTTATTGAGCAGTGACGCTTTCATTGCGGTTTTTTATCCGAAGAGCTATCTGACGCGCCCTCACCGAGGGCAAAGAGTTCCTGAGCCATGGCCAGCGCATCGAGGCGGCCTTCGGCAGTCAATTTTTTCAGCTGTACGCTGGGAGCGTGGAGCAGTTTGTTGGTCAGGCCACGGGCCAATTGCATCAGCACGTCTTCGGCGCTGCTGCCATTGGCCAACAAGCGCTGGGCCTTGATCAGCTCCTCATCGCGCAGGCGTTCGCCCTGCTGACGATACGCCTTGAGCACATCCACCGCCGCCAGTTCGCGCAGGCGCACCATGAAGTCTTCAGCGCCGGTGCTGACCATCTCCTCTGCGGCCTGGGCAGCGCCCTGGCGACTCTTGAGGTTTTCGGCGACCACTTCGTGCAGATCATCGACGCTGTAGAGGTAAACGTCGTCCAACTCGCCGACTTCAGGCTCGATATCCCGGGGAACGGCAATGTCCACCATGAAGATCGGCTTGTGCTTGCGCAGCTTCAACGCGCTCTCGACCGCGCCTTTGCCCAGGATCGGCAACTGGCTGGCAGTGGAGCTGATGACAATGTCGCTGCGCACCAGCTCGGCCGGGATGTCCGACAGCAGCACGGCATGCGCGCCAAACTGCTCGGCCAGGGTGCTCGCGCGCTCGAGCGTACGGTTGGCCACCACGATACGCTTCACGCCCAGGTCGTGCAGGTGCCGGGCGACCAGGGTAATGGTTTCGCCGGCACCGATCAGCAGCGCCTGGCTGCGCTGCAAGTCGCTGAAAATCTGCTTGGCCAGGCTGACGGCGGCAAAGGCGACGGAAACCGGGTTTTCGCCAATGGCGGTGTCGGTGCGCACCTGCTTGGCGGAATTGAACGTGGCCTGGAACAGGCGGCCCAGCAGCGGGCCGACCGTGCCGGCCTCGCGAGCCACGGCATAGGCTGATTTCATCTGGCCAAGAATCTGCGGCTCGCCCAGGACCAGCGAGTCGAGACCGGACGCCACACGCATCATGTGACGAACGGCCGCATCCTCTTCGTGCACATAAGCACTGGCGCGCAGCTCATCGAGGCTCAAATGGTGGTAATCGGCCAGCCAGCGCAGCACGACGTCCGCGGACAGGTGTTCCTGCTCTATATAAAGCTCGCTGCGATTGCAGGTCGAAAGGATTGCAGCTTCGCGGCTGTCGGTGAGCCGGCAGAGCTGCTGCAAGGCCTCAACCAACTGCTCTGGCGTAAACGCTACGCGCTCGCGCACGTCTACCGAGGCAGTCTTGTGGTTAATACCGAGTGCGAGAAAGGCCATTCACTATCGCTGATGATGTCGGGAAGCCGACAATTGTCCTACTTCGAAAGATCCAGAACAACCACCGTCGTCTATTGTCCTAGTAGCTTGTGCCTATAAACGCCATCTGTAGGAGCGAGCTCGCTCGCGATGGTCGTTAACGATAACGCTGGCTTACTGGATAAAACGCGTTGTTCTCTGGTTCTTCGCGAGCAAGCTCGCTCCTACACGGTTATGTTTGGCCGAGGGCTTGTGTCATGATGATCCGACCGCAGGTTAGTCGTCCTTCTCCTATATGAATAGATCTTCCGCGTTGCTCCTTGCTTTTGTCTTCCTCAGCGGCTGCCAGGCCACGGCCCCCGTGTCGCCGGACAGTACACCGCCGGTGGAAGACACCACGCCCGCCCCTGAAAAGCCCAAGGTCTATTCCTCGTTCAGCGAAGAAACGGTCTACAGCCTGCTGACCGCGGAACTCGCAGGCCAGCGTAACCGCTTCGATATCGCGCTGGATAACTACGTCACCCAGGCGATCAATACCCAGGATCCTGGTATCTCGGAGCGCGCGTTTCGCATCGCCGAGTACCTGGGAGCAGACCAGGCCGCGCTGGATGCATCGCTGATCTGGGCGAAAAACGCCCCGCAAGACCTCGAAGCCCAACGTGCGGCCGCTGTGCAGTTGGCACGCGCCGGGCGCTATGACGATTCCATGGTCTATATGGAAAAAGTCCTGCAGGGCAAGGGCGACACGCATTTCGACTTCCTTGCGCTGTCAGCCGCCGATACCGATCAGGACACCCGCAACGGCCTGATGAAGAGTTTCGACCGCCTGCTGCAAAAGCATCCCAAGAACAGCCAGCTGATTTTCGGCAAGGCCCTGCTATTGCAGCAGGACGATGAAGCCGACGCCGCGCTCAAGCTGCTGGAGCAGAACCCACCGGATGAAGGTGAGATCGCCCCGATCCTGCTGCGCGCACGCCTGCTGCAGAACCTCAACCGCGGCAAGGAAGCGATTCCGCTGCTGGAAAAAAGCATCAAGAAGTATCCGGACGACAAGCGTCTGCGCCTGACTTACGCACGGATGCTGGTTGAGCAGGACCGCATGGAAGACGCCAAGGTGCAGTTCGCCAATCTGGTCCAGCAATACCCGGATGACGACGAGCTGCGCTATTCCCTCGCGCTGGTATGCCTGGAAGCCAAAGCCTGGGACGAGGCCAAGGGTTACCTGCAAGAGCTGGTTGCGCGCGAAAGCCATGTGGACTCGGCGCACCTGAACCTGGGCCGCATCGCTGAAGAGCGCAACGACCCGCAGGCGGCATTGCTTGAGTACGCCCAGGTCGGCCCGGGTAACGATTACCTGCCGGCGCAGTTGCGCCAGGCCGACATTCTGATGAGCAACGGCCGTACCGACGAAGCGGAGAAGCGCCTGGCCGCGGCCCGCGACGCCGAACCGGACTACGCGATCCAGTTGTACCTGATCCAGGCGGAAACCTTGTCGGCCAACAACCAGGGCGAACGCGCCTGGAAACTGTTGCAACAAGCCTTGCTGCAGTACCCCGACGACCTGAACCTGCTCTACACCCGAGCCATGCAGGCAGAGAAACGCAATGACCTGGCACAGATGGAAAAAGACCTGCGCCTGATCATCAAGCGCGACCCGGACAACGCCATGGCCCTCAACGCCCTGGGTTACACCCTGTCCGACCGCACAACCCGCTATGCCGAAGCCAAGGTGCTGATCGAACAGGCCCACAAGCTCAACCCGGAAGATCCGGCTGTGCTCGACAGCCTGGGCTGGGTCAATTACCGCCTGGGCAACCTCGACGAGGCCGAGCGCCTGCTGCGCCAGGCGCTGGAGCGCTTTCCTGACCAGGAAGTCGCTGCGCACCTGGGCGAAGTGCTCTGGGCCAACGGCAAGCAACGCGAAGCGCGACAAATCTGGGAAAAATTCCTCAAGGAACAACCCGAAAGCCCCATCCTGCGCGGCACCATCAAGCGCCTGACCGGATCCGAGACCCTATAAGCTTATGTTCCTGCGCCACGTTATCGTTTTCAGCTTCATCGCCCTGCTCGCCGGTTGCGCGGGTTTTGGCTCCCGCGAATCCGTTGAAGGCCAGGGCAACCCGGCACAATGGCAACAGCACAAGGATCAGCTCAGCAGCATCGACGGCTGGCAGATCGAGGGCAAGGTCGGGGTGCGTGCGCCGAAGGATTCCGGCAGCGGCACCCTGTTCTGGCTGCAACGCCAGGACTATTACGATATCCGTCTGTCTGGTCCGCTGGGTCGCGGCGCGGCTCGCCTGACCGGCCGGCCGGGGCAAGTGAGCCTTGAAGTGGCCAATCAGGGGCGCTACGAAGCCACATCGCCGGAAGAACTGCTGGAGCAACAGATCGGCTGGAAACTGCCCGTGTCGCACCTGGTCTGGTGGGTGCGCGGCCTGCCGGCACCCGATAGCAAAAGCCGCTTGAGCCTCAATGGCGACAGTCGCCTGGCCTCCCTTGAACAGGATGGCTGGCAGGTCGAGTACCTGAGCTATGTACAACAGAACGGTTACTGGCTGCCCGAGCGCATCAAGCTGCACGGCACCGACCTTGACGTCACGCTGGTCATCAAGGACTGGCAACCGCGTAAATTGGGGCAATAACGTGACTGCAGCAAAACTCACGCTCCCCTCTCCCGCCAAACTCAACCTGATGCTGCACATCCTGGGGCGCCGTGAAGACGGCTACCACGAGTTGCAAACGCTGTTTCAATTTCTCGACTACGGCGATGAACTGACCTTCGCCGTACGTGACGACGGCGTGATCAAGTTGCACACCGAATTCGAAGGCGTGCCCCACGACAGCAATCTGATCGTAAAAGCCGCGAAAAAACTTCAGCAACAATCCGGTTGCCCGTTCGGCATCGATATCTGGATCGATAAAATCCTGCCCATGGGCGGCGGTATCGGTGGCGGCAGCTCGAATGCCGCGACCACATTGCTCGGTCTCAACCACTTGTGGCAGCTCGGCTGGAACCATGATCGCCTCGCCGAACTGGGCCTCACACTCGGTGCCGACGTCCCGGTTTTCGTGCGCGGGCACGCCGCATTTGCTGAGGGTGTGGGGGAGAAACTCACCCCCGTAGAGCCCGAGGAGCCGTGGTATCTCGTGCTTGTGCCGCAAGTATCTGTAAGTACAGCAGAAATTTTTTCAGATCCGTTGTTGACACGTAACTCTTCTCCCATTAAAGTGCGCCCCGTTCCCAAGGGAAACAGTCGAAATGACTGCTTACCGGTTGTAGCAAGGCGTTATCCAGAGGTACGTAACGCTTTGAATTTGTTAGGTAAATTTACCGAAGCAAAATTAACCGGAACTGGAAGTTGTGTGTTTGGGGGCTTCCCAAGCAAAGCTGAAGCTGATAAAGTCTCGGCCCTTCTTACAGAGACCCTTACAGGGTTTGTAGCAAAGGGAAGCAACGTTTCGATGTTGCATCGCAAGCTGCAAAATCTGCTCTAAAAGGAATCGAGTGTTAGGCACTCGTTGCAACAGATACAGGGGCGTCGCCAAGCGGTAAGGCAGCAGGTTTTGATCCTGCCATGCGTTGGTTCGAATCCAGCCGCCCCTGCCATTTTCTAATACTCATCCAGGTTACCCTCAGCCTCTAGGTACTGCGCGTGTCCAAGATGATGGTCTTTACGGGGAATGCCAACCCCGATCTGGCTCGACGTGTCGTACGTCAGCTGCATATCCCCCTCGGTGACATCTCTGTCGGTAAGTTCTCCGACGGCGAAATTACAGCCGAGATCAATGAAAACGTTCGCGGTAAAGACGTCTTCATTATTCAGCCGACCTGCGCTCCGACCAACGATAACCTGATGGAACTCGTCGTGATGGCTGATGCCTTCCGCCGCTCCTCAGCGACTCGAATCACAGCTGTAATCCCTTACTTTGGTTATGCCCGTCAGGATCGCCGTCCGCGCTCCGCACGTGTGGCTATCAGCGCGAAAGTCGTTGCTGACATGCTGACCGTGGTAGGTATCGATCGTGTTCTCACGGTTGACCTGCACGCTGACCAAATCCAGGGGTTCTTCGATATTCCGGTAGATAACATCTACGGCTCCCCCGTTCTGGTGGATGACATCGAAGACCAGCGCTTTGAAAACCTGATGATCGTGTCCCCGGACATTGGTGGCGTCGTGCGTGCACGGGCTGTTGCCAAATCCCTGGGCGTGGACCTCGGTATCATCGACAAACGCCGCGAGAAAGCCAATCACTCTGAAGTGATGCATATCATCGGCGATGTCGAAGGGCGTACCTGTATTCTGGTTGATGACATGGTCGACACCGCCGGCACCCTGTGCCACGCGGCGAAAGCCTTGAAAGAGCACGGTGCCGCAAAAGTCTTCGCCTACTGCACACACCCTGTGCTGTCGGGCCGAGCGATCGAGAACATCGAGAACTCCATGCTGGACGAACTGGTGGTGACCAACACCATCCCGTTGTCCGCTGCAGCTCAAGCCTGTTCGCGTATCCGTCAACTGGATATCGCACCGGTAGTTGCCGAAGCGGTTCGCCGCATCAGCAACGAAGAATCGATCAGCGCGATGTTCCGCTAAGGGTCAAACCTTCGGAGCATTTCACTGACGAAAAGCGCCCCGCCCCAGCATTCCGCTGGGGCGGGGCTTTTTTGCCCATGTCGAGTTCGGCGCTGGTCGCAAACGCCCCTCGATGATGGCTATTTTGGAGATACAACATGAACGATTTTACTCTGAACGCTCAAGCGCGTACTGACCTGGGGAAAGGTGCGAGCCGCCGCCTGCGTCACGCCGCCAACATCCCAGCCGTTGTTTACGGTGGTAACAAGCCTGCTGAATCCGTGACCATTCTGGCCAAGGAAATCGCCAAGCTGTTCGAAAACGAAGCGGCCTACAGCCACGTTATCGAACTGAACGTCGATGGCACCAAGCAGAACGTGATCGTTAAAGCCATGCAGCGTCACCCTTCCAAGCAGTTCATCATGCACGCTGACTTCGTTCGCGTTGTAGCTGGCCAGAAACTGACCGCTATCGTGCCTGTGCACTTTGTTGGTGAAGAAGCTCCGGTCAAGAAAGGCGGCGTTGTTTCCCACACTGCCACCGAGATCGAAGTAACCTGCCTGCCGAAAGATCTGCCTGAATTCATCGAAGTCGACCTGTCGGCAGCTGAAATCGGCACCATCATTCACTTGTCCGACCTCAAAGCGCCTAAAGGCGTTGAGTTCGTTGCACTGGCTCACAACGACGACAAGGCTGTTGCCAACGTCCACGCGCCACGTGTTGTAGCTGAAGACGAAGCAGGCGAAACCGCTGCAGAGTAATACTCTCTGTAACGTCGGAGCTTGAGGAAACATCGCGGACCGAAACGTAGCGAGAAAGCGGGCGATAACGCGGCGTTTACTCTTGAGTAAATGATGTAGTGTCGTTCACTTTCGCCGCACCGCGGTCTGGCGATCTTATCCACAACTCCAAAGGAAGGGCCCCTGTCGTGACTGCCATTAAACTGATCGTTGGCCTGGGAAATCCAGGCGCCGAATACGAACAGACCCGGCATAACGCGGGGGCCCTTTTTGTTGAGCGCATCGCCCACGCCCAAGGCATCAACCTTGTGGCCGATCGCAAATATTTTGGCCTGACCGGGCGTTTCTCGCACCAGGGTCAGGATGTTCGTCTACTGATACCCACCACCTACATGAACCGCAGCGGCCAGGCTGTCGCGGCGCTTGCGGGCTTCTTCCGGATCAAGCCCGAAGAAATCCTGGTGGCCCATGACGAACTGGACTTGCCACCCGGCGTAGCCAAACTCAAGTTGGGCGGCGGGCATGGCGGCCACAATGGCCTGCGCGACATCATCGCGCAGTTGGGTAATCAGAATAACTTCTACCGCCTGCGGCTCGGCATTGGCCACCCGGGCGTTGCCAGTATGGTTTCAAATTTCGTCCTGGGTCGTGCGCCACGCGCCGAACAGGAAAAACTCGATGCCAGCATCGATTTTGCCCTCGGCGTGCTGCCGGATATCTTCGCCGGTGAATGGAACCGTGCGATGAAAAACCTGCACAGCCAGAAGGCCTGACTTTTACCGAGGGGAAACACCATGGGATTCAATTGCGGCATCGTCGGCCTGCCCAACGTCGGCAAATCCACCTTGTTCAATGCCCTGACCAAGTCCGGTATTGCGGCGGAGAACTTTCCCTTCTGCACCATCGAGCCCAACAGCGGTATCGTGCCGATGCCGGACCCACGCCTGGACGCGCTGGCCGCTATCGTCAACCCCAAGCGCATCCTGCCGACCACCATGGAATTCGTCGACATCGCGGGCCTGGTTGCCGGTGCGTCGAAAGGTGAAGGCCTGGGCAACAAGTTCCTGGCCAACATCCGCGAAACCGATGCCATCGCCCATGTGGTCCGCTGCTTTGAAGACGAGAACGTGATTCACGTCTCCAACAGCGTCGACCCAAAACGCGACATCGAAATCATCGACCTGGAACTGATCTTCGCCGACCTCGACAGCTGCGAAAAGCAACTGCAGAAAGTCGCGCGCAACGCCAAGGGCGGTGATAAAGACGCCGTAGTCCAGAAAGGCCTGCTGGAACAACTGATCGCTCACTTCACCGAAGGCAAGCCTGCTCGCAGCCTGATGAAGAACATGGGCGCTGACGAGAAGGCTGTGATCAAGGGTTTCCACCTGCTGACCACCAAGCCTGTGATGTACATCGCCAACGTCGCTGAAGACGGCTTCGAGAACAACCCGCTGCTCGACGTGGTCAAGGCCATCGCCGACGAAGAAGGCGCCATCGTGGTACCGGTGTGCAACAAGATCGAAGCGGAAATCGCCGAACTCGATGACGGCGAAGAGAAGGACATGTTCCTTGAAGCCCTGGGCCTGGAAGAGCCGGGCCTGAACCGCGTGATCCGCGCCGGCTACGAAATGCTTAACCTGCAGACCTACTTCACCGCCGGTGTCGAAGAAGTACGCGCATGGACGGTCAAGGTCGGCGCCACCGCGCCACAGGCCGCCGGCGTGATCCACACCGACTTCGAAAAAGGTTTTATCCGCGCTGAAGTGATCGCTTACAACGACTTCATCCAGTACAAGGGTGAAGCCGGTGCCAAGGAAGCCGGTAAATGGCGCCTGGAAGGCAAGGAATACATCGTCAAGGATGGTGATGTTATGCACTTCCGTTTCAACGTTTAATATTACTTGGGGGTTTACGCCGCCCACAAGAAAGCCGATGCAGTGCATCGGCTTTTTTGTGGGCTATTTTTATGATTTAAACTCGCAATCTCAGACATAGCTTAACCAATTACAGAGTTTTCCTATTCAATTATTTACTTTTTATAAAAACAGTAAGCACTCCATTCACAATCAAACTTATCCTACGTAGTCCAGGCAAATAACGACCGCCACAATAAGTGACACCACTATAAACTCAGCTCTACTGGAGCGCGGCGGCAATCGTATTCCTGGTAGTGAAGCACTGATTATTATGGAGTGATCATTCGATGTTGGGAGTCGACCACCTGGAAAATGAAACAGAAATTTCCATAATTGATGATCCCGATATTGAAAGCATCTTGAACACTACTGCTACGCTCAATATTGACATTCTGTTGCTGGGGGAAACCGGCACAGGCAAGGATACCTTGGCGCAACGAATTCATCGTCTATCCGGCCGACGAGGTAACTTCATCGCAGTGAACTGCGCAGCTATTCCGGAAAGTCTGGCCGAAAGCCAATTATTCGGCGTCAATAGCGGCGCCTATACCGGAGCGATGCAATCACGCGCCGGTTTTGTCGAGGCCGCTCACTTGGGTACGCTGTATTTGGATGAGATTGATAGCATGCCCTTGAGCCTGCAAGCCAAATTGCTGCGTGTGCTGGAATCGCGCGGCGTAGAGCGTCTGGGTTCGACCCGCTTTATTCCTGTGGACATGCGCGTTATAGCGTCAGCCCAGTATGCGTTACACGAAATGGTGGAGCAAGGCACCTTCAGGCGTGACCTCTACTTTCGTCTGAATATCGTCAACATTCAGCTCCCAGCTCTGCGTAATCGACGCGAACTTATCATTCCCTTGTTCCGGGTAATGATCCGTGAGGAGGCTGACCAGTTCAAATGCGCGCCGCCGCCACCGCCGTCTGGAGAATTGCTGCAACAGCTGCTGTGCCACCCTTGGCAGGGCAATGTTCGTGAGTTGCGCTCGACCGCTAAACGGTTTGTATTGGGCTTGCCGGCCCTTTCGAACCCTGGAAGCGAGCAATGCTATACACAGACTAACCTGAAAGCCCGTTTGCAGTTCATTGAAAAGATATTGATTGAAGAGTCTTTATGTCGCCATCAGCACTGCGTAGATACGGTGGCGGTGGAGCTGGGGGTACCAAAGCGTACGTTGTATTACCGACTGAAACACTTAGACATATCGTTGAATCAGGATTAACGGCTGCTGTCCTGGCTGTCAGACTTACTGAACAGCGCACGGCTCAACAGGGCGAACGTGACGAAGAGAACAGCCGGAAAATTATGTAACACTTTGAAATGACAAGACTGGAATATCCGGAACCAATTAGTTTTGCAACACCACTCATTTAGCGGCCCTAGATGGATAACCATGAACTCTGGCATTCGACCTAGGCCACCATGACGAAAACGTTCAAATTGAAAATTGGAGATATAACCATGATTCAAGGTTCCGGTTCCTATCCGTACTATGGCGCTAACTTATTCCCTAACGCTGGCAGTGGTATCGAAGGCAGTATGGAAAATGAAAAAATGCGCGCAGAAATGGACCAGCTTCAAGCCGCAAAAGACTTGAATGACGCGAAGAAGGCCAGCTACGACAAAGCGACCATTCAAGCGCGAAATTAATAAAATACGTCTCCCCGACTCGTTTGTCGGGGAGATGGCAATACCCCAAGCAGCCATGCCCCGGATTGTATAACGGGCGCTTATCCATCAGTATTCATACGCGTGGTTCTATATGATAATTAAAGAGGTTGTAGAATCGAATCGTAGAGATTTCAACAGTAATGAGCATGCCACCGCCCCTGCGGCTTCCAGTGCGGATGTGGACTTCTTCAAGGCGGCACTTACCCAGCAAACCTGGCCAAGCACCGCTTCCTCGCAACGTTCAAACATATTAACCATTGCTTCCTCAGAGCTCGCTCATACAACAGACCAGTTAAAAAAAACCCTAAAAGCTATCAGCAAGAACGGAAATGACGAGTTGCTCGGAAAATTCCCTAATCAGCTTTCCAATGCATTATTCCAGTCGCAAATTTTGGTAAAGAGCCTTGGCAAGGCGACCCAATGCATTGATAAAATTTCTAACTTGCAGTAAATCGACATGAATCGTTTGCTCTCCGTTGCGTTACTGTTAGCCCTGGCGTTTATGCTTAGCGGTTGCGGCGACAGTGTGGAACTTCACAGTAAGCTTACCGAACAAGAAGCAAATGAGGTCATTGCCGAGCTTGCCGACAAGAACATTCGCGCTCAAAAATCATCCGCCAAAGATGGCGTTGTAGTTGCAGTCAATGCACAAGACATCGGCCGTGCAGTGCGCACCCTCGAAGCGGCAGGTTTACCTAGATTAGCGCGGACGACCTTAGGAGATATATTTCGAAAAGAAGGCGTTATTTCAACGCCCTTGGAAGAACGTGCTCGCTACATCTATGCCCTCTCGCAAGAGCTTGAAGCCACTTTATCCAATGTAGACGGTGTGATTGTCGCACGAGTGCACGTAGTCCTCCCCGAACGTATCGCTCCAGGGGAACCCATTATGCCAGCATCCGCTTCAGTTTTCATAAAGCACGACGTACGCCTCGACCCTGACAATACCCGAGCACGTGTTCGCAGACTGGTAGCAAGCAGTCTCCCCGGCATGACCTCAGCCGTGGACAACCCGCAAAAACTTGCCGTGATATTTATACCTGCGACGGCGTATCAGGAAAAGCAACAGATGGCTTATTTCGGCCCGTTTCTTGTTCCTGAAAATGACGTCGGGTTCTGGCGCATCAGCGTTACATTCTTGCTGATTGGTTTGGTGCTAATAACCAGCAGCGCGCTTTTCTTACACCATCGGCGACAACAAGCATCCTTGGCGACGCTACCAGCTGACCATCCGATCTTATGATGCCTGGTGGAAACGACCCGGTAAACGAGAACGTGGCCTGGGCTCAATGGTGGGCATTCCCATGGCGATGCGCCCACCAGGACTGGAAGACTGCCGATAAATACGCTGCCCTCGATTGGCTTTCTCGCATGAGCGTACCGGTGAACCTCAATGCTATCGGTATTGCTCCTTGCTTACCTGCTGCGCCTACTCCCACCCTACTTCGACTGGTTCGTGCCTCATCCGAACAACTCAATTTAATACTCTTGCTGATTCATTGCATGTTCAACCCTACAGCGGCGCCTCCATTGAGCAAAGATAATCAGCTGTGGTGCATGCGCCTTTCCAAGGCGCTTCCCCCGGGCATGCTGTTGCCCAATGATGACCCGCTACAACTCCTACATAACTGGCTCGAACCTGCTATCTGGCATCGTCTGAAACTGCGCTTCCCTTATACACGAGTACTCGAAACAGAAAAAAACCACGCTTCATTTGAAAATGGAAACGGCCGATTGGACACACTTTGCCAAGCGTTCGTTTGGCGTGCTACGGCCATTACCGGTGCTGACGCGCACTCTCATTCAAACGAGCACGGAGATAGCGATGTTCTGTAGACACAAGATTGAAATAGATAAGGACAACCTTGGACTACCGCCAACCCTCATCTCACGCCAAACCCTTGCTGACTTTTCGCAGGCCAGTCAGCTGTTGAACCGCACCCAAGCCCAAGCCAATCAGTTGATGGCCCAAGCCAATAAAGAACGTGAAGCAATCTTGGAGAGCGCCGCTTTTGAGATATGGCAGCGCGCCGACGCCCAGCTCAAGCGCTGGGAAAATGACCGTCAGCAAATGTGCGACAACCTGGAACGGTATGCCACCGCGGTCGTCAATAAAGCCATTCACAGACTGCTCGACGAATCGGTAGAACCAGAACGTCTGGCATCTCTGCTCAGACACTTGGTAACGCTTCAGCTTCCAGAGGTCAACGCGATACTGCTTTGCCATCCACCTGAAATGAAAGTTGTGAAACAGTACCTCGCTAGTCAGCATTCCAAGTATTGGAAGCTTCAGCCTGACGAGAGGGTAGAGTCTCAAACCCTTGTGCTTCAAACAGAAGAGGGTAACTTTCGTATCAGTTGGAATTCAATGCGTGAAGCGCTTGAAAAGCGTCAGAACTCGTAGTCAAAAAAATAATTCCATGTAGGATTTCTTTCAGAAGCCCTGAATAGTGGAACTAGTTCCCAGAGGAAACCACAACCAAAGCGACCGCAAAAACACATGAGGAAAAAAATATGAATTTTTTTAAATTGGCGCCTCAACTGTCAAACAGCCGCAGCGTTGTCGATAAACAATTCGATAATGCGATGGAACACGCTGTGCAAGATCCCGAAAACCTGCGAGAACTCTCCGCGCTGTTTGGAAAATTATCGCGAGACGCTTTTTATACTCAGTTAGCACAGCATGAACAAGGCCGTGCCGCTCATATGATGTACAAAACGACGTTTGATAGCTTTCAGTAATTGAACAGTTTACTTATCAATTGGTTTAACGGTCACGAAGAACAGATCCATTTGTGCGAAGGCGATGCTGAAATAGTCATGCGGCGTTATGGCAGCACTTTGTACTTAAATGTCCAACTGACCCAACATGCACCTGATGATTGGCAACTGCAAACATGGATGTGGGTGGGAAGCGCAAGCCTGAACCGTTTCCAGGGCGCGCTCGCTCGAGCACCCGTCACTGGTGCGCTCTGGCTAATCCAGTGTTTGGGCGCTGATCAAGGCGAAGAGCACCTGATTGACTCTCTTGAAGCCATGCTGAACCAACGCGACGCGTGGCAGGCCGTGGCAGCACGCCTTGCCTCCCCTCGCAAAAGCGTGCCTCCCACTTCACTACGATCACTGACATATTAATCAGAGAACTCTCCATGCATACGCCCTCCCCCAAGCTTGAGTATGTGCAAGCGAACCCATCAGGCACCTCATCAAAACGAGCTCGTTGGGGTTGCTTAATTGCGATGCCTTGGTTGCTTAACCCTATCGGCACGACGCTGGCCGCCACCCCCACGGAATGGAAAAACACCGCCTACGCCTATGAGGCCGAACACAAACCTCTGCGCCAAGTACTCGAAGACTTCGCCCAGACCTTCGGCACGCAACTGCAAATCGAGGGCCTGCTGGAGGGCGACGTCAATGGCAAGATCCGAGCGAACACCCCGCAGTCACTGCTGGACAGGCTTGGCGTCGAACACCGTTTCCAATGGTACATGTACAACAACACGCTATTTATCAGCACGCTGGACCAACAAGAGTCTGCACGACTGGAAGTTTCTTCGGAGACGGTTTCCGACCTCAAGCAGGCGCTCACCGATATCGGCTTGCTCGATAGCCGATTCGGCTGGGGCGAGTTGCCGGAAGACGGCATCGTGTTGGTGTCCGGCCCCAAAAGCTACATCGAGCAGATCAAGCAATTCAGCAGCCAGCGTCGCTCCGCAGATGAAAAACAGAGTGTGCTGACGTTCCCGCTGAAGTTCGCCAATGCCGCAGACCGCCAAGTAGAGTACCGCAGCGAAAAAATTGTTATCCCTGGCGTCGCCAGCATGCTGCGCAAGCTCTTGGAGCCGCGCTCTGCCACTATGCTTTCCGGCCTGGCTCAACGCACCCCGTCCCAGTCCCAGCCCGCACCTGTCACGCCCGGCTTTGCGCGCCTGAGCAACCCGCTGCTGGGGCAGATGCTCAGCGCACCTACGCCCCCGGATACCGGCATGTCGATTACGCCTCGGGCGCCAGTGAGCACCAGCCAGATCCGCGTCGAGGCGGATGTGCGTAACAACGCGATCCTGATTTATGACTTGCCGGAGCGACAAGCGATGTATCGCGAGCTGATCAGCCAACTTGATGTCGCGCGCAAGCTGGTGGAAATCGACGCGATCATCCTCGACATCGAGCGCACACAATTAAATGAGTTCGGTACCCGATGGGGCTTTCAGAACAGTCGCTTTCGTGGCGGCGTCAATATGGCGCCCGGTACCGCCTCGCAACTATCGATCGGACGCAGCGATCGCTTTTACGCCGATATCCGCGCGCTGGAATCCCGCGGGCTGGCAACCATGGTCTCCAACCCCTCAGTACTGACCCTGGAAAACCAACCAGCGGTCATCGATTTCAACCGTACTCAATACCTGACTGCCGGTACTGAAAACGCGACGATCCTGCCCATCACCGTGGGCACCAGCTTTCAGGTGATTCCTCGGGTAATCACCAGTCGAGGTGGTCATCAGATTCATCTGGCGATAGACATCGAAGACGGTAACTTCGACGAGTCCAACCCCGAGCGTATGGGCCCCGATGTACGCCGGGGCAAGGTCAGTACCCAAGCCGTGATGGCGGAAAAACGTTCGCTGGTGGTGGGTGGATTCCACGTCACGGAAAACACCGACAAACAAAGCAAGGTGCCTGTGCTGGGCAACATACCGTTGCTGGGCAAGGCGCTGTTCTCTTCGACCGAACGGCAGAACAATCGGCGTGAGCGACTGTTCATCCTGACGCCGCGAGTGATCGGCGATCAGTCTGACCCTTCGCGCTATCTGCCTCAGGATGATCAGGTCCAGTTGCAGGCCGCGCTCAAGCCTTTGGCACGGCGCTACGCCCCGCATCAGCCAGTGATCAACCGCAGCGATATCACCAGCACCCTGGCCCATCTGGTCAGTGGCGAGGTGCCCAAGACGTTCAAGGCCGAGCCCATGCCACTGGGGCTGAACACGTTGTGCAGCACCCGAGACTTGCTGGCGCTCAATCCAGAACGCAGCCAATGGTATGCGGGCCCACAGTACAACGTGGCGGTAGTGGTTCTGCGCAACCAGTTCAAGCGCAATGTGCGCATCGATGAGAAGGAATGCAGCAATTCGCAAACGCTGGCGGTCACTGTGTGGCCGCACGCCTGGCTCAAGCCTGGTGAAGAAGCCGAAGTGTTTATCGCCATGCGTCCTGTCATCAAGGATGAACACCTGAGCGTGCCCCGCCCTTCCCTGATCACTGCACCTTCAACCCGGACACCCTCGCCATGAACCACCGTCTGATGCATGCCACGCTGATGGCTGCCGTACTGCTTGTTGCCGGTTGCACACCGACGTGCAAAGGCGACTCCTGCTCACGTCCGCAATCGAGCAACGATAAAATGGTGGTCTGGTGGCCACCCCACATGCGTGCCGAGCCCGGCCCGGCCGGGGAGCGCTCGGACTATCAAACGGTGTCCCTGGAGCGATGAGCATGGGGGCATCGACAGACCCTCTGAACCGCCAGATGCTCATCGACGACCTGGTGAGCGGCCGCCCCGCTCATCAGCAGTTGTGTCCGGGGATTGCATTGCGCTCGAGCGATGCGGGCACACGCAAGGGCGTGGCCTTGCAAATCGAACGCGTGGCCCTGCAAGCTGGACAGTTGGAGCGGGTACTGGAGCGTCGCTTTGAACAGGCGCTGGCGTTTGACGGCTGTTACCTCTATCTGGACAAACAGGGCGCGCTGGTTATCTGGCACGCCCTGCCCACACAGCCCCAGGCGCTGGATAAAATGCTCAGCCGGATGCTGTCTCTGGCCAACTTGCACGCTCTGGACCTTTCGGCCACACGCTGATCAGCGCTGCTCGAGCTCCGGCAATGTGAGGGTTTCACGCTTGGCTTCGTCGTCCAGCTCACGCAAGGTACGGTAGATCAACGCCACAGCCTGCAACGTTTCGCGGGGAATCGGCGCACCGAGCTTTTTCTCGTAAAGGGTCCGAGCCAGCCACACGCACTGAATGACCGGAACATCCGCCGCCTTGGCGCGGTCGATCAACTTGCGCGCCTGTGCATCCGTGCCCTTGGCCACCAACTGCGGCAACGGCGTTTTGCCGCGACGGTAATACAAGGCGACGGCAAAGTGAGTCGGGTTGACGACCAGCATGTCCGACTCCTCCAGCTTGGGCAACTTGACCTTGGGTTCTTCCTGCGCCAGCTGATACGCCAGCGAACGGCGCTGGCCCTTGACGTGAGGGTCGCCCTCCATGTCTTTGTACTCCTTGACCACTTCGACCTGGGTCATGCGCATACGCTTGGCAAAGAAA
This sequence comes from Pseudomonas sp. MUP55, assembly GCF_034043515.1. NCBI lineage: Bacteria > Pseudomonadati > Pseudomonadota > Gammaproteobacteria > Pseudomonadales > Pseudomonadaceae > Pseudomonas > Pseudomonas sp. MUP55. Next base: position 866,561 of record NZ_CP138214.1, on the reverse strand, counting down.
TACTTTTGCAGGGTCAGGTCGATCAGCGCCAACACCAGCAGCAATCCGAGACAGGCATGGAGCAGATAGCGAAACAGTGCAATCAGCGCCAACAGGTAACTTTGCAGATCGCTGTTGGCCAGATTGATCAGGGTGCCCAGAGAGGGCCAGACCACCAGGTACACAATCAGCCCCAACAGAAACGCCTTGGCCACGCTCATCAACAGGTTCATCACCGACTGGGCGGAGAACATTTGCTTGAGCTGGCTCATGGGGTTTACCCGATTGAAATCGAGCTTGAGGGCATCCGGAGCGAACAGAAAGCCGATCTGCATCCAGCTGCTGATCAGTTTCGTGGCAATCGCGACCCCAACCATCAACAAGGCGAACGATAAAAATACGGTCACCCCATCGAACAGCACTTCTTCCAGCGCTCGCACAAAGGGCTGATTGATCCGTGAGATCGGTAACACCATCAGGTGTTCGAAACGTTGCAAACTGCGTTGGGCGGTATACAACGCGATTTCGCTGATAGCGGCCAGCGCCAGTAACTTACCCACATCCTGGCTCTGGGAGACCTGGCCTTTCTTACGCTGGTCACGCAGCTTTTTGGCCGAGGCAGGGTGTTTTTTCTCTCCCGAGTCACTCATGGCATCACTACCTTGAACAACAGCCCAAGGGAGTGCTTGAGGCCACCCAGCAGGCTCATGCGCCCGACGATCAAATCCTGCAACAACGCAAAATACAGCAAGAGAACACCAATACCCGCCAGGCTCTTGACTGGCGGAGCCAGCGTACTCACCTGCAATTGCTGACTGTAGACCCCCAGCAGCGCGATGCCGAACTCCAGCAACAGCAACACGGCGATGAAGGGTGCGGCGTAAAGCATCATGTGCATGAACGTATCCCCGAGCAGCGCAATAAATACGCTGAACCCATTGGGCCCCGGCAGCGGGAACCACACCGTCGGTGGCCAGATCAGGTAGCTATCCCAGATCACCTGGGTCAGTGCGCCAAGCCCCAGACTGATCATCAACAGAAAAATCGCCAGCTGCTTGAGCATGTGTCCGATGGGCGTTGCATCCGGGCCCAGCGATGGGTTGAGCTGGCCTCCGGCCAACGCGCCTCGCTGGTTATCCAGCAGCGCGCCCACCGACTCGAACATCCAGAACGGCATCGACAGCAACACGCCCAGCAACACCCCAAGGGCCACCTCCTTGAGCGCCAGGGCGGCGAGCATGAGCGCCGAGTAATCCAGCCCCTCCAATGCGGCATGGATGCCTGGCGCGGGGATCAGTGCAATGACCATCACGATCGTGTGCCGGGGCATGCCACGAATATGTTGAAAACTGAAGGCCGCGACCAGTAACGCGCAGGGATAGATGCGCGCCATGGCGATCACCAGACTGGGCAGAAACTCGAGATACAACAGCACAGAGCAACCTCAGTGGAGGGCCGAGCGGCCGATCATGTCGAACGTCAGGTTGATCAACTGGATCAACTCCACGCCGATCCAGCGTCCGGTCATGATCAGCGTGACCCCCACCGCCACCAGCTTGATGCCGAACGGCAGCGTCTGATCCTGCACCTGCATCAGCGCCTGGACCAGCGAGGTCAGCACGCCCACTACCACAGCCACGATCAGCGGTGGTGCGGTCAATACCACGACCAGCAACATGCCCTGCTTGAACAATACGATCGGGTCCATAGTCGGCTCAGAGATAAGAAAGGAACAGGCTGTCGAGCAGCCGCGACCAGCCGGACACCATCACAAACAGCAGCAATTTGAGCGGCAGGGAAATGGTCATGGGGGAAACCATCTGCATGCCCAGCGCCAATAAGAGGTTGGAGACAATCAGATCAATCACGATAAAGGGTATGTAGATCAGAAAGCCGATCTCGAACCCCGCCTGCAGTTGCGACAAGACAAAGGCAGGAACCAGCAGGATCAGATCTTCACGCTGGACCTCCTGGGCCATCTGCGCGGGCCAGAGGCGGTGGGTATTCTCCAACAGGTGGGTGAGCACGTCGGGGTCGACATTGCGCAGCATGAATGCACGCAAGGGCTTGATGGCCTCTGCGCCTGTCTGCAACACCATCTGCACATTGCTCGTGTCCAGCGGAGCGGTCTTGAGGCTTTCAGCGATCTCATGGCCCACCGGCGCCATGATAAACAGCGTCGCGGCCAATGCGATGCCGTTGATAGCCATGCTTGGCGGCACCTGCTGCACGCCGATGGCATTGCGGGTAATCATCAGCACAATCACGATCTTCAAAAACGATGTGCAGATGATCAACAGCATGGGCATCAGCGTCAGCGTGGCAAGGAACAGTGCCAGAACGAGGGGGTCCAGCCCCTGAAGTATCATCGACCGAAAAGCACGCGGGACAATTGCAAGCCCAGGCGGCCGTCGACCTCCACCAACTGCCCCTGCCCAATCGGCCGATCGCCGTAGTACAGGCCTGCCAGGCCAGGCGCGTAACCGGTAAGGCCCAGCACGGAGCCTGGCCCCAGATTGCGCAATTCGCCCAGCGTGAGGTTCAGTGTGCCGCAGCGAACATTCAGCGCCATACTCAACTCGTCAAAGGGCTCGTGGCCAAAGATATCCACCACCGGCTCATCCTGCGCATCCTCGGAGTAGGCATGCGCTGCAAAATTGTCGTCCACAGACGTGTCCTCGATAGAAGAAAGAGTCAGGCACATAGTCCCGTTTTCATCGTCAATAACGCCCCGCAGCCGGTGCCTGCCCACCTGGACATACCCGCTGCCCTGCGCCTGAAACAGCGCGAGTTCGGGAACCAGCACATCACCGGCGTGCAGGCCGCGCACTTGTGCAATGGTCAGGCGCATGCGCCCCAGGGTGACGGCAACCGCCAGTTGGAACTGCGCTGGCAGGGGGGCTGCGATAGAGCACCATGGGGCGGCCTCGCACAGAGCGAGCAAACTGTCAGGAGCCAGCCACACATAGCCCACCACTCGCGAAGCTCCCAGGCTCACGCTGAGCCGGCAGCCAAACCCCGTGGGGCGGTCGGTATCCACGAGCCGCACATAACCGAACAGCGCGCTTATCTGCGGGCTCAGGTAGTGCTGAAGCAAGGCCCAGAACCAGGAATCCGGATCATTGCCGGCCTGGGCCAATGTCACCGGGCACTCGCCCATCAAGCTCAATTGCGGTCCCGGCTCGCTGAGCGCCAGGACCCCGCAGGTGGTTTCGAAGCACAATGACTGAACACCAAACGGCTCATTGCCAGGCTCGAGGCGCAATTCACCCCGCTGCTCGGCAACCTGGAACGGTAAACGCAACCCGCGCCCCAGCCGCCGCCGCGCGGCCACTGCGTCGGCCCTCACCCGGGGCAAGGCAAGAGATGGCAACATCATGCCGGCGCCGCATTCGCCACGCACAGCTCCACCGGGAGTGCCAGGCCTGAGGCGAGCCTCTGCTCACATTGGTGCCGTACGCCGTAGAGCCAGCTTGCCGTTGCGTTCTGCTGCGCCTCAAGCTCGATATTCCACCCAGCCCTTTCCCGACGAATACGCGCACTGATCCGTCCCAGACGCGGCAAGTACATGGCCACCGTCAGCGGCCACGCTGAAACGCCTTGCAGCCGAGGTACCAACTGCTCGGTCAGCGCCTCGACCATGACCCGATCGCCAGATGCCTTGATGCCGGCGTGTGAGGCGCTGCGGCCCGAATCCTGTTCGTCATCACCGAACAATTGGGTAAAGAGCTGGCGCTGCTCCAAAGGCACAGGCGCGCCCACCTCGTGGACACGGTCCTCGCGAGGATCGCGTCGACGTTGGCGTTCAGACGTGTTGGCTGAAATGGAGGTCATAGCGATTCCTGCGTGAGCAAATTGGCCAGCTCCTGGAGTTTTTCGACTTGACGCAGGCACGCGGTGACATGCTTCTGCGCCCTACCTACCTCTACTTCACGCTGTTCCTGCTGCCCTTGCAGGTGGTGCAACTGGCCCTCTTCACGCCGGGTGCCGGCAGACAGGCTTTGCTCCTTGCGGTTCCAGGACTTCAGCGCCTGGAAGCTCACCACTTGTCCCTGGTGTTCGCTCAGCAGTTGTGCGCATTGGCGTGCCTCTTCCTGGCGGGTTTGCTCAAGCAGGTCCTGCGCCTGCTGGATGTGCGCCACCAGCGCTTGCTGAGATCGCTTGGCCTCGCGCAGCGCACGCTCGGCACGATCGGCACGGTATCGACGCAAACGCCGCAAGGTTTCGATCTCAGCCGGCAACGATTCAGAATGGGACATAAGCAGTCAGCTCCATCAGTTGGTCGATGGTGGCGTCTATCGCGCAAGGCTCACGCAAGTCCTGGCGCAGGAAACTGTCCACCGCCTGGCGGCTGCTCACCGCCATGTCGGTCAGGGCATCATTGCCCGCCTGGTACTCGCCCAGCTTGAGCATCAGTTCAATCTGCTGATAGGCCGATAACAGCCGCCGCAGTGCCGTACCGGCCTGGATATGCCGAGGCTCGGCGACATTGGTCAGAATCCGCGACAGGCTGGCGAGTACGTCAACGGCCGGGTAATGGCCACGCTCGGCCAGCTTGCGTGACAGCACGATGTGGCCGTCCAGCAGCGAGCGAACTTCGTCGGCCACCGGGTCATTCATCGAGTCCTGCTCGATCAGCACCGTGTAGATCGCGGTTATCACGCCCTCACGCGTCAACCCAGCGCGCTCCACCAAGCGCGGCAGCAGGCTGTACACCGAAGGCGGCAGACCACCACGCCCCAGCGGCTCGCCCGCAGCCAGGCCGATTTCACGCTGCGCCCGCGCAAACCGCGTCAGGGAATCGATCAGCAGTAGCACCCGCTTGCCCTTGCGCCGAAAGCCCTCAGCGAGCGCCGTCGCGGTAAAGGCCGCGCGGGCGCGCTCCATGCTGGATCGGTCGGAGGTGGCGCACACCAGCACCGCCTTGGCACGCAGTTGGTCATCCAGTTCATGGTCCAGAAACTCGCGTAACTCACGACCCCGTTCGCCGATCAAACCGAACACAATCACATCGCACTCCACGTTCCGGGCGATCTCGGCCAACAAGGTGGTCTTGCCACAGCCTGCCCCCGCGAACAGTCCGACGCGCTGGCCTTCCCCCAGCGTCATGAGGCCGTCGATCGAGCGCACACCGGTAGACAGAGCGCGATTGATCCGCGGCCGCTCCGTGGGTAACGGCGCCTCGCACAGTACCGGGGTTGCGTCGGGCGTATCTGCTTCTGCGAACGCACTGGGTCCGTCGCCGGCAATAGGCCGGCCGAAACCATCCAGCACCTGGCCCAGCAGGTCGTCACCCACACGTACCCTGTGGGGCACGCCAAGGCGCTCCACGCCAGCGCCTACACTCACGCCCTCCAGATTGCCCAGGGCACTGAGCACTGCATCCTGCTGATCGAAGCCGATAATTTCGGCAAGCATGTAATCGCCAGGTTGCTTTTCCACCTGGCACAGATCGCCAATGCGTGCCTGGGGCAGACGGCACTGCATCAGCATGCCGTTGACGCGCTGTATTCGGCCGCGCATCGTGACTGGCGCAAAGCCGTTCAACGCCGCCGATTGTTGGCGTTGCCAGGCCTCGAGGCGCTCTTGCAACGAGCCGCTCACCAACGCACCTCGTACCGCTGCGCACCGTCGAATACCACTTTGCTGTTATCGATCAGCACCAGGCGCAAACCATTCACTTCGTCACCCACGAACAACCGGGTACCCTCCTCCAGCACAACGTGGCCATTCGGGCCGCCAATGATCTGCACGATCTTGAACGGCAAGGCGCCGTCGCGCGTGCGTACGCGGCTGATCACCGGCACAGCCGTTTCGAATTGCCCGGCAAATCGGTCGAGCATGCGCGCCACCAGGTCCGCGTCCTCCTGGGAAACATCACCGCTCAAGGAAATCTGGCCATTGATGACCTGCAGGCTGACCCGTGCGGTCAACTCGCGCTCGCTGAGCATCTTCAACAATTGCTGGCGCACCTCGAACGGCGAACCCAGTTCGGGCTTTTGAATCACTGGCGGCATCAGCGATGCCTGAGCCTTGCGTTCTCCACTGAAGATGATGCCGGCTACGGCGGTGAGCACCGCAAATGCAAGCAGCAGGCTAAGCAAGCGCTTTTGTTGGGACGATGGGATGGACGACAGCTTCAAGGCGAGCGGCGCCTGCACCGCAGACTCAGACGCGGCTGGTGCAGGCGAGGGTGCCTGTGGCCACGGCTGATCGGCAGGGCTGACGCACAAGCGAACGGAGCCGATTGAAAAGACCGTGTTCAACGCAAGCTCGGCGATCTGCGCCAGCACATGCCCTTTGCTGTCTTTAAGCAGCCCTGCCTCGGCCTGCACCGACCAGCAGCCATCGGCCAGCTGCAAACGCGCGTGATGCTCGGCAACCCCAGGATCGTTCAACAGCAGATCCGCATCCGCGTTGGCACCCACGCTCCACTGTTCACCAAACAACGGCAGCGCGGCGCCTTGATGCAAGCCATCCAGCACCCGCAGCTCGAACATCATGGGGCCGCCCTCGATGCGGATAAAAATGGGGCGCTCATGCCGCCGCTCCCCGCATCGGTTCGTCCTGACCCAAGTCAAAACGGCCCAATACCTTGACCTTGGAGTGACTTCCCAATTCGGCAAATGACATCACCGGCACATGGTTGAACTCATCGAGCAACAGAGCGCGCAACGGGCTGCGCAAATCCTGAGCCACCAACAGCACGCTCTTGGTTTTCGGCCGCAGCACAAAGGCCTGGTTGAGCAGCGCGACCAAGGCCGCACTGTTGTCGTCATCGAGGGCGAAAAACACCCCGCTCTGGGTCTGGCGCAACGCTTCGCGCAAGATGTTCTCGGTCTGTGGCGAGAGTAACCAGGCGTGCAGGCCGTCAGCTTCGCTGTACTGATGATAGATCTGTGCCTTGAGGGCAATGCGTGCGTAGTCAGCCAGGGCACCGACTGCGTGTGCGCCGCGATATCGCCGTTCAGCGCCTGAGTCATCAGGTCGACGCCTTTGGGAAAATCCGTCAAGCCGTACATCTTCAACAGCGTTTGCAGCATCAACGCCAAGGATTGGCGAACGACCACCGAGGCGTAATAAAGCGCACGCACGTCCTGGCGCTCCTGTGGGTCAGTGCTGGCCTCCTTCAACGCCAAGGCGATATTCAGACCTGCCTGGATGTGCCCGCCGAAACCCTGCCTCAGCGCCTTCAAGGCCCCGCGTGCCAGGTCCTCTTCTACTGTCAGCCCATTGGTCCGCGCTTCGTTGGCGACAAATTGAAGCACCACAAAGGCACGCGCCGGGTCACTGCCGGCGAGGCTTATCAGTTTTTCGACAGTGGGCTTGCGCAGCAACTCGAACCTAAGCCGGCGAACAACCGTTTCCAGAGTGGCTTGGCCGGGGTGCCCCAATTGCTCGTAGATCTGCACCAGTTCTGTGACGGGGGAAACTTTCGCGCCAATCGATCGCCGGCCCAGGGCTTGCGCGTTGAGCGCCACTTCTTCACTGAAAATCTGCGCAATGTCATCCAGGCCCAGCGAACGGTTGGGCGCTTGGACAGTGCTCACATTGGGTTTGTCCGCAGGTTGGATCTGCTGCACATCGTTGAAGGATTCGACTTTCATGAGCGGGCCAGAATGGGAAGTTTGTGTCCCTATGTGGCAAGCCGCTGCGATTGGGTTCCATCGACGCGTTTCGCGCCGGCGGCTATGAAAATACCCGCACATCTACGGTGAGGTTTTTGCAAGTTACTGCATAAAAAAGCCCACAAACAAAATATTTATTCAATTAAATCAATGAATTGAACGTTTTCCGCGCCTGGCACAGCCAGTGCAAAAGGGGTGCACATCGAAACCATTTCGATCGAGCCTTCCCGGAGGAAAACTACATGAAAATACCTATTGGTGATCTAGCTCAACTCGTCGGCAGTTCGCCGCAGTTCATGGTCCAACTGACGGACGACCAACAAAAAAAGCTGCGACGCTTCATTCACAAACGCGTGCTCAATCCCGAAGATGCGGACGACCTTCTGCAACTCACCTACCTGGAAGCATGGCGCAACAGAGAGCGCTTCAGCGGCCAGGCCACCCTGAGCACGTGGATGTGCGGGATTGCTCAGAATCTGATCCGCAACCACTTCAGGCGCATGTATGCCAAACCAGTGCATTGTGAGTTCGATGAGTCGTTGTGGCATGGCCAGGAGGAACACAACAGTCTGGACTGGGAATTTGAAGTCAACCGACGCCTGGAAAAAACCCTGAGCGCCATCGACCATCTGCCGATTGAAATGCGCAAAACGCTGTACGCTTCGCTCGAAACCGATGGGAGTTATCAGGACACTGCCGATGCGTTGGACATCCCCATCGGCACGGTACGCTCACGCTTGTCTCGGGCGCGCGAACAGCTTAAACGGGTCACACGCAATTCGTTGCTTCCGTAAGTCCCGCTAGAGGAAAACCGTTGGGCGAAAAGGATCTCTGCCCAACGCATCGACCTTTACGCACGCGGTAGCCAAAGACCTCCTGGGGTGAGAGGCCACCTGCCACTCGTCGCCATTGAGCCGATTTTTCGTTAAACAATTGAAAGCGTAGAAAAAACTTAAAAAAACCCCTTGACGCATTTCCCTTCTGCGCGAATAATGCGCGCCACTTGGCTACATAGCTCAGTTGGTTAGAGCATAGCATTCATAATGCTGGGGTCCGGGGTTCAAGTCCCTGTGTAGCCACCAAGTACCGATCCATAGATGTCTACAGCAGTCTATGAATCACCTCAAGAAGCCCGCCTAGTGCGGGCTTTCTTGTTTCTGGCTATCCACCTCTATCTATCCCTATCCTTCCCCACCGTGTATGCCCACGTGTATGCTTCAGAAATAATTGAACTGAAGGCATACAAGGATGAAACGTACCGATATCAAGCGACGCCCTCTCGCTGACACGACTCTTTCCAGCCTGGAGTCTGAGGCCGGGGCATACCGCGAACTAGACAGCCCAGGGCTGTATTTCAGGGTCAAGCCAAACGGCCAAAAGTCTTGGGAATTACGCTACAAGAAGCCGGACGGTAAATGGTCATGGCTTGGTCTTGGCGGCTACCCGGAAGTGGGCGGCGCTTTCGCTCGTCAGAAAGCATCTGATCTACGCGCAGACGCATCGGAAGGAAAGAATCCGATCACCTCCAAGAAAGCTCGCCAAGCTGCCGAGATCGACGCGGCCAACGACACCTTTGAAGCATTGGCAAGGGAGTGGCACACGTCTCGCCTGAGCGGCTGGGATGCTGGTACGGCTAAAAGAATACTCGGTGCACTCGAACGCCATGTATTCCCTTCGCTCGGCAAACGTCCCTACACCTCTATCATGTCCATGGAGTGGATGGAGCTATTGAGAGGACTTGAGCGTCAGGGGATTCTGGAACAGATGAGCCGTGTAAGGGCCTACTGCAAAGATATCTATGACCTGGCTCGCGTAACAGGCAGAGCCGTTAACAACCCGTTGGAGGGTGTGCATAAATTTCTGTCCTCGGGAAAGACAGAGAACTACGCCCACGTTTCCCCCGATGAGCTTCCGGGGTTACTTCGAGCGATACGCTCCTACCCCCACGCCAAAGATGTTCAGCTCGGCCTGAGGCTTTTGACCCTGATGGCTGTACGCCCCAGCGAACTCCGAGAGGCACAATGGGTAGAGTTCGATTTCGACAAGAAGCTCTGGACCGTTCCAGTCGAGCGCAAGGGTCGTAAGAAAGGTCGTGAGCACCTGGTGCCACTATGCACTCAAGCAATCGAAGCGCTATTAGAGCTTCGGCAACTCACCGGCGCTTACCCACTCTTATTTCCCGGTAGAAGCGACCGCACCAAACCCCGCAGCGATACCGTATTCCTAATGGCGCTCAGACGCCTTGGTTACGAAGGGCGCCAAACCGGCCATGGCTTCCGCCACATCGCTAGCACCATCCTCAACGAGCACGGCTATCCTGCTGACCACATCGAGGCCCAACTCAGCCACAAGCCACAAGGTGTTCGAGGGATTTACAACAAAGCTCAGTACCTTGAGCAACGCACACAGATGATGCAGTGGTATGCCGATCATCTTGACTCATTAGAGGCTAGCAATGTGGTGCAGGGCCAATTTGGAAAGACAGTGTGAGAGCACATACTCAACCCCCCTCTAAAACCGGTGTAACGGGTGTTACTCGTGTAACGCCCATAGCCAAACGCCCGGTTTCATTGGCCTCCACACCTGTTACACAGTTGAGCGACATAGCGTACATCCGATGTAACGCTGCCCCTGCGTGTAACGCAAAAGTCAGCGCTCAGGTGCTGCGGGCAGGCGGTTTCGCCCGAGCCTGCCAAGTGACCCTCGCTGGCTCCGCCCTTCAAGCGCAGGGCGTGGGACTTTCGGTTACACGGCGGATGAGACCTGGCAATGACTGATCACCGAGTCATATTGCATTCGGCGCTAGGCAGCGGCCTGCTCAAATCTCTCTCAGCACAATCGCTCTATGATCTCTGCTGTGGACAGGTCGCTGACGCCTGCCACCTGATCGACCAGTGCTGGCTGCGCATTCACCGCGACGATATCAATAAAGATCTCGCTGGCATGAAAGATCTCGGAAGTATGTGCATTCAGACGATGATCCATGAGGAGAGCATTTTTCAGTATGCCTCCACCGACACCACGGCACGCCTGGCGCATTGGGTACGAATGTACAGCGGTTATCACTCAGTGTCGGAGCGCGACGCTCATGCGGGCTACATCATGGCTTGTGCCGTAAAAGCGCTGGAGACATTAGCCAGTTGGATGCAAACAGCCGATCAAGAGGCCTGGTCTCATGTCTCTGAACCTCCTAATGACTGGCCCAGGGATCTGTATTGCCAATTCGTAGAGATGCAGGTCGACCCGGACAAGCACATCGAAGTGCTCGATCAGTACACCCTCTACCTGGAACCGATCACGTCCCTACCCTGCCTAAACAACGATGAACTGAGATCCATCGCCGTGAGAGCGATTGATAGCGTGGCCCGCAAAAAGGGCGGCATCATCAGCGGAATGGAGCGTAACGATGAGATTAGCGTTCGAGACGCTGCGATAGTTAAACAGGGACATCACTACCGCGCAGCGGGGATGCCCAAACGTAACGTCGCAACGAAGGTACATGCCTGGCTACAGCGTGAAGTCGCAAAACCTTCAAAACAACGGCCTGAGTGGATTGCGCTCGAGACTGAAAAAGCCTTAACTCGCAAAAGAGTTGATGCCATCCTCAAACGCCATTTCGTGCTCTAAGCCAGAAATTTCAATCGGATTTCAATTGGAAGTGAACTGCTCACCGCTGACCCACACCTAGATTATTGCTCTCAGTCCTAACCAGTCGAGAGCAAGATCTATGAAAGCCCCTATCACCGAAATTCCCCGCTTTAACTCAACCACACCAAGCCCAATCTTTGACGCTTCGTCGACATTGATCCGTATGCCCGAGGTCGAGCGGATCGTGGGCATGAAGCGTTCCACCATCTACAAACTCATGCAGCGCACCGATAGCGGCTTTCCCCTGCCCGTCAAATTGAGCAACAGCAACGCACGCGGTGCGCCCGTAGCCTGGGTTTTATCTGAAATCCAAACATGGGCACGAAGCCGCATAGATGCTCGCGACCAGGTGGCTGCATGAAAAGTCGTGTTGCCAACAGGGCCATCTTGCAGCCGTTTTCTGTACTCAGAAAAGTCGGGTTCTCATCACGCGGTATGCAGCGTTTTGAACGCTACCGCACGGAGCAAAAACGCCTTAACCGGGACGTCATGGTGATGCGATGGAGAGATGGAATCTGGTGCGCATTGTCAGTTCCCTGCCAAGCCCCCCAAGCAATCATCGTCGACGAAGGCCAACAAATCGACGCCTACGAGGATGCGCGCGCCTGCCTCGAAGGCGATCTGTTGCCCTTTGTTTCCCTTCGCTGGGACATCCATGCCTGAAACGAAAACGCCCCCGGCGGCAACCGGAGGCGTTGAGGTAAATCTACATGCCTGATCAATTTATGCCGCATCGAAAAAATCCGCAAGCGATCCGCACAGTTGCACTTTCAAAAAACGGGCGTTACTCTCTGACCGTCGCTGCAAATTCAGCGATCGGGTTTGGCGACCCGAGTACATGCAGGCGCACAGGCGCCCCCATACCGATTGCAGGCGCTTTTTTTGTGCCCGCATTCCTGCTTTATGGCGGCTGTGCGTGGGAGACCTTCGGGTCTGCCGGGGTCCTGTATGCCCGGTTCGCCAACCTGCGCACAGCTGCCACCCTAATTCGTTTGGCGACGATCAGTGGCAGCTCCTCACATACAGGAGCTTCACCAAATGCACGCCCTCAATCCGTCCAAAATTCGCGCCGCCGCTCATCGAGCAATGGCTCTCGCCGCTTTACACGCCAACTCCAGCCTCGCTACACGCCTTTCCCGTTACAACGCCCATATGTCCAAGGCTCGCGCCCTGGAAGCCGCAGGGGGTGCCCAATGAGCATGCTCCCAGGCTTTGCACTACCCGAGGATCTGCTCTGCGTCAGCCAGGACGCCGAAGCTGGTCTGCCAATCGACGCCATCACCTGTGCCCTCGACCGTGCCAATTCAGTTCTCATGCTGCTGGAAGATCACTTAGACAGCGATAAACCCCAGCTCTCGAACCGCGTGCTGTCATCCGTAATTTGGGACGTGCGCGGCACCTTGGGCTTGATCAAAACACTCGCCATGTACGGTGATGCCTCCTCTGTGCCGATGGGCCAGAAAGGCGGTGCTCTGTGACCCACTCCAGCACGCGTGGCCGCTCCGAGTTTTCTCCTGCCAACGGTAACGGCCAAAACCTGTTTCGGGTGAATGCCGGTATCCCGCTGGAAGACGCGCTTGAAGCCGTCTCCCAGATTCTGCACCACGCCAATCAACTGATCCTCGACGCCGCCATCAGCGATGCGGGCGAGCGTTTTAGTTGGCCTGCGTTCTACCTCGGCGAGATGGCCAAAGCGCTGATCGACGACGTGAACGAGGCGTTGCTTGAGTCGAGGACAGCACCATGACTCAGCGCACCGGCAACACCTCAAAACGCCCCAGCTTTGCCGACGTAAAAAATGCCGCCCTGAAGAACATCGACCGTGTGCTTGCTCACTGGCTGCCGAACGGCAAACGCGTCGACGGCGGAAAGGAATACACAGCACCTAATCCGACGCGTACAGACAAACGTGCAGGCTCACTCAAGGTCAATTTGAGCAAAGGCACCTGGGCGGATTTTGCCACCGGCGATAAGGGCGGAGACCTGATCGATTTGGTGCGCTACATCGACGGCGGCACGGACGTTGAAGCCTGCAAAAAACTGGCGGATCTGCTCAACGTCTCCGCTGGTTCCGCGACCACCAAAAGCGCACCGGCCAAAAGCGCAACGCCGGAGTGGATCGCGACTCAACCGATCCCGGCCGAGGCCATGAACAAATGTCCAACCAAACACCGACAACACGGTGTTCCGTCCAAAGTGTGGATCTATCGCGATGCTCAGGGTCAGCCAGTCATGGCGCTGTATCGCTTCGACCTGGGCCCAGATGAAGAAGGAAAACCGAGGAAGGTCTTTGCACCGCTGACCTGGTGCAAGCGCTCCGATGGGCAAACCACACAATGGCGCTGGCAAGGGTTGCCGGAACCTCGGCCATTGCTGCACCTGGATGAGCTGGAACAGCGGGCCGATGCGCCTGTGGTGCTATGTGAAGGCGAGAAGGCTGCTGATGCCGCCGCTGAACTGATGCCCGACCATGTAGCCACGTGCTGGCCGAACGGCTCCAACTCTTGGCACAAGGCCGACCTGACGCCACTCAAAGGGCGCACGGTGGTGCTATGGCCGGATAACGATGCCAGCGGCAAGACCTGCATGGACGCCATCGAGCTCAAGTTGATTGAGCTGGGCGTCGCTTCGGTACAACGAGTCTCGCTCGACGTGTTCAAGCTCAAGCCCAGCAGCAAAGGCGGAAAGCCCACGCTCATCAAGGGTGGAAAATGGGCAGACGGCGACGATGCAGCGGATGCGTTAGCCAAAGGCTGGACACCTGCCCACGTCGCCGAGCTGGTGCGCAGCGGTGAGTTTTTCGGCGGTGCCGCTGAGCCAACTGAACCTCAACAACCGAAGGCCGAGGCTCCCGCCAAACGTCCTGCGAAATCAAAAAAAAATGACCTGTTGCCGGGCGGCTTTCGCCTGACGCCAGAGGGGGTGTTTTATTCCGGCGACGATGGTGAGGAACGCCCCGTGTGCTCGCCTCTGGAAATCATCGCCCGTACTCGCGATGACAAGGGCCACAACTGGGGTTTATTGGTCGAGTTCGATGATCCGGACGGCGCCAAAAAACGCTGGAATATTCCAGCCCGGACCATGACCGGCGACTTCGGCAAGGACGTACTCGGCCCGCTGGTGGACATGGGGCTACGCCTTGCCGGAAGCCGATCAGGACGCAATGCCCGTAATGACCTGCAGAGCTATCTCGGCGGCTTCGACAGCTCCCAGCGCGCACGCTTGGTGACGCGCTTGGGTTGGCACGACAACGCGTTCCTATTGCCCGAACAACAGATTGGCTCGCACGCCGAACACCTGCATTTTTATGAGGCCGGTGCGCAGTTGCCACCGATCAGCGAGGCGGGCTCTCTGGAGCAGTGGCAGCAGCAAATCGGCGCGCTGTGCGTTGGTAACCATCGCTTGGCGTTTGTCGTCTCTGTGGCCTTTGCAGGGCCTCTGCTCAACCTGCTCGGGCATGAGTCGGGCGGCTTCCATCTCTATGGCGACAGTTCCGGGGGCAAGACTACCCACTTGCAGGTCGCTGCCTCGGTTTATGGCGGACCGCGTCTGGTGCGTTCGTGGCGCTCGACAGATAACGCCTTGGAGTCCATCGCCGCTGCGCACTCAGACGGCCTCCTGGTGCTGGATGAAATTGGCATGTGTGACCCACGCATTATTGGCGAGACGGTTTACATGCTCGGTAACGGCACCGGTAAGGCCCGGGCGAATGATCGAGGACAAGCGGGCCGACAGGTACAGGAGTGGCGCTTGCTGTTTCTCTCGACCGGCGAGAAGACATTGGCGCAGCACATGGCGGACGCCAACAAGGAGCTGAAAGCGGGCATGGAGGTGCGCATGCTTGCGGTGCCAGCGGATGCCAGCAAGGGCCTCGGCATGTTCGATGTGCTGAACGGTTTTGAGGATGCAGCCGCCCTCTCCGATGCGCTCAAGGCCCGTGTAGCTAAATACTACGGCACACCCCTCACCGCCTTCCTGCACGCACTGTGCGCGCCAGGAGAAATGCTCAGATGGACGGTGATCATTCGCCGCACGGTGGAGCAGTTCATCACCCAAAACCTACCCGCATCGGCCAGTGGGCAAGCCCAACGTGCCGCCCTGCGCTTTGGCCTCGCAGCAGCGGCCGGAGAGTTGGCCACCGCTTTCGGCGTCACTGGCTGGCCCGATGGCACGGCCACGACCGCCGCACGGGTGTGTCTGCATGCGTGGCTCGCCGAGCGTGGCGGCGCCGGTAACTTCGAGGGTGACGCGATCCTGGCTCGACTGCGCCAGGTCATCGAACGCTTCGGAGAAAGCCGCTTTACCCGCTGGGAATCTGCTGCCGCAAAGATCGATGAACACGGCCCACGCACGATTGATCGGTTGGGCTTTCGCAAGACGATGGAACACGGCATGGGCGATGCCCTGCACACCACCAACACCTACTACGTGCTGCCGGAAGCATGGCGCTCCGAAATCTTCCGAGGCATGAACCTGAGTGCGGTCAACAAAGAGCTTTTGCGAAGGGGTGTTCTAGAGCCTGGAAAGGACGGCAAAGCCTCAACCGCAGTGCGACTACCCGGACTGGGCTTGCAGCGCTGCTATGTGGTTGTCGCAGTGCCAGAGCAAGGTGATCACAGCGCCCAGGCGGCCTAACAACGGCCCCGCCATGAGGAATGCAGGCTCACCTTGGCCTGGCCCGCCAGCGGAAAAAAATCAATCAATCTCTCGCCTTTAGGAACTTAATATGAACCAGCTAAAACAGCAACAAGCCGCCTTGATTCAAGAACTGGAAACCTTGGAACAGAGCCTTCCACAACTGGAAACCGAATGGCGTAACGCGCCGCGCGGTTTCAGTGCTGTCGGCAACCCAATTGGAAGCCCTGAAGCCAGCGAAGCTGCTGATAAAATATCCAGTGCCGAAGCTCGTATACGAGCGATACCACACGACTTAGCAGCAATTGATCGGAAGATTCAACACCTAGAACGCCTAGAAAAAAACGATCAAATCAAAGTCGAATCCATCCAAGCAATGTCCGATGCGACAGCTGAAATAGAAGCGCTGGAGCGAAAAAGAGAGCACTTGAGTGAGCGGTTTAAGGAGATTCAATCTGAAGCCGATCAAGCACTGGAAAAGGCGCAACAAGCCGAGCGCGACGCTGCAACGTCCTACGCCAAAAGCCTCGCCAGTGGTGATACCGAAGGGGAAAAATCGGCAAGCGGCGAAATGCAAAAGGCCGCTAAGCAACTGGCAACAACGGACGAGCAGGTCAGAAGGCAAGACCTGATCCTCGGTGCTCTGCAAGTCGAGCTCGATACTCTTGAGACTCAAATTACGAATGCCCGCCAACGGTGCGATGAAGCCAGGGCCACAGCACTGAGTGCAGTAGGTTTTGCGCTGAATGAGGAGTGGAATGCTGCAACCGAACGGCTGATGGTTTTGGGAGCACGCATAGTAGCCATCAGCCACAAAAAAGGGGGAATGGGCGACTCTTTGTCCGGACTGAAAGTGCCTCGCTTCGGCCCCTTCCATTCGAAACTTGATCGTTCCGATCTGGCAGCGTTAGCGCGTAACATCTCTCTGGAGGAACTACTCGCAGCGTAACCCCGAATCAGCCCGCTCTCGCGGGCTGATTATTCGACCTGTTAAGTTCAAGAAGACTTGCGATCTATCAATTACCTAGCTGCAAGTCTTCTTACTCCCTCCTAATTGACCATAATAACCACCAGGCGGCCCCAATGCCCGTCAATCGATATCAATCTTAATACCATTTCTTGGATTACCATCCAATCGAATGGTTCGTAATAAGTGGCGGGTATCTGGCGTCGAGAATTTTTGAGAGATATGTCGAGCTAGCGCGTCACTTGAAGTAGTTAAGATCAGGCCCAAATTAGGCATAGTCGTGGCGAGCAACCGAAATATATCTAGCATGGCGACTCTGTTTAAATCATCTAAATGAGCAATCGGCTCATCCAAAAAGAAAGTGCCACCAACGGTTCTCGCACGCGCTAAATACAAAGACAATGCAAGATCCTGACGCTGCCCTTGACTGAACCGGGCTTCAGCGTCAATTGGTTGATCTTCGTGCCCCTCTGCAATTGCAGTCCAGCGGAGGACATCACTACCCTCAGAGATACTAAGCCCCTTATAAACTTCATTAGCATGCATACGTGAAAAAAGTTCAGCGGCTGGTTTCAATACGGGACCTAAGCACGAGATGGAAAGCGACCTAATATGCGCTCGATATATAGATATTATCCTCTCAGCCTCGCTAAAATAATGAGCCCCTTTGTTAAGCTTATTACTGACCAACTTTTCTTCACCTTGCAGAATCTCAAGCGCTTTAATATCGTCATTGATATTTACAGAAGCCTCTGCACGGGCTAAATCCTCTAGACTCTTTTGTGTTATCGCCTTCTCGTTTTCGAGTCGCTGATGAATTTTAGTATAATTATCCAGTGTGACGGCCTGCCCCGGAGCCAGAGAGTTCCAAGCAGAAGTTAACACACTGCTATTTTCCACAGAAGACTGAAGGTTTTTAGTCCAGTTACTAATTTCAACATTTACCTGATTAAGTTGAACCGTCAATAGCTCGCGCCCGCCCTGCAACTCATTACGAGCTCTAGTCAGCACACCCTCTTGGCTAGAATAATGGGTTCTATAGCGCTTCACCCTATCAATACAACTCATAAAGCGCCCTAGGAGTGATAACTCGCCCTCGGGCAAGAATGTAATTTCAACATACTCCAAGGTTTCGAGACACTTGCTCAACGAGG
Organism: Pseudomonas sp. MUP55; assembly: GCF_034043515.1. Classification (NCBI taxonomy): domain Bacteria; kingdom Pseudomonadati; phylum Pseudomonadota; class Gammaproteobacteria; order Pseudomonadales; family Pseudomonadaceae; genus Pseudomonas; species Pseudomonas sp. MUP55. Next base: position 848,550 of record NZ_CP138214.1, on the reverse strand, counting down.
TAGCAACACGTAAACGATCAAACCAGATTTCGATGCTTTGGACAGTAACACCTGATAGATCAGGCGCCTTCATTACTCCCAAACAATTAGAAAGTTTTTCATGCTGCCTTAATTGCTGCTCAACACTATTAAGACGCTGTATATGCATTTGGTAAATTTCAGCTTTAACTTTACCAGCCCTAAACTCTTTGAGAGCAATCTCCTCATTTGCCCTATCAGCTACAAGCTGGTCATGAAGATGAGCAACTAGGGGCGAAATCGAATCACTTTGAATAGTTACTACTGCAATAAGTTCTTGATGCGTTTTCCAATCATGACTACACAAAGGACATAAAGTATCATTGTGAGAGTGAACTAAAGAGCGCCCTAATGACCTCAATTGCTCTGCTGCCGAAGATAATTTCTTAAAATCGGCCTCTGATGTTTCTCTTTTTTTACTAGCCTGGCTAGCTTGTGCCTCAAGATAACTCAAGCCTTCAACTGGCTTAATTTCTTGCGACCTCGCAACAATTTCATTTCTTTGAATAAACAGCGCATTAATGTCCGCAACATTACTTAACAAGTAATTGAGTGATTGCCTCCAAACATCTCGCTGACCATCAGACCAGCTCAGCTCTGCAAACACACCTCTAACATCAAATGCGGATGTTGGGTTAGCATCGAAATATTTTTTGGCTACACCTTCACCAATCAATGCCGAGCAAGGCTCTAACTTTGCAAGCTGTTCATCTGCCCACCTTACGGTTCTAGCTGCCGCATCAAAATCAGGTAAAATCTTTGACATCTCGAGGTCGTTAGTTGAGACAGTTTTTTCTAGATCAGCTTTCCGCTCATGTAAACTTTCTAATTGACTACGCGATACTTCCAAGTGTTTTTGATGTTGGTGATAGCTATCCCACTCAGCATAAATTTTATTTAAAGAAACTATTTTATCTGCTAACTGAATCCTACCTTTCTCAACTAGCTTTTTAGTTTCTTTCAATCTATCCTTTATTTCAGCGAATTCAGACGCGGGCGGCAAACCAAGACGTTCAAGACTGCTGTGAATCATAGCTTCAAACTCATGATTTGTTAGAAGCGTGTCATTGACTTTAGCAGTCAGCCCTGCTATTTCTTGTCGAATATTAGAAAGCTTTGCTTCTACACCCTTTATACTTGGTAGGGCATTACGATAATCGGTGATTTTTTGCAATGCGTGCGTCAAATGCCCAAAACCAAGTATGTCAGCAAATATTTGTTCCCTATCAGATGCTCGACTATTATCAACCAATAGTGCTAATGCATTTGAATACAGCCAGCGACTACTCCTTAACCAATTACGTTTTACATTTTTCGAAACCTTTTGGTTTTTTCCTCCTACTGAATCCGGCGTAAGCATTTCTAACAGGTCGGCATCGGTAATTTTATTTACCTCATTACCTGCCTTTAAAGTCAAAGTCCGCCCATACCTTCGCAATTCGTAGCGAGTTTGTCCAATTAAGCACTCTGCTGAGACCTCCATTCTACCTTTTCCCCACTGGCATGGAAGTTCGTGTGTACTAACGTCATTCACAACACCCGTAAGAAGCCATTCTATAGCGTAGCAAATCGAACTTTTCCCAGTTCCATTTGCTGCGTGGATCACGATCAGGGGAGTATCTAGAGGAATCGTAATCGTACCAGGGATTCCTCGAAAATTACTGACAGTGATGGAGAGCAAACGAATCGACAAATTGCTATTCATTTAGATTCCACTCCTTAGAATGAGCTTCAGCCGTTGCCAAACTTCCATACAATTCAATCTCATCCATTAGCTTTTTGGCTTTCGGATCGAGTGTCGGGTTAATCGTAAACTGTGCAACACTCGCTACTGTTGCTATTCCCAGAGATGTAACTCTCTCTACTCTCTGCCATTGATCCGGGTATTTTACAACGACATGTTTCCTGACAAATCTTGTATTTTTTTCAGCATCCGCTATAAAACTTTTTAAATCATGCATCTCTGAATCAACTGCAAGAATCAAATAGCCATCTATAACTATTCCTGATCTTTCTCTTCCAACGAGAACCTTATCAAGCAAAGCTTCAGAAATTATAATTTTTTTAACTGACTCACCATATTCCAAACCCATCAGATTGATGAGCAAGATAGAAGCAAAATTAGATTCCCAATAAACATTGGCAATTTCCAGCTCATCAAATTCAGCAATTTGTAATTTTTTCGCTGTGAAACCAGCGTCCACAGCGCGAATTTCTATATCCACCAATAGCTGATCAAACATCCAACTTCTCCTTTCGCGCAACTATATCTTCCATCAATGAAGAAGGTGACTTGCTCGAATCCAGCTCGGAATAATACGATTCAACCTCATCTATTCCAAAGACGAATGCTTTTCTGGCAAGCGTAGGATACGTAATATTATTCTCTTCATCTGCGGCATACGTTATATTGAAGCGACCGCGCTCTGAGGGTTTTATTCCGACATCAGGTATACGACCTTTCCCTTTCCAAAAAACAATCAGCTCGGGATGCTCGCCGGGTTGCTTCGCCCAATCTACTATATCAGCTTCCATCGACCGAACACTGTAAGTATAGTTACTCCAGCCGAGAATATTAGCGGTATACCCTGAGTCCGAAACGTATTTTAGTTGGCCACTACAGTACTTCTCGTACTGCCAATGGGTATTGGATTGAGATTTGAGATAACAAAGTGCATGCACAGTACCCATAACACACTCGCCATGGTCATATATATGACTGGGTAGAAAAGCTGCCCCGGGTTTTACACCATGCATAGTAGAGTAAGTAAAAACCCCACTAGCTTGAAATGCTCCTGACTCCACTAGCTCTTGTAATATTTCCAGCTCGGAATGAACGGGAACCGTCATATCTACAGTAGCAGGATATTTACTTATGAGCTGAGAAAGCTCTACTTCTTCGCTGCTCAAGTCAGAGCATATGCCATGATCTTTAAATCTATAAGGAAAGGCGCGAGAAACAACTAAAGTGTGCCCGGTGTTGTCCCAGGCTAATTCAGCCAACAACGCGCCTGGCGAGATCCTGCGCATCAAATTTCCGCACGGACTGTTCGTTGGCGCTTTGGTCGTTACGTTTGATAGTTCAGCTGTTGGAAAAAAACCCGTTACGTTCTTCCAAATACCATAATCTCTAACTTGGCCGCTATTTGAAACGACCAAAGCGACCTTAGAATTCTGCCTCAGCGCATGATAATCAGATAATGAACTTTCAAAAGACGTCTCAGTTGCATTGGTATTATGAGACACCAGTAAAACATTCGGGCGTAATAACGCATCCTCTCTTTGCCCCAGATAAACTCTTCTCAACTGGGACTTTGACTCAGATATAGGAGCTACAAAATCATCACCAAGTATCGGCCAAACAACGACATCTTCAAATGCCAACCTCAGCGAAACATTACCATGATCAAGCGCTGTATCTAGTGGGTTATTCTCAACTAAAATATAACACTTCGTTTCCTCATCACTTAGTTTAACCCAGCACCAGCCTGCGCGATAATTACAGCCGGAAGCGGGCTCCCACTCAGGGTCTATCCAAACTTTGCTTTCTTGATCCTCATTTTTCCATTTAAGGAGAGTCAAACCGTCTACGTATCCGCACCCCACCATCAGCACTACTGGCGAAGTGTAATCCTCTACTAATTTATTGCAAACCGACCATTTATCCGCTGTGAGAGCCGACGACCCACACATTATGACAGAAACACGCGATCCAAAGTGATGCTTCAATTTTGAGCCTGGCTCTTCAAGCAAGCCTCGAATAGTAGCCTCTACGCTGTTGCCGGAACCTTGTACAACAGCCACATTGAATCGACCATTATGATTCAGATTACATTCTATATATGCTGTTCTAATTTTCGCAGCTAATTCTACATCCCCTACTCCCCGACTTAATCCTCTACTACCCAAAACATTGTTAAGAAGTGTCTCAATTTCTTGCGTTGTGGCCCCGCCAACTGTATCCAGCTTAAAATATGTAGACTTAATTTTATCTTTATCAGCAACTAACCTTGACAAATCTTCTTTGCGATGGAGTATTGTTTTGGTTGCAATCATCCTTGCCCAAAACAAATCACATAGCTGAGCGCCCGAGGTAATCCCCTTAAGCTCTTCACTATTCTTGAGCTTTACATATTTATCTTTTACCTTTAAAGCTTCCTGCTCAAAAGTAGACCTTAACGCGTCAAATCTTTCTACTCCAGTGCCGTCCAGGAACGTCATGAGTGCAGCAGTTGTGCTTTCTGCAACTGCCAATATATAAAAGAACTCTTTCCCATCAGCTGAAATTAGCTTTGGCTCAAGAACTGAGTTTAGAAAAAACTTGCATATTTCCGGAATAAACTGGGGTAGTCCTATATTAGACTTCAACCTTTTACATTGGATGATGCCAACCGACACTCCCTGATGCGTTAATATGACATCGCGCCCACCGTCCGCACCGTCATTCATCCGTCTTGCGCCGTCATACCAGCTATGGGAATCAGAGCCCGCTAACTCATTGTAAATATCAGATAAAAGAAGCTCGAACTGAGCATCTCCGAGACGCTCAAATGGAAGCTGCCCGGCATCAAATGCGAATGCATTGGGTCTCTTTTTCAAAGCTTTTTTCCGATCCGCTACATCCTGCGTAGGCTTCAGCAGTAACTCGCGTAATTCCTTCATTGAAAACACCGCTCCTTGGACTGATCTCGCGCACTTCGGGTAGTCATGCCCAGTGATTATTTTTTGCCATCCTATCAGCTTCACTGAGCTTTTATATGTAGGTAGCACTATCGGCGCATATCAAAGAAATGTCGTATCGCGTTGATTCGGTATGTCAATCCCCGAGCCTGAGGCCCCTTAGGTCTGGTGCAGCGCTCCTTTGCCTACGTTCGTCTTAATTTATTAAAGACACTGGCCGGCTAGCCCACATATGACTCCCGCCCGCCATTTCTCGATTTCTGTCTGTTACGACGATGAAAATAATGATTGCGGCCTACGGTCTGCTCAAATTTGAAAACGTCGTTGTAACACCAATTTTGGTTGTGACACCAAACGCATTGGAATAATTATGCGGTGCAAATACAAATAAAAATCAATAAATTCAATTACTTAATAACTCACGTCACCCCAGATCCTTACGTGTCTACCCCGCCCCCCATCGGGAATGAGTTCCACCAGCGAAGAGATTCCTGCGGGAGCCTGGGCCCCTGAGCAGAAGAAGCATATACGGGGTAGGAAACCCGCGGGATCGTGTTAGCGGCAATATTTCCTACGTCGGTTGACAGGTTGACGTGGTTGACACCCATCACCATGGTTGACGCCACGCAGGCGTTCATTATCAGCAACAGATACGGCCACCTTTACCGAAGCTGTAACGATGGCCCTTTTTCTTCAAGATCCTTTCAATTTCAACGATTGAAATTTCAGTAACTTCCAACGCCTCCCACTAACTCGATCCCGCGGGTTTCATGCCCCGTGTCCCTCGAAAACCGCCAGGGTCCCCGGCGTTGATCCTCTTGGAATGGGGAGGCTGGCTAGCTGAAGTCAAGTGACTCGAAAGCTCCTCCTGTGGCCTCCCCGGTGGAAATGCAGACTTTGAACGGATACCAAGAGTCCTCCAAGTACCAACCATCCCCCGTAATGAACCCATCAGCGAGAGAAACTTGGATATCCCTAATCCCATCTAAAGACAAACGCTCAGTGCACCAGACCTCAGCGTCTCCTTTGAAAAGCCTAAGCCACAGCCCATTTGAAACGAGGGTGCTACCCAGCTCTGGAATGCTGATCAAATTCTCAATATCCCCACCGAAGTGCTTCAAGAGCAGTCCGTTACGAACGTCCACGATGTAACCCTGACCACCGGCAACTACGATCACGTGAAAACTCGACTCCACTTCCAACACACAGTTGAAGCGGCAAAAACCGGGTTGGAAGTTCCCCACCCAAGAAGGCATCCCTTCCGGCAAGAACCTGATAACGATCCCCTCACTGTGCTGCCCTTGGCCGGTTGCACTGAACTGGAGAGGAAGAGGGCCATCACCCGGCAGCCCAGCAAGAAGCTGATGTTGCGGCGTATCGGTCATAGATTTGCCTGGCTGCGAAGTTCATTTCCGTCGAATCATGACACTACCTACCCCTCCGTTACAGAGGCGTGACCTTCCAAAGGCGCGGGACCGCTTCGTTTATCAGCAACATATAGCGACGGAATACCTTGCCGTACATGTCCTCCAGCTAGCCTGCCCACAACATCGGGATGCTGACTTTAGCGTTACACGCACGGGCAGCGTTACATCAGATGTACGCTACGTCACTCAACTGTGTAACAGGCGTGAAAGCCAATGAAACCGGGCGTTTTGGAAAGGGCGTTACACTCGTAACACCGGTTACACCAGTTTTGGAGGGGGGGCTGGATGTGTGCTCTCATGCTGCCTTTCCAAATTGGCCTACACCCCATTGTTGGCCTCTGGTGAGTCAAGATGATCAGCGTGATTCCTGATGACCAGGTGTTGAGGACAGCTGATATGCAATGCGACCGGCTCGAGATAGATTGACTACCTGACAACACGGCGGGAGAACACCATGGAAGACATCCCTTTGCTTGCGTCATTACTCAAGCGCATGAATGAAAACCAACTGGCGCTGGGGGCAGCTATCGAGGAATTGTCAAACTGGGTTGAGCAAAGAGGATCTACAGAAGTGGCACAGAACATCCGAGGGGCACTAGAAACCCTGGATGGGAATGCAGGATTCATCACCCTTGCCCTCGCCTCACTGTCGGCAGAAGGTCGGACAAAGAAGTGACTACCTGGCCGAATGGCTACACATCACCTACCAACTGGTGGTGCTTTACCTAGCGGGAATACCACTACATCTGTAGGCAGAAGCAAGCAGCGTGTATGCCTACATGTATGCCTAACCGATAGACACCGCACAAAACCCTTTAAATACAGCGCTCTACACGATCAGTTCAAATGACTGTGTAGCCACCAAGTACTAAAAACGGCTTACCGAAAGGTAGGCCGTTTTTTTATGCCTGCTGTTTACCCTGGGTGGGAAAATGGTCGATCACGTCACGCTGCGCGTGGGACCAATTCTCTAATCTTCGGTGCATAAATCCCTCCTCTGCTGCGCTAAAGTCCCCCGACAGGAAGACCAGATCATTCTCACAATGAACGGAGTTCAGCGCGTGCTTTTTATTTCCCGTCGTCGACTGTCACTAGCTGCCATCACCCTCGCCCTGGCCGGCTGCCACACCGCGATCAAAGAACAACCGCCCGCACCGGAGCTGGGGTCGGGCTATCGCACCGACCTCACTACCCGCCACGCCGAGCGGCATATGGCTGCCGCCGCCAACCCACTGGCCGCCGAAGCCGGGCGCGAGATGTTGCGCCAGGGCGGCTCGGCAATCGATGCGGCCATCGCCATGCAAGCGGTGCTGACGCTGGTGGAACCGCAATCCTCCGGCATCGGCGGTGGTGCCTTCATCATGCTGTGGGACGGCGAACGAGTGCACGCCTATGACGGTCGTGAAACCGCCCCGGCCGGGGCTACCGAGCGCTTGTTCCTGAACGCCGACGGCACGCCAATGGCGTTCACCGACGCGCAGATTGGCGGGCGTTCGGTGGGCACGCCAGGTGTGCTGCGGGCCTTGGAAATGGCGCACAGCAAGACCGGCCACCTGCAATGGGCCAAGCTGTTCGAACCGGCGATTCGTTTGTCTGAACAGGGCTTCGCGATATCGCCGCGCTTGCACAGCTTGATCGCCGCAGACCGCTTTATCGCGCAGTCACCCGACATGGCAGCCTACTTTCTGAATGCCGACGGGTCGCCAAAAGCCACCGGCACCCTGTTGAAAAACCCGGCGCTGGCCAAGGTGTTCAAACGTATCGCCAAGGAGGGACCGGATGCGCTGTACCACGGCCCGATTGCCGATGAGATCGCACGCAAGGTGCAGGGCCATCGCAACGCCGGCAGCCTGTCTCAGGCCGACCTCAAGGGCTACGTCGCCAAGGAACGCACGCCGTTGTGTACCGACTACAAACAATGGAAGGTGTGCGGCATGCCGCCGCCATCATCGGGTGGCATCGCTGTGGCGCAGATCCTGGGAACGCTGCAGGCGCTGCAAGCCCGTGACCCGCGCCAGGCCATCGCGCCGATGACGCCAACCCAGAGCCCTTCCCCCGCCGGGCTTGAACCAGCGCCTGAAGCCGTGCACCTGATCGCCGAAGCCGGGCGCCTGGCCTTCGCTGACCGCGCGCTTTACGTGGCCGATGCGGACTTTACGCCGGTGCCGGTGGCCGGCCTCGTCGCCCCCGATTACCTGACCCGGCGCGCCGCACTGATCGGTGAGCGCAGCATGGGCGTGGCCAAGCCAGGCCAGCCGGCGGGCATCCAGGTCGCCTATGCGCCAGACCGTTCGCCGCTGCGCATCTCGACTTCCCAGGTGGTGGCCGTGGATGACCAGGGCGGCGCCGTATCGATGACCACCACGGTGGAAGCGGCGTTCGGTTCCCACTTGATGGTCCAGGGCTTTTTGCTGAATAACCAGATGACCGACTTCTCGTTCATCGCCGAAGAAAACGGCCAGCCCGTCGCCAACCGCGTGCAGCCCGGCAAACGTCCGCGCTCTGCCATGGCACCGACGCTGGTGTTCGACCGTCAGAGCGGTGAGTTGCTGGCCACGGTGGGTTCGCCGGGCGGCTCGCAGATCATCGAATACGTGAGCAAGTCACTGGTGGCCATGCTCGACTGGAAACTCGACCCGCAAGCGGCCATCAACCTGCCCAATTTCGGCAGCCGCAACGGCGCGACCGAACTGGAAGCCGGGTTGTTCAGCCAGGATGTGAAGCAGGCATTGAAGCGCAAGGGCCATGAGTTGAGCGAAATAGAGATGACCAGCGGCGTCCAGGCCATCGTTCGCACGCGTGATGCTCAAGGCAAGGTGTCGCTGAGCGGCGGTGCCGACCCGCGCCGCGAAGGCGAAGCATTGGGCGATTGATTCATCCTGTGTGGCGGGGGAACGGGCTCCCTCGCCACCACGCAGACGGTTCAGCGGTTGATCTTCAAGCCCTTGCGCGCGGCATGCCGTTCCAGCGCCAGCTCGATCAGGCGGCTGACCAGTTCGCTGTAACTCATGCCGGCCGCCTGCCACAACTTGGGGTACATGCTGATGCGGGTGAAACCGGGCAGCGAGTTGATTTCGTTGATCAGCACTTCACCGTCGTCGGTGAGGAACACATCGACCCGCGCCAACCCCGCGCATCCCAACACCTGGAAGGCTTCAATCGCCAGGCTGCGAATGCGCTCGCTGGCTTGATGGCTGATGTCCGCCGGCACCACCACCTGGGCGGCGTGGGCATCGATGTATTTGCTGTCATAGGAATAGAAGCCGCTGCTGACCACGATCTCGCCGCAGCCGCTGGCGATGGGGTTTTCGTTGCCGAGCACGGCGCATTCGATCTCGCGGCCCTGGACCGCGGATTCCACCAGCACTTTTTCATCGAAACCCAAGGCCAGTTCGACCGCCGCGTGGTACTCGGCTTCGCTGCCGACCTTGCTCACGCCCACTGACGATCCCTGGTTGGCCGGTTTGACGAACATCGGCAAGCCGAGCTTGCCTGCTGCCGCCGCAAAGGAGGTGCGCGCCGCATTGGCGCGGGTCAGCGTGATGAACGGGGTGACGGCAATGCCCGCGTCGCGCAGCAGGCGTTTGCTGATGTCCTTGTCCATGCACACCGCCGAGCCCAGCACGTCCGAGCCGACGAAGGGCAGGTCCGCCATGCGCAGCAGGCCTTGCAGGCAACCGTCCTCGCCAAGGGTGCCGTGAACGATGGGAAAGATCACGTCGATGTGTTGCAGCGCGCCCTGGCCTGATGTCTCAACCACTTGCTGGCTGGCTTTGCCGGGCACCACCGCCAGTTCACGGCTGGACTGGTTGAGGGCAATCAGCGCCGGGTTTTCCTGGTTGATCAGGAAGTTCGAGGTGTCATTGAGGTGCCAGTGACCGGCCTTGTCGATACCGATCAGAACCGGCTCGTAGCGCGAACGGTCAAGCGCGTCGACGATGTTGCGCGCCGACTGCAACGACACTTCATGCTCGGCCGAACGGCCACCAAAAATAATCCCTACCCGCACCTTGTCCATGACCCGGCCTCGCTGTTGAAAGTAAGGCTTCTTACCACGGACAATCGGTGGTTTGCCAGCCTCTGCACGATCGTGCAAGACCCCGGCAGACAACGCATACAGACTGGGTTAACGTGTTTCCACCTCCTTTTGTGACAAGTCACCATGGGCAACCCTACCCACACCCTCGACTGGCTGCACCGCGCCCCGCACGCCAGCGGCCTGGACCGTATCGAGGCGTACTTTGCCGGCTTTGCGTTCGACCCCCATCGCCATGATACCTACGCCATCGGCCGCACGTTGTTCGGTGTGCAGAGTTTTCATTATCGCGGCGGCATGACCCATAGCTTGCCCGGCACTACCATGGTCATCCACCCCGATGAAATTCACGATGGCCGCGCGGGCAGCGCAGAAGGCTTCAAGTACCGGATGATTTACGTGGAGCCGGCGCTGATCCAGCAGATCCTCGGCGGCAAGCCGTTGCCGTTCATACCGGGTGGTGTGTCCACCGACCCTCGGCTGCATCGCGCCAGCGAAGTGTTGCTGCAAAGCCTGGATTGCCCGATCGACCCGATGCAGGAGCAGGACGCGATGTTCGACGTGGCCCAGGCGCTGAGCGATGCCAGCGGCGCAATCGCCAAGCGCACCTCCTTCGACTACGTTGCCGCCGAACGTGCCCGGGAATTTATCCACAGCGCCCTGGGCCGCAGCATCACCCTGGATGAAATGGCCGAGCATGCCGAGCGTGATCGCTGGGCGTTGTCGCGAGATTTTCGCTTACTGTTCGGCACCAGCCCCTACCGCTACCTGACCATGCGCCGGCTGGACCTGGTGCGCCACTTATTGGCCCAGGGCCAGCCACTGGTGGACGCGGCGATGACTGCCGGCTTCAGTGACCAAAGCCACATGACCCGACAGTTTCGCAGCACCTACGGCATGCCGCCGTCGCGCTGGGTGAAGATGCTCGGGCGCTGATCCAAGACTTGGAATGCATTCAAATGTGGGAGGGGGCTTGCTCCCGATAGCGGTGTATCAGCGACAAATAGGCTGGCTGACACACCGCTATCGGGAGCAAGCCCCCTCCCACATTTTGGAATAAGGTGGCATTGCTGGCATTGGGTCATGGTTTGTAAAGGGCCAGCAAGCCGTGTCCCTTTAAATTGCAGGACGTTTCCGAGACAATCCCCGCCGCCTTGTGCCTGTTGGAATCGATGGCTAGTCTTCGGTCCGTCGCTGGATTTCAGTGATCGGGTTTAGCAGCCCGAACTCAATAGGCACAGGTTCACCTATACGTTTATGGTGGCTGTGCGCGGGGCACTTTCGGGTGCGCCGGTTTTCCTATTGACCGGTCTGCTAACCCGCGTACAGCTGCCACCTTACGTTTAGCAGCCTAGGTGGTCGCTCCCTTGCTCAATAGGAGTTACACCATGACCAAAGCACTTCCCGATCCACCCATGGATTGCCTAGTCGTCAATGAAGAGCTCAGCTTCGAAGACGCTCAACTCTATATTTCCCATCTGATCAACAGCGCATCGGCCACGGTGTGGGACTGTTGCGATCACCTGCAACCCCACGACCGCGCCCGAATCCATGCCGCCTGGCACTTGCTGGAGATGGCCAAGACCGTGGTAAACCGCACCATCGAGTGCATGCCACGAACCTGAAAAACATCACAAACCCATGTGGGAGCTGGCTTGCCTGCTCCCACAGTTGGTCTTCGCTGCTTTGAGCATTGCGCTCGCTCGACTGGGCCTGCCCCCTTGGTCAGAGCTGGTGCCCGACAACCGGTTGGCCAATGGCCAGGAAATTCCCACCTGCCACATGGTGCAACGTGCGCAGTTCATCATGCCCTTCAAAATGCCAACGGCCCTCGCTGAATACCCGCTCATCAGCATAGGCCGCGACTACTTCGCCCAGGAACAGGTCATAGGTCTGCTGATTATGCGGCTCAGGCAGCAGGCGGCACTCCAACCAGGCCACGCAACCTTCCAGCATCGGCGCCTCGGTGTGTTCACCGCTGAAGCTGTGCAGGCCGTAGGCGGCGAATTTGTCGGTTTCGGCGCCGCTGGTGTTGCCGACCGTTTGCACCAGGTCGGCCTGCGCGACGCAAGGCACCTGGAGCACGAAGGTGCCGGCGCCTTCGAGCAGCTGACGGGTCCAGGTGGCCTTGTCCAGAACGACCGCGACTTTGGGCGGATCAAAATCCAGCGGCATGGCCCAGGCAGCGGCCATGATATTGCGCTGGCCGTTATGCGCCGCGCTGACCAGCACCGTCGGCCCATGGTTGAGCAAGCGGTAGGCCTTGGACAATGGGACGGGACGACGGTGAGTAGGGCTCATGGGGATCGGCTCTTGGTACGAGGAAAAACCTACGATACCTCAAGCCTGGGCCCTACAGGTCAGCTCGACAGCTGATTGGCGAATTGTCCGACGGCGCTTACCACTTTTTGCGCACCGTCTTGAATCTCCACAATCACCGTGCCCGCCTCGGCCGCCAGGGCCAGGCCCTGCTCGGCTTGCGCACGTCCATCTGCCATCAAGGCCACCGCGTCGCGGGCCATGTCCTGGTTCTGGCGCACCACACCGACAATTTCCTCGGTGGCTTTGCTGGTGCGTGACGCCAGTTGCCGCACTTCATCGGCCACCACCGCAAAGCCACGCCCCTGCTCCCCAGCACGCGCCGCTTCGATGGCCGCGTTGAGCGCCAGCAGGTTGGTCTGTTCGGCGATGCCGCTGATGGTCTTGACGATGCTGCCGATCACCTGGGACTGAGCATTCAACGCCTCGATACCCTCGCCGGCCTGCTGCATGTGCTGGGCCAGGTCGCGCATCACGTCCACCGCCTGGGTCACCACGGTGTTACCGCGCTGGGCGCTGTCATCAGTTTGCAGGGAGGTGCTGTAAGCGATGTTGGCGGCATCGGCCACTGCCTGCTCGCGGTCGACCTGGTCGGTGATCACCGTGGCGAACTTGACCACTTTGTACAGCCGCTCATTAGCGTCCGCCACCGGGTTATAGGTGGCTTCCAACCACACCGCACGGCCATGACTGTCCACACGTTTGAAGCGCGCCGCGACGAACTCGCCGGCGTTCAGGCGCTTCCAGAACTGCTGGTAATCCGGGCTGTTGTACTCCTGCGGCTCGCAGAACATACGGTGATGCTTACCCTGGATCTGCGCCAGGCTGTAGCCCATAGCGCCGAGGAAGCGGTCATTGGCGGTGAGCACTTGCCCGTCCAGGTCGAATTCGATCAACGCGGTGGAGCGCATCAGTGCAGTGATCAGGTTTTGATGTTCACGCGAACTTTCGATGGTGCGCGTGAGGTCGCTGGAATAGATCGAAAAATGCTTGATGCGCCCGTCCGAACTGCGCACCGGTTGTACGACCGAGCGTAGCCACGCCTCTTTGCCATTGCCGCGCATGAGCCGCACCGCGCCAGCGAAATGTTCGCCACGTGTCAGCGCCTGTTTGAAACGCAACTGAAATGGGTCCTGGCGAATGTGGGCCGGCACCAGCTCTTCGATTGGCCGCCCCTGAATCTCGCTCAACGGGTAGACCAGTTCCTGCAGGAAGTTGGCATTCGCCCACTCCACTCGGCCATCGGGGTTCAGCGTCAGACAGAGCATTTCGCTTTCCAGGCTCTGTTTAACCTGGTGCAAGCTCGACAATTCTTCGCGAAGAGCCGACAGCTCCTGCTTCAGGCGGGTATTGAACATGGGGCACCGATAGGCAAGTGGGGAGGGGGTCTAAATCTGCATCGGCGCTGCGGGTTTTTTCTGAAGAGGGCTTCGGGCACTGGCCGAATTATATTTTCGGCATCCTTGAGCTTCCATTCGAATCCCCTCAGCACTGGGTTGCGCCTTGCACCAAAAAGGCCCGTTGCACTTGGCTGGCGCGGTATCAGGTATGCTTTTCTGGCTGAAACAAAAAGAAACATATTAGCCAACCTGCTCGATAAGGAGTCCCGTCTTGGAGTTATCGACTGCCGCGTGGATGGTTCACGACACCCGCTTGATGTTCTGCGTACTGCTGGCGATTGCCAGCATCATCGTGCTGATCAGCGCGACCAAGTTGCCGCCGTTCCTGTCGATCCTGATCGGCACCTTTATTGCCGGGGTCGGCGCCGGGCTGCCCCCGGAAGAAGTGGCCAAGGCGTTCAGCAAAGGCGCCGGGGCGATTCTCGGTGAAGCCGGGATCATCATTGCCCTGGGCGCGATGCTCGGCGCGCTGATGGCCGAATCCGGCGCGGCGGACCGTATCGCTACCACGTTGCTCGGGCTGGGCAAAGGCAAGTCCTTGCCGTGGGTGATGGCGTTGGTCGCCATGGTGATCGGCCTGCCGCTGTTCTTCGAAGTGGGCTTGGTGATGATGGTGCCGATCATCTTTGTGATGGCCAAACGTTCGAACCAGCCGTTGCTGAAAATCGCCATCCCCGCACTGGCCGGCATGACCACCCTGCATGCCTTGATGCCACCTCACCCTGGGCCACTGATTGCCGTAGGCGCGTTGCACGCCGACTTGGGCCTGACCATGTTGCTGGGCTTTTGCCTGGCGATGCCGGCCGTGATCCTGGCCGGGCCGCTGTATGGCAACTGGCTGTCCAAGCGCCTGCACGTGGATGAACCGGCCGAGATCGGCGCGCTGTTCAGTGCACCGCCCAAAGCGCCGCGTCAGCCGAGCTTTGGCGTGTCACTGCTGATTATTCTGTTGCCGGTGATTTTGATGCTCGGCAGCACCCTGGCCAAAGTCGCGTTGCCTGCGCAAAGCACGGTCGGCCTGACCTTGAAATTCCTCGGCGAACCGCTGATCGCCCTCGGGCTGGCGGTGATCGCCGCGGTGATCTGTCTGGGCTGGGCCGCCGGCATGCCACGCGCCGATGTCGGCAACACCCTGCGCAAAGCCCTCGCGCCCATCGCCGTGTTGCTGCTGACCATCGGCGCCGGTGGCGGCCTCAAGCAAACGCTGCTCGACGCGGGCGTGAGCCAGACCATCAGCAAGGTCGCCGAAGGCGCACACATGCCGTACCTGTTGCTGGCCTGGCTGATCGCTGTGGCACTGCGCCAGGCCACCGGCTCGGCCACCGTCGCTACCACTACCACGGCGGGCATTCTCGCGCCGATGATGGCCGGGCTCGCGGCGACCCAGAGTTCACTGGTGGCGCTGGCCATTGGCGCAGGCTCGGTGTTCTTCTGCCACGTCAATGACGCCGGATTCTGGATGGTGCGCGAGTACTTTGGTTTGCAGCTCAAGCAGACGATCTGGGTGTGGTCAGCGTTGCAGACCATCGTTTCGGTGGTCGGGCTGGTCGGTACATTGCTGCTCTGGCACTTGCTGACCTGAGCCTCAGCCAACCAGGGTGTGGCGCTTGCCGAACAGCGCCGCACTCCCGGCCCCCACCGCGCCCATCACCACGCAATAGCCCACGCAGATCCACGGACTCGTGGGCATCAACGCAATCAGTATCAGCGGCGTAATGCTCGCCCAGAGCGCATAGGCAATGTTGTAGGTGAAGGAAATTCCCGACACCCGCACCTGCGCCGGAAAGAGGCCGACCATCACCGACGGCACCGCGCCCACCACACCGCAGCTCAAGCCTGCCACGGCATACGCCGCGCCCAGCCAGATACCGCCGCTGATCAGGCTGGCGTACAGCATAAACACCCCGACCGGCAGCAGCAGGCTGTAGACCAGCACCGCGCGCCAGGCGCCAATACGGTCCACCAGCAGGCCCGCCAATACGCAGCCGATGTTGAGGAACACAATCCCCAACGCGCTCAGGGCAAAGGTGTGGCTGGGGCTCATGCCGAAGGTTTTCTGCATCATGGTCGGGGTGATGACGACGAGCACCACCACCGCCGAGGTGAGCACACAGGTGAGGATCATCGCCGGCAGCAACACGGCGCGGTGGTCGCGCAATATGGTGCGCAGCGGCAGTTCGGCGGCAGCCTGGCGGCGAGCCTGCATTTCGAGGAACACCGGAGTTTCGCTGAGCCAGCGACGCAGCCATACGCCGATCACGCCAAATACGCCGCCAAGCAGGAACGGCAAGCGCCAGGCGTAGTCGAGAATTTCGGCCGGGGTAAACACCTGTGCAAGCAACGTAGCCGTGAGTGCGCCCAGCAAGTAGCCGAACGTCAGGCCCGCTTGCAGGAACCCCAAGGCATAGCCGCGATGACTGCGCGGGGCGTGTTCGGCGACGAAGGTCCAGGCGCTGGGCACTTCACCGCCTACCGCAGCGCCTTGCAAGACGCGCAGCACCAGCAGGATCAGCGGTGCGAAATAGCCGATTTGCGCGTAGGTCGGCATGATCCCGATCAGCAGGCAGGGCAAGGCCATCATCAGGATGCTCAGGCTGAACACACGCTTGCGTCCCAGGTGGTCGGCAAAGTGCGCCATCAGGATGCCGCCCAGCGGACGTGCGAGGTAGCCGGTGACGAAGATGCCGAAGCTTTGCAGCAGCCGCAGCCACTCGGGCATTTCCGGGGGGAAGAACAGTTGGCTGAGGGTCAGCGCGAAGAACACGAAGATAATGAAATCGTAGATTTCCAAGGCGCCACCGAGGGCGGCCAGGCCCAGGGTTTTGTAGTCGGAGCGGGAAAAGCGCTGCGCCTGTGAAGAAACGGTGGCAGTCATGTACAAGCTCGGCAGACAGACAAAATGGCGTGCAGGTTATGAGTTGAACCGGATCCTGGCAATCGCGGCGGATATATTTGTTTTACTCATTGATCGATGAAGATAACTACATTCACAAATCAATGAGCGTAGAGGAACATGCCGAAAAACTGCCAACCCCATAATAAATACAAGAGGAAAGACTCGTGGCCGATGCTATCGAAGAAAGCCGCTATGCCCGATTCGCCCTGCGCTGCTCCAACTTCGCCGAGCGCTGGTTTCCGGACTCCTGGGTGTTCGCCGCCCTTGCCGTGATCATCGTCGCGGTGGCCACCCTGGGCATGGGCGCTGCGCCCACCGAAGCCGCCAAAGCGTTTGGTGACGGGTTCTGGAGCCTGATTCCATTCACCATGCAGATGGCCTTTGTGGTGATCGGTGGCTATGTGGTCGCCAGTTCGCCGCCTGCGGTGAAACTGATTGACCGCCTGGCACGCATCCCCCGCAACGGTCGCTCGGCGGTGGCCTGGGTTGCGCTGATTTCCATGGTGGCGTCGCTGCTCAACTGGGGCCTGTCCCTGGTGTTCGGCGGTTTGCTGGTGCGCGCACTGGCGCGGCGCACGGACCTGCGCATGGACTACCGTGCCGCTGGCGCGGCTGCCTATCTGGGCCTGGGCGCGGTGTGGGCGCTGGGGTTGTCGTCCTCGGCCGCGCAGTTGCAGGCCAACCCGGCCAGCTTGCCGCCCTCGATCCTGGCGATCACCGGAATGATCCCGTTTACCGAAACCATCTTTTTGTGGCAATCCGGTGTGATGCTGCTGGCGCTGATCATCGTGTCGCTGATCATCGCCTATGCCACCGCACCGGGCCCGAACAGTGCACGGGATGCCAAAGCCTGCGGCGTCGACCCCGCGTTCAATCTGCCCAAGCTGCAGGCCCCGACCCGACCCGGCGAATGGCTGGAGCACAGCCCACTGCTGACGATCCTGCTGGCGTTGCTGGCGGCCGGTTGGTTGTTCCACGAGTTTTCGACCAAACCGGCCATCAGCGCCATCTCGGGGCTCAACACCTATAACTTTCTGTTCATCATGGTCGGCGCGCTGCTGCACTGGCGCCCGCGCAGCTTCCTCGACGCGGTGGCCCGCGCCGTGCCGACCACCACCGGCGTGCTGATCCAGTTCCCGCTGTACGGCTCGATTGCGGCGCTGATGACCGTGGTCAAAGGCGGCGACGGGCAGACCCTGGCGCACCATATCTCGCTGTTCTTCACCTCCATCGCGTCCCACGACACCTACGCCCTGCTGATGGGCGTGTACTCGGCGGTGCTGGGCTTCTTCATCCCGTCCGGCGGCGGCAAGTGGATCATCGAAGCGCCCTACGTGATGCAAGTGGCCAACGACCTGCAATATCACCTGGGCTGGGCGGTGCAGATCTACAACGCGGCCGAAGCGCTGCCGAACTTGATCAACCCGTTCTATATGTTGCCGCTGCTCGGGGTGTTGGGGCTCAAGGCGAGGGATTTGATCGGCTTTTCGTTCGTGCAGCTGCTGGTGCACACGCCGCTGGTGTTGTTCCTGTTGTGGGCATTGGGAACAACGTTGAAGTATTTGCCGCCGGTGATGCCTTAAAAGCAGCCTCAAGCTGCAAGTTTTTAGCTTCAAGCTTGCTGCTTGAGGCTTGGAACTTGTAGCTGCCTTAATTTCGTCACATTCCATTGCTACCGTCCTGCGAAATATCTTGCAACATCTCGCCAAGGATTCCCCCGCAATGACTGACGCGCCCGAAGACCGCCCGACTTCCGATTCCAACACCCAATCGCCGGTAGACACGAGCCGCCGGCGATTCCTGGGCGGCGCGGCGGTGCTGGGGGTAGGTGCGAGCTTGAGTGCCTGCGGCAACGCGAGCCAGACACCGGGTAAGCCGGTGCCACGGCCGCTCTCGCCCCAGGAGCTGGACAAGGCCTTGCGCGAGAATGTGAAGACCGTGGTGGTGATCTACGCCGAGAACCGCAGTTTCAACAATTTGTTCGCGCACTTCCCCGGACTGGAGAAGCCTCTCTCGGCGCTTTCCACTGCCGACTTTCAGCAGCGCGACCGCGACGGCAGCGTATTGACCACCCTCCCCCCGACCTGGGGCGGCGTGTTGCAGGCGGGCCCGCAAAGCGTGGATGGCGTGACCTACCCGAGCGCGGTGCAATTTCAGGAAAACCTGCCCAACGCACCGTTCGCCCTCAAAGGCCCGAATGCCGAAGACTTGCCGCTGAGCCTGGTGACCCGGGACTTGTGGCATGTGTTCTACCAGAACCAGATGCAGATCAACGGTGGCAAGAACGACCGCTTCGTGGCCTGGGGCGATTCCGGTGGCCTGGTGATGGGCCATTACGCCCAGAGCCGCTACTCCCTGCGCCTGTGGGATGTGGCTAAGGAGTTCGTGCTGTGCGACAACTTTTTCCAGGGTGCGTTTGGTGGCTCGTTTCTTAACCATCAGTACCTGATCAGCGCCACCGCGCCGACCTATCCCAATGCCGCGCAGTCGGTGGCCAAGGCGCAGATCGCCACGCTGCAAAGCGACGACCCCACCGACACCCGCCTCAAGCCCCTGGACGCTTCGCCGGCCAGTGCCATGGCCGGACCGCCGCAGTTCGGCCCCAGTGCCTTGACGCCTGACGGTTACGCGGTCAATACGCTGGCTCCGCCTTACTGGCCGACCTGGATCCGCGACCCGCAAAACCCGGACTTTTCCAAACCGGACCTGCCCAATGTGCTGGTGCCACAGACCCATGAACACATTGGCGACAAGCTCTCGAAAAAGAACGTCGACTGGGCCTGGTACGCTGGCGCGTGGCAAGCCACTCTGGATCAATTCAAGGACTCGGGCGGCATCCCCAAGATTCCGAACTTCCAGTATCACCATCAACCCTTCAATTACTTCAAGCAGCAAGGCCCGGAAAACCGTGCGGAGCGCGACAAACGCCTGCGCGACGGCGGGCTGGGCGATGAGTCGAGCACCAACCGGTTCTTCGCCGACGCCGAAGCGGGCAAGCTGCCTGCCGTGAGTTTCTACAAGCCCCAGGGCAACCTGAACATGCACGCCGGCTATGCCGATGTGGCCTCGGGCGACCGCCATATCGTCCGCGCCTTGAAGGTGCTGCAGGAAAGCCCGCAGTGGAACAACATGGTGGTGGTGGTGACCGTCGATGAAAACGGCGGCTGGTGGGACCACGTAGCACCGCCCAAAGGCGACCGCTGGGGCCCGGGCACGCGGGTTCCGGCCCTGGTGGTGTCGCCGTTCGCACGCAAAGGCACGGTTGACCATACGGTCTACGACACCGCTTCGATCCTGCGCTTGATCACCCGTGTGTTTCAGTTGGAGACCCTGGACGGCCTCAAGCAGAGGGATGAGGCGATGATCGCCCGCGGCCAGAAACCCATGGGTGATTTGAGTAACGCCTTGCAGTTCAGCGTGTAGGTTTACTTATCCATTCGCGACACGCCCGGCGATTTAGCACGCGATTTTTCTGGTCAGCCGCTACTGTGTGAAGGTGGGCTTTCATCCCGCGCAGACGGGCTTTCGCTGACAAGGAACCAACTATGTTCAAATCGACCAGGCTGTCCGTGACCCTGGCCGCACTGCTGGCCAGTGCGGTCGTACAGGCCGATATCGAAGTGCCATTGGGCAGCACGCAGCGCGTCACCCAGCTGTTTGCGTTCCCCAATAACTGCAACGTCATCTGCTTTCGGCCCTGGACGCTGGAACAGACCGCCGAGCATTATCTGAACCAGAGCCTGCAGCGGGACGGCTACAGCCGGGCCAAAGTCAGCGTCAAGGTGCATGACGGCCAGGTCGCGGCAACCTTCAGCGGCGTGCCGGAGGGCTACGGCCAGCCCCTGACAGCGCTGCTCAATACTGCCGACCTCGCTTACCAGGGCGCCACCCGGCTCAACAGCGACGGCAAGTGGGCGTATAACTGGTATCTGTTCCTGCCGCTGGGCATGGCCCTGGAAAACCGCAAAAGCATCGAACTGCTGCATTTTCCGCCGGATTATTCGCTGACCCAGGCCCAGGATTATCTGGAATCGGCCACCACCGACCGCTGGGCAACCTTGCTTACCAGTAACGGCATTCCCGCCAGCGAAACCCCGGCCTATCAGACCATCATCGATATCGCCCCCATCGCCGCGCCCTCCAATGCAGGTAAGGACCTGGAAGCCGTCTACAGCTATTTCACCGACTACCAGACCCGCATGGTCAAGGAGCTGAGCCTGCGCTCCAACGGTTCATTGCCCATGGTGGCCTTCGGCGCACCGGTGCGCAGTTGGATCAAGCAGCAATACGGGCAAACAGTGGCGGTGCTGGGCCTGGCGCAGATCAACCCGGAGCCGGGCAAGCCAGTCTCGGTACTTGGCGCCAACCACCCGAGCTACATCTGGTATGCCGCCAGCCCGGACACTTATGAAGGTAATGAGCAGAAGGCCGATGAGGCCGGCTTGAAAGTGATGGGCCAGGACCTGAGCGCCGCCTGCTGGCAAGCCGGCATGGGCCAGAAACCCGCCAGCGACGCGAATGTCTTGCTCAAGGCGTGCATGAACACCTGGCAGGTCACGCGCAAGGAGCAGACCTGCGAGCTGTTCTACACCTCGGTGCGCAACCTGAGCCCGGAGCAGGCCAACGCCAAATGCGCCACGCCCAGCATCAAGGCCCAATTGAAGCAGCTGCGCAGTGCGGCACCAGCCCCCGTCCTCGCGCCACCTGCGCTATGAAGCAGCACCGATTTCTACTGTCAGATTTGACAGTAGAAATCGCCCACGACTTCGGAGAGTCTTGAGCGGCGCCCATTTGCTGCAGGAGAATCATGAAAACTCGAGCCATGGATAAGGCTAAAGCGGCTGTGATTGACTGCCTTTACCCATTCAAGACGCTGCGCGTCGATCAGGGTTACCCCTCGACCGAGCAATTTCAGATCGTGCACGACGCTGAGGGGATCGCTGGAATAATAGCCCGCGTGGGATTTGACAGCCGCGTGCGCATCGCCAGGGTTTCCGGCTATGCGGTCAGTGAACAACGCCTGCATACGCTGCAGCTATCGCCACGCATACACCTGTACGACGCCTGGTTCTGCGGCCTGTTACGACATTCCTGCAGCCCGAACGTGTTCCTCGACGCCACTTACCTGGAACTCTGGAGCGTACAGCCCATCCCCGCCGGCACCGCATTGACTGTGGACTACGCCACCACTGAAGACGCGCTGTCCCGGCAGTTCGCCTGCCATTGCGGCGAGCTGAACTGCCGGGGCTGGATCACCGGCAGCAAGGAGCCGTTGAACGCCGAGGGCCAGGCCTTCATGGCCTGGTGGCGCGAGCATAAACGGATTTAGGCTTCGCCCAGCGGCCGCAGACGGTACTGCGGTGGCAACTGCTCAAAGCCACTGATGGTGGTGTTCAAGCTCTTCCAGCGACCATCCTTGATGCCATAGATGCAGCCATGGATCGACAGGCTCTGCCCGCGGTGCCAGGCGTTCTGCACAATGCTGGTATGGCCGACGTTGGCCACCTGCTGAATCACGTTCAGCTCGCACATGCGGTCTACGCGCTCTTCTTCAGTGGGCAATTGGGCCAGCACGTCGCGGTTTTCGTAGTAGAGGTCCCGAATGGTGCGCAGCCAGCCGTCGATCAGGCCGAACTGGCGGTCCTGCATCGAGGCGCGCACGCCGCCGCAACCGTAGTGACCGGTGACGAGGATGTGTTTGACCTTGAGCACATCGACTGCGTACTGGATCACCGACAGGCAATTGAGGTCGGTGTGCAGCACCACATTGGCCACGTTGCGGTGCACGAACAGATCGCCCGGCAACATGCCGACAATCTCGTTGGCCGGTACGCGCGCATCGGAGCAGCCGATCCACAGGTATTCCGGGGTTTGCTGGCGGGCGAGCTTGGCGAAGAAGTCGGGATCTTCCTGTTTGATCGCATCCGCCCAGCGTTCGTTGTTGTCTAGCAGGTCTTGTAGTTCGTTCATCAGGGAAAGCCTCAGGAATGATGCGCAGTTTTGTGACTGACAACCCCTCGTCCGGGTCACGCCTGGCGCAAATTAGCTTGAATTTTTGCGGCGCAGTACCGGTCCACACACTATAAGCCCCACAGTATGAGGATTGGCCATGACTGAATCACGACGTCCCTACGGCGCTACGCAGCCCGAACCGATTGATGATACTGAAGACCGCATGGGTTCGATGCGCGAGCTCGATTTTGATCAGCAAGACCAGACAGCGGGAATCGGCGATGAGCTCCCACCGGGCGAACGCGAGCATCTGATGCCCGACGAACGGGTTCGCGAAGCCGGGCTGACCGGGGCTTCGGTCGATGACCATGAGTCGACCGATGATGATATGAGCCCGGAAACGCTGATTCGTGACGATGGCTCGCGCGATGCGCGGGAGGAAGGTGAAGGCGGCGCGGCGGACTACGATCTGAGCGTGGTCGATGAAGATGACATCGGCGGCGGAAATGGCCTGGATGAGGCCGAACTGGCGGATCTGGACCCGCTCAACCAGAAACCCTGACACAACAGCGCTTAACATGGGAGGGGGCTTGCTCCCGATAGCAGGGTATCAGTCACTGCATAAGTTGACTGACACACCGCAATCGGGAGCAAGCCCCCTCCCACATGGAGGTCGGCGATCAGTCGACCAGAGTGCAGGCCATGACGACCGCGTCTTCGCGGCCCCCCACGGTGGGGTAGTAATCCCGGCGACGGCCAATTTCATTGAAGCCATAGCGTTCATACAACCTGAATGCACCGGTATTGCTGTCGCGCACTTCCAGAAAACACTCTCGGGCATTGGCCGCATAGGCGCGGGACATCAAATGTTCCAGTAACGCCAGACCCAGGCCTCGGCCCTGATTCTCCGGTTTAACGGTGATATTGAGCAGGTGCGCCTCATCCAGGATGATCTGCACCACGCCATGCCCCACCTGCTGCTCACCCTCGAACATCAGCCAGATCTGGTACTTGCCCAGCCCGTCGAGAAAGATGCCACGGGTCCATGGGTGGCTGAACGCCGCATATTCGATCTTCAGCACGGCATCAAGATCAGCCTCGGTCATCGGGCGGAAGGATAAAGCCTCACTCATCGGTTGTTTTCCAGCGCGCCATCAGCCGGCGCATGGCTTGCCAGACATCAGCCTTACGCTGTGGCTCTTCCATTAATAATTCCAGGCCCGGCAGGGCCCATACCGAACCCAGGCCTTCGACCTGCAGTTCGCGGTACCAGGCCTCGGCATCGGCCTCGCCGGCAAAACGCACGGCGGGCAGGCCGATCAGCCACAGGCAGACGCACGGTTCGTCTTCCAGGCGTGCCGAGACAAAGCTTTGTACGAAATCCCGCGCCGCTTCCGGGCCCTGGTCCATGGTGCCGCGCACCAACAGCGGCCAGCGCACCGGGTCGCCGACGATTTGCGGGCTGTCGGGCAGGCCGGCGGCGCGCAACATGTCCTTGAGCAGCAGGTAGGCAGGGTCACGCGACTGGAAGCGCTCGCCAGTGGGCAACTCCACCAACAGCAGGCAGCGCCCGGCACGCAGCAGTTGCAGGGCAAAGCGCGGTGGCGGTACCACCGGGGCCTTGACCACAGGCGCGGCTTCTTCGGTGACGACCGCCCTGGCCACAGGAGAAGGACGCGGCACCTCGATCTTGGTGCGCTCCACCGTCGGCCGTGTTTCGGGCACCGGCTTGACCACCGCAACCGGGGCCGCTGCCTCCTCGCCGGAAGACTCGAACGCCTCATAGGGCTCAAGCGCCTGCAACAGCTCGGGCCGCGACGGCGCGGCAAACGGCAGTTCGGTGCGGGGCAGCCAGTTGACCACCTGCATGGCGGTCAAGTAAGCGCGACGTCGGGACTCGATAAGCACAGCTCGGCCACTTGTGGATAACTAAAGAGCGGCGATTCTACCGCTGTTCGACAACAATCGCCCACTGCGCGCTGACCGGCTGTGGATAAATCCCGCGCCCGATGCAGTACAATCGCGACTTTTAATCGCCAACCAGCCGGCCATTCCCATGATCGAACCCAAGCGCGTCCTGCGCGCCCTCGCCGAACACTGGGCCTTACTTGAGCCACTGTGCGAACACTTCGACCAAGGCACCCTGAGCCTTGGCGAGCTGCGCGCGCAACTGGCCGCCCAACAATTGGACAGCACGCCCCAGGACATCACCAGCCTGCTGGACGTGTGGATTCGCCTGGATATCCTGGTGCCTGTGGCCAAGAGCCCGAACCGTTTCGAGCTCAACGCGCAGATCCACGACTTTCTCGCCTATCTTCGCAAGGAGCACCGGCTTGGCCTGTGCCTGGAAATCGAAGCCTACCTGCGCCACCTTGAGCGCCTGGCAGGTTACATCCAGGACGCTTTCGACATCCGCGACGGCCACGACCTGGCCCGGCAACTACGCCTGCTGGATATGCGCGTACGGGATGTACTGAAAAAACTCGCCAACGACGAGCAGGCCCTCGCTGCCGTGGCCGACCGAGCCAAGACCAGCGACCGGCAGATCCCGTTGCGCCAGCGTTACGCCGAGGTGTTGGCCACCTGGGACGAATACGTCGAACCGATGATCCAGCTGGTGAACGCCGACGGCGCGTTCGAGCAAGGCGTGCGCAAGGTCGAAAACGTGCTGCTGCGCATGCTCACCGAGCAACAGCGTCTCGGCCACCTGGTGGACGACGACATGCTGCTGCGCACCCACGCGCGCATCCTCGAGATGCAGACCAGCGCCCAGCTGACCTTGCGTCACGCGCGCGAGCTGCTGTTGCCGCTGCGCGAAGAAGCCCGTCGGCACAACGCCGTGACCCGTGGCGCGGCCCTGGCCCTGTCAGCGATCCGCCGCAAGGGCCTGGACGCGGTGCCGCAAGCTGCCATGCCGATGTTCACCCGACCGCAAAGCACCTTCCTGGGCAGTGCCAGCCAGGTCGAGGCGTATGTGTATGCGCTGGCGAACTTCGAGCCCAAACCGGCGCGTTTCCCCAAGGCGCACAAAACCCACAAGGGCGAAGCCCAGCGTGCGCCGCGAACGGTCAAGGAAATGCTCGATCGCTGCGAAGACGCCCTGCCAATGCCGGACCTGATGACCTGGCTGCTGGAGCAGGAACCGGACGGCGCGACCGACGAGTTGCTGTACTGGTTCTCGCGGCTCTCGCGGGAAAAACGCTTCAAGCGCGAACGCCTGGAGCGTCGCGACTACCACACCCACGAGCACCAGGTCAGCCTGCGCTCCTTCGCCCTGCTCCCGGCCGGCGTTGACGCCACCGAGAATTCTGCGAGCACGCCTTATGCATCTTGATCTATCCGAACTGTCCCAGCTGGCGCCGATCTTTCGCGAGCTGTTCAAGGGTTACCACGTCAGTCGCCGCGACCCGGAGCTGTACGCACAACTGTCGAATTTCCAGGACCAGTACCGCACGCTGTTCAAGGCCCTGGGCTTTGAGCTGGTCTGCGATACCCGCGGTTTCTACTACTTCGTGCCGGACACCGCCGTGGCCGCCGCGCAGGTGAACAAGACCGCCCAGCGCCTGGCACTGTTCACCTTCATCATCGTTGAGCATCTGGCCGACCAGGGCCGCGACCCGGTTGCCGTGCTCGATGGCGGTAGCCTGGGCCGAGATGAGCTGCCGTCGTTGCTGGAGAAGTATCGCGACCTGTTTATCCAGGCCGAAGTACAGACCCAGGAAGAACTCGAAGAAAAGATCATGCGCCGCATGACCCAGCTGGGCTTTGCCAGCGAAGACAACGGCATTTATCGCTTCCTGCCGCCGATGCATCGCTTCCTCGATGTGTGCCTGTCGGTGCAGCAGGACCGTGACCTCGCCGCCAGTGTGCACAGCGTCTTGCCGCTGCCGGCGCCGGTGATCGTCGACGAAGACAGCGATGAAAAATTGCTGCAGACCGATGACCCGCTGGACTTGAGCGACTTCGCTGAAGAAAGCGAAGAAGACGCCCTCGCCCGTGCGATTGCCGAAGAACAGGAGACCGACGCATGAGTAAGGAACGCTACGGCATACGCCGCTTCGCCCTATTGAACACCGCCGGCTACAGCCTGGGTTTGTTCCCGCTGGAAGAACCGTTGTCGGTGTATGGCGCGAACAACCTGGGTAAGTCTGCGTCGATCAACGCCTTGCAGTTCCCGATCCTGGCGCGCATGTCGGACATGAGTTTCGGCAAATACACGCTGGAGCAATCGCGGCGCTTCTACTTTGCCACCGACACCAGCTACATCCTGGTGGAAGTCTCGCTGCCCCACGGCCCGCACGTCATTGGCGTGGTCGGGCGCGGCCCGGGCGGTGGTTTTGGTCACCAGTTCTTTGCCTACGCCGGCAAGCTGGACCTGGCCCACTATCAGAAGAATGACACCTGCCTGCGCCAGAAAGAGCTGTTCACCAATCTTGAACGCGAAGGCCTGAAAGCCTATGAGCTCAAGCCCGACGAACTGCGTCGCTTGCTGGTAGGCGGCCACACGTCGATTCCGCTGGACCTGACGCTGATCCCGCTGCGCTCTACCAGCGAACAGAGCCTGAAGACCTTCCGTGCGTTGTTCATCAACCTGCTGCACATGCGCGAAATCACTGCGGCCAAGCTCAAGCAACTGTTCCTCGATGCGTTCGAACACAGCCTGCGCTCCGGCAGCGTCGATTACATCGCCGCGTGCGAAGAAGCCTTCCGCGATGTGCGGCGCATGGAGCAGGACTACCACTCGCTGGTAGCCGCCGGGCCTTTGGTCGAGGCACTCGCCAACGGTGTGCAGCAGCGCGACATTCTGCGCGGCAAATTGCATCGCCTGTCGCCCTTGCTGGATTCGCTGCTGGGCACCTGGTCGGATTACGCCAGCGCGCGCAAGGAAGAGCTGACGATTCAGGCCGAACACTATCGCAACGAGCAGGACGCCCTGCAGAACGACCAGCGTGGCGGCACCCAGGAGCTGATGCGCCTGGAGCGCGAGATCAGCGGCATCCAGCGTTGGCTGGGCGAGCTGTCGGTGCTCAAGCATCGCTTCGCGCTGGTCGACGACGTGAAGGTGCTGGAGCAGCAACTGCTGGCGGCCAAGGACGCTCACGATGAGTTGGCGGGGGCGCTGGCACAGTCCCGTCAGTTCAGCGCCGAGGACCTGAACGAGCGCCTGCGCGACCTGGAAAAACGCTTGAAGTCGGTCAAGCAGCAACTTGATCACGCAGACAACAACAGCTACGCCAAACTGCGCGAAGAGTTTTCGCAGCAGGACGTGGAACGCCTGATGCGCCTGTTCAACAGCTCGTTGTTCAGCCTGCCGCTGGGCGAGCACGGCATCACGCTGGACGAGGAAGGCCAGTGGGTCAAATCCCTGGAGCAGATCCTCGATGGCTTCAAGGGCGAGCGTTTCGAAGTGCCAGGGCTGTCCATCGACATCTCGCACATCGAGCCACCGGCTCTACAGGCGCTGGCCGATCGCGCGGCATTGCGCGACCAGAAAGAGCGCCTGGAAAAAGAACTCAAGCAACTGAAAACCCAACATGCGGTCGCTTCTGACCGAGCGGCGAGCAAAACCCAGACTGAAGCGCTGTACCAGCAGGTACTGGATGCGCAAAAGGCGCTGGAAGATTTCCGCCGCACCCAGACCCTGAGCGCTGAAGAAGGCGAGAAGCTGGAAAGCCTCGCGCAGATGGAAGCGGCCCAGGACGAATTGAAGCGCTCCAGCGATGCGTTCACCGAGCGCGTCCAGCAGCTGTCGGCCAAGCTGCAACTGGTCGGCCGGCAGATCGGCGATATGGAAGCCAAGCAGCGTACGCTCGATGACGCATTGCGCCGTCGCCAGTTGCTGCCGGCAGACCTGCCGTTCGGCACGCCGTTCATGGACCCGGTCGACGACTCCATGGACAACCTGCTGCCGCTGCTCAACGACTATCAGGACAGCTGGCAAGGTTTGCTGCGCGCCGATGGTCAGATCGAAGCGCTGTATGCCCAGGTACGCCTCAAGGGCGTGGCCAAGTTCGACAGCGAGGATGACATGGAGCGTCGTCTGCAACTGTTGATCAACGCCTATGCCCACCGCACCGATGAGGCATTGACCCTGGGCAAGGCGCGCCGTGCGGCGGTCACCGATATCGCGCGAACCTTGCGCAATATCCGTAGCGACTATGACAGCCTCGAGCACCAACTGGCGTTGTTCAACCGCGAGATCAACAAGCGCCAGGTCTCCAACCTGCAGAGCTTTCGCATCGTGCTGGCGCCGAACAAGGAAGCCCTCAAGCATATCGACCAGATCATCCACAGCGCTGGTCAATATGAGGAAGGCGAGACCTTGTCGGTGTTCGACCTCAGCCAGAGCGCCGAACAGGACAACAAGAACGAAGAGGCCAAGGAATACCTGGCCCGCCTCGTGGCGGCCAACCATAACCAACTGGGCCTCAAGGACCTGTTTGAGCTGGCGTTCGAGATCACCAAGGTGCACGGCCAACCGGTCATCCACACCGACATCGATGGCGCCGCGTCCAACGGCACCACCATGACCATCAAGGCGCTGACCAACATGTACTTGTTGCTGCACTTGATGGACCGCGACCAGGCTGGCCGTGTGCGCTTGCCGTACTACCTCGACGAGGCCGCGGATATCGATGAGAAGAACCAGGCAGCGCTGCTGGAAACCAGCCTGCAGTTGGGCTTCGTGCCGATCCTGGCCAGCGTGAAGCCGCAGGTGTCCGCCCAGGTGGCGATCGACCTGGAAGGCGGCAGCGGGCCGAACGGGATCTACATCGATGAGGCGGACTGGAAATATATCCGTCGTCACGATGTGGTGAAGGCAACCCTGAACGTGCAGGCAGATGAGCCGGAGTTGGACGAAGTCTGACGTGTAGCGCTGAAATGCAAAAAGGCCGCGATCTTTTGGATCGCGGCCTTTTTTGTGGGCTGGCGTTTTGTATTGAGTTTGAGGGCCTCATCGGGGGCAAGCCCCCTCCCACATTCTGATTTGTGAATACATTCAAAGTGTGGGAGGGGGCTTGCCCCCGATAGCTGCGCCTCGGTCTACTTGCCGAGTGGAATCTTGGGGGCCCAAGTCAGCCATTCATCCTCGAACTTGTCGAACAGCGCAAAGGTCTGCTGCGGCCGCGCCGGGTTGCCCATGCGTTCGCCATCAGGCGTGGCGAAGGCAATGCCACCGGCAACCAGGGTTTCCAGAGACTCAGTGCGCACCGTCGCGCCCTTGAACAAACCGAAGTCGAGTCCGAAGCCGCTGGTGTTCCAGAAGCGGCTGCCACTGCGTACCAGTGGCGCGTACTTGGGCTCGATCAGGATGTGCACCAGTACGCGGTCGGCGGTCTGCCCCAGCTCGTAGCCGGTGACCTTGCCCACGGTAACTTCACGGTAGGTGACCGGCACGCCTTCCTTGAGCGAACCACGGCGTGCGGCGCTGAGTGTCAGGCTCAGGCCCGCCTCCTGGTGCACGGCTTCCGGCGGCTGGGCAAGGGCGACAAAACTCTTCTGCGGGCCGGCGTTTTTCGCAGCCGGCTGCACTTCGATGTATTGACCGGTGACCAGGGTTTCCAGATTTGCCGTCTTCATCAGGCCCAGCTCGGGCTTGACCACCCAGAACTGGCTGCCAACCCGCGCAATGCGGTCGGCCACTTGGGTGATACGCGCCTTGAGCAGCACCGATTGCATGTCGGCGCTCAGGTCGACACTCTCGATCTTGCCCACATCCAGGCCTTTGAAACGCACCGGCGTGCCAGGGCTCAAGCCGTCGGCGCGATCGACCTTGATGGTGACCAGGGTGCCATGTTGATTGGCAGCGTCACGATCGGCAAACAAGCGGAAACGCGGGATGCGTCTTTTCAGCGGCACATTCGGTTCCGGCGTCTCGAAGGCAATGCCGCCGGCCATCAGGCTGGCCAGTGATTCGCTTTTCACCTGGATACCGCCGGTAAGTCCGCCGGTGAGGGTGACGCCGCTGGCATTCCAGAAACGTGTCGAACCGTTGACCAGGCTTTCATACTCTTTCTCGATATGAACACCGATCACCAACTGCTTTTTCTTGCGTGAAAACTGGTAGCTCTGTACCGAACCGACCTTGACCTGTTTGTACAGAATCGGGCTGCCGACGTCCAACGAGCCCAGGCTGTCGGTGAGTAGCACCATGTGCAGGCCCGGAGAGCGCAGGTCCAACGGCGGAGCCTTGGCGCGGGCCACGTACTCACGTTGCGGTGGGGTGCCTTTGTCGCCGGGGCGGATGGCGATGTAGTTACCTTTGACCAAGGCTTCCAGGCCAGTAATACCGGCCAGGGAGATGGATGGCTTGACCACCCAGAATTGTGTGTCCTGAACCAGGTAGTCTTCGGCTAATGGGTCGAGGGTCAATTCAGCGCTGGCGCTGGACAGGTCGGGGTCGATTTTCAGGGTTTTCAGGCTGCCGACCTGGATACCTTTGTACATCACTGGCGTACGACCAGCCTGCAGGCCTTCGAAGTCGGTAAGCTTGACCTTGACCTTGATGCCCGCGGCGGCGGCGTCGAAATCCTCGTACAAGCGAAAAGGCAGGCTCGGATCGGTGGGCGGGCTGTCCTTGCGATTTTCCGGCGTGGCGAACGCGATGCCCCCGGCGACGATACTGGAGAGGGATTCGCTGCGCACCTTCACACCGGACAGGTTGGCGTCGATGCTGATGCCACTGGCGTTCCAGAAGCGCGTATGTTTGCGCACCAGATTGGCGTAGGTCGGTTCAATATAGACCTTGATCTCGACAGTGCTTTGGTCCTCAGACAACAAGTAGCTTTTGACCTGACCTACCTGGATCTGTTTGTAGAACACCGGGCTGCCACGGTTAAGTGAACCCAGTCGATCAGCCTTGAGGGTCAGGTGCAGGCCAGGCTTGGCGTCGGATAACGGCGGCTCTTCGGAAAGTGCCTTGAACTTGCGGGTGGGCTCACCATCGCCTGGGCTTGCAGCGATGTAGTTACCCGAGACCAGGGTTTCCAGGCCAGTGATGCCCGCCAGGCTGACGCTGGGCTTGACCAGCCAGAAGCGGGTGTTGGTCTTGAGGTACTGCTCCACGTCCTTGTTCATCTCGATGGTGGCGATCACCCCGCGATTGCTGCCTTCGTCATCCAGCGCCAAGGCCTTGACCTTGCCCACCGTCATGCCTTTGTAGACCACTTCGGTCTTGTTGACCTGGATGCCTTCGCCGCTTTCAAAGCGGACCTGGATTTCGATACCTTGCTGGGAATAGGCACGCCATCCCAGCCAGCCGCCGATGATCAGGGCAATCAGGGGCAATACCCAGATGGCCGACCAATTGGACGCAGGGCGGGTTTTAGCTTTAGGCAAATCACTCATGGTCGTCATCCGACTCCGTGTTATCCCAAATCAGTCGGGGATCGAAGGTTACTGCGGCAAGCATCGTCAAGATCACCACACTGGCAAACGCTGCAGCGCCGAGATTGGCCTCGACACTGGCAAGTCGCCCAAAGTTTACGACCGCCACCAGGATGGCGATCACGAAAATATCCAGCATGGACCAGCGTCCGATGAATTCGATGAAGCGGTACATCAGAATGCGCTGCTGCGCGGACAGCGGTTGACGACGCTGCACCGAAAACAGCAGCAGGCCGATACCCACGAGCTTGAAGGTAGGCACCAGAATACTGGCGATGAACACCACGGCGGCAATCGGAAACATGCCGTGCTGTACCAGCTGGATCACGCCGGACATGATGGTACTGGGATCGCCTTGGCCGAGGGAATTGACGGTCATGATGGGCAGCACATTGGCGGGGATGTATAGAATCGCCGCCGTAACCAGCAGTGCCCAGGTGCGTACGAGACTATTGGGACGGCGCGCATGGATCAACGCACCGCAACGGGTGCAGAGCTGCTCATCGGCATCTGCTTGCTGCTTGTTCAACTCATGGCATTCAGTACAAACCAGAATACCTGCATCAATCGCCCGCATGGTCGTCCTCTCCTGACAACGCTTGCCAGATCTGGTGAGGTGACATCACCACCTCGAGCAGAATCTGAACCATCAATAGGCTGACAAAACAGGCCAGGCCCAAGCCAAGCGTAATAGAGGCCATATCAGCCAGCTTCACGAGTGCCACCAGTACGCCCATCAGGTACACCTCCAACATTCCCCAATCTTTCATATGGTGGTAGATGCGGTAGAACAGCAGTCCGTAACTGCGGCCGATGTTCCAGCGAATGCTCAGCAGCACACCCAGTTGGCAAAGCAATTTGAGCAAGGGAATGGCCATGCTGCACAGGAACACCACAATGGCGACGCCTTGCATGCCGGTATTGAACAGGCCGACTACGCCGCTCCAGACGGTGTCCTCCGAGGACTGCCCGAGTAGATTGAGCTGCATGATGGGTAAAAAATTCGCAGGGATGTACAGCAGCAGTGCAGCCAGCACCAGGGCGAGGCTTCGCTCGACGACATTATGACGATGAGCGTAGAGCTCGTAACCGCAGCGCGGGCAATGAGCCTTCTCACCGAGGGCGAGCGCGGGTTTGCGCATCAGCAGGTCGCACTCATGACATGCCACCAAGTCGTCCAGGGGTAAGTCCGACACCTGAAGGGCATCAACCGGATCGGGCATAAATAGGGCTCGGGCTCTAAAAAAGGTTAGGTGCCTATTCTAGTGGTCTGGTTCACAAATAACTGTGCAAATTTGTCAGGGGTGATGAGGGAATACGGGGGACATGTCAGGGCATAGCGTTGGCGAACGTCGTGGGCACGCTCGCGCCTGCAGGCGGTGTGATTTTCGACCGCCCAAAACAAAACCCCTGTCTGCGTTAGCAAACAGGGGTTCTGGAATTTAATCTTGACGATGACCTACTCTCACATGGGGAAACCCCACACTACCATCGGCGATGCATCGTTTCACTACTGAGTTCGGGATGGGATCAGGTGGTTCCAATGCTCTATGGTCGTCAAGAAATTCGGGTACTGAGTCGTGGCCAGACGGCCTCGCTTCAGCAAATTGGGTATGTAATAGAATTTGGTGTTTTGCAAGCGTCGAACTTTCGGTTCATCTCGTCTTCACACACCGCAATCTGGTCTCTCTCGAGTCGCAAATTGCTTGGGTGTTATATGGTCAAGCCTCACGGGCAATTAGTATTGGTTAGCTCAACGCCTCACAGCGCTTACACACCCAACCTATCAACGTCGTAGTCTTCGACGGCCCTTCAGGGAACTCAAGGTTCCAGTGAGATCTCATCTTGAGGCTAGTTTCCCGCTTAGATGCTTTCAGCGGTTATCTATTCCGAACATAGCTACCCGGCAATGCCACTGGCGTGACAACCGGAACACCAGAGGTTCGTCCACTCCGGTCCTCTCGTACTAGGAGCAGCCCCTCTCAAATCTCAAACGTCCACGGCAGATAGGGACCGAACTGTCTCACGACGTTCTAAACCCAGCTCGCGTACCACTTTAAATGGCGAACAGCCATACCCTTGGGACCGGCTTCAGCCCCAGGATGTGATGAGCCGACATCGAGGTGCCAAACACCGCCGTCGATATGAACTCTTGGGCGGTATCAGCCTGTTATCCCCGGAGTACCTTTTATCCGTTGAGCGATGGCCCTTCCATACAGAACCACCGGATCACTAAGACCTACTTTCGTACCTGCTCGACGTGTCTGTCTCGCAGTCAAGCGCGCTTTTGCCTTTATACTCTACGACCGATTTCCGACCGGTCTGAGCGCACCTTCGTACTCCTCCGTTACTCTTTAGGAGGAGACCGCCCCAGTCAAACTACCCACCATACACTGTCCTCGATCCGGATAACGGACCTGAGTTAGAACCTCAAAGTTGCCAGGGTGGTATTTCAAGGATGGCTCCACGCAGACTGGCGTCCACGCTTCAAAGCCTCCCACCTATCCTACACAAGCAAATTCAAAGTCCAGTGCAAAGCTATAGTAAAGGTTCACGGGGTCTTTCCGTCTAGCCGCGGATACACTGCATCTTCACAGCGATTTCAATTTCACTGAGTCTCGGGTGGAGACAGCGCCGCCATCGTTACGCCATTCGTGCAGGTCGGAACTTACCCGACAAGGAATTTCGCTACCTTAGGACCGTTATAGTTACGGCCGCCGTTTACCGGGGCTTCGATCAAGAGCTTCGCGTTAGCTAACCCCATCAATTAACCTTCCGGCACCGGGCAGGCGTCACACCCTATACGTCCACTTTCGTGTTTGCAGAGTGCTGTGTTTTTAATAAACAGTCGCAGCGGCCTGGTATCTTCGACCGGCATGAGCTTACGGAGCAAGTCCTTCACCCTCACCGGCGCACCTTCTCCCGAAGTTACGGTGCCATTTTGCCTAGTTCCTTCACCCGAGTTCTCTCAAGCGCCTTGGTATTCTCTACCCAACCACCTGTGTCGGTTTGGGGTACGGTTCCTGGTTACCTGAAGCTTAGAAGCTTTTCTTGGAAGCATGGCATCAACCACTTCGTCGTCTAAAAGACGACTCGTCATCAGCTCTCGGCCTTAGAATCCCGGATTTACCTAAGATTCCAGCCTACCACCTTAAACTTGGACAACCAACGCCAAGCTGGCCTAGCCTTCTCCGTCCCTCCATCGCAATAACCAGAAGTACAGGAATATTAACCTGTTTTCCATCGACTACGCTTTTCAGCCTCGCCTTAGGGACCGACTAACCCTGCGTCGATTAACGTTGCGCAGGAAACCTTGGTCTTTCGGCGTGGGTGTTTTTCACACCCATTGTCGTTACTCATGTCAGCATTCGCACTTCTGATACCTCCAGCAAGCTTCTCAACTCACCTTCACAGGCTTACAGAACGCTCCTCTACCGCATCACTTACGTGATACCCGTAGCTTCGGTGTATGGTTTGAGCCCCGTTACATCTTCCGCGCAGGCCGACTCGACTAGTGAGCTATTACGCTTTCTTTAAAGGGTGGCTGCTTCTAAGCCAACCTCCTAGCTGTCTAAGCCTTCCCACATCGTTTCCCACTTAACCATAACTTTGGGACCTTAGCTGACGGTCTGGGTTGTTTCCCTTTTCACGACGGACGTTAGCACCCGCCGTGTGTCTCCCATGCTCGGCACTTGTAGGTATTCGGAGTTTGCATCGGTTTGGTAAGTCGGGATGACCCCCTAGCCGAAACAGTGCTCTACCCCCTACAGTGATACATGAGGCGCTACCTAAATAGCTTTCGAGGAGAACCAGCTATCTCCGAGCTTGATTAGCCTTTCACTCCGATCCACAGGTCATCCGCTAACTTTTCAACGGTAGTCGGTTCGGTCCTCCAGTTAGTGTTACCCAACCTTCAACCTGCCCATGGATAGATCGCCCGGTTTCGGGTCTATTCCCAGCGACTAGACGCCCTATTAAGACTCGCTTTCGCTACGCCTCCCCTATTCGGTTAAGCTCGCCACTGAAAATAAGTCGCTGACCCATTATACAAAAGGTACGCAGTCACCCAACAAAGTGGGCTCCCACTGCTTGTACGCATACGGTTTCAGGATCTATTTCACTCCCCTCTCCGGGGTTCTTTTCGCCTTTCCCTCACGGTACTAGTTCACTATCGGTCAGTCAGTAGTATTTAGCCTTGGAGGATGGTCCCCCCATATTCAGACAAAGTTTCTCGTGCTCCGTCCTACTCGATTTCATGACTAAGAGATTTTCGCGTACAGGGCTATCACCCACTATGGCCGCACTTTCCAGAGCGTTCCGCTAATCTCAAAGCCACTTAAGGGCTAGTCCCCGTTCGCTCGCCACTACTAAGGGAATCTCGGTTGATTTCTTTTCCTCAGGGTACTTAGATGTTTCAGTTCCCCTGGTTCGCTCCATAC
The DNA here is from genome assembly GCF_034043515.1 of Pseudomonas sp. MUP55. NCBI lineage: Bacteria > Pseudomonadati > Pseudomonadota > Gammaproteobacteria > Pseudomonadales > Pseudomonadaceae > Pseudomonas > Pseudomonas sp. MUP55. Next base: position 811,996 of record NZ_CP138214.1, on the reverse strand, counting down.
ACCTATGTATTCAGTGTAAGGTAACCATCTTATGATGGCTGGGTTCCCCCATTCAGACATCTCCGGATCAAAGTCTGTTTGCCGACTCCCCGAAGCTTTTCGCAGGCTACCACGTCTTTCATCGCCTCTGACTGCCAAGGCATCCACCGTATGCGCTTCTTCACTTGACCATATAACCCCAAGCAATCTGGTTATACTGTGAAGACAACATTCGCCGAAAATTCGAATTTCTCAATTAAGAGAACTCACAAATTTTACCTTAGCCTGATCCGTTACCAGTGAAAGTAACGTTCAGTCTATCTTTCTATCACATACCCAAATTTTTAAAGAACGATCTAATCAAAGACTAGAAATCAATATTCACACCGGAATATTCATTTCTAAACTCTAACAAGCAGAAGCAGTTAAATGGTGGAGCCAAACGGGATCGAACCGTTGACCTCCTGCGTGCAAGGCAGGCGCTCTCCCAGCTGAGCTATGGCCCCATAACAAAATTGGTGGGTCTGGGCAGATTCGAACTGCCGACCTCACCCTTATCAGGGGTGCGCTCTAACCAACTGAGCTACAGACCCAATTTCGAGCGCGCAACTGTTAGCTTGGAGCTATCAGCTTGGAGCTTAAAGCTGCTTCTATCGTCTTCTTCAATGAATCAAGCAATTCGTGTGGGAACTTATGGAGCAGCTGATGTCGTCGATTAAGGAGGTGATCCAGCCGCAGGTTCCCCTACGGCTACCTTGTTACGACTTCACCCCAGTCATGAATCACACCGTGGTAACCGTCCTCCCGAAGGTTAGACTAGCTACTTCTGGTGCAACCCACTCCCATGGTGTGACGGGCGGTGTGTACAAGGCCCGGGAACGTATTCACCGCGACATTCTGATTCGCGATTACTAGCGATTCCGACTTCACGCAGTCGAGTTGCAGACTGCGATCCGGACTACGATCGGTTTTGTGGGATTAGCTCCACCTCGCGGCTTGGCAACCCTCTGTACCGACCATTGTAGCACGTGTGTAGCCCAGGCCGTAAGGGCCATGATGACTTGACGTCATCCCCACCTTCCTCCGGTTTGTCACCGGCAGTCTCCTTAGAGTGCCCACCATAACGTGCTGGTAACTAAGGACAAGGGTTGCGCTCGTTACGGGACTTAACCCAACATCTCACGACACGAGCTGACGACAGCCATGCAGCACCTGTCTCAATGTTCCCGAAGGCACCAATCCATCTCTGGAAAGTTCATTGGATGTCAAGGCCTGGTAAGGTTCTTCGCGTTGCTTCGAATTAAACCACATGCTCCACCGCTTGTGCGGGCCCCCGTCAATTCATTTGAGTTTTAACCTTGCGGCCGTACTCCCCAGGCGGTCAACTTAATGCGTTAGCTGCGCCACTAAGAGCTCAAGGCTCCCAACGGCTAGTTGACATCGTTTACGGCGTGGACTACCAGGGTATCTAATCCTGTTTGCTCCCCACGCTTTCGCACCTCAGTGTCAGTATCAGTCCAGGTGGTCGCCTTCGCCACTGGTGTTCCTTCCTATATCTACGCATTTCACCGCTACACAGGAAATTCCACCACCCTCTACCATACTCTAGTCAGTCAGTTTTGAATGCAGTTCCCAGGTTGAGCCCGGGGATTTCACATCCAACTTAACAAACCACCTACGCGCGCTTTACGCCCAGTAATTCCGATTAACGCTTGCACCCTCTGTATTACCGCGGCTGCTGGCACAGAGTTAGCCGGTGCTTATTCTGTCGGTAACGTCAAAACAATCACGTATTAGGTAACTGCCCTTCCTCCCAACTTAAAGTGCTTTACAATCCGAAGACCTTCTTCACACACGCGGCATGGCTGGATCAGGCTTTCGCCCATTGTCCAATATTCCCCACTGCTGCCTCCCGTAGGAGTCTGGACCGTGTCTCAGTTCCAGTGTGACTGATCATCCTCTCAGACCAGTTACGGATCGTCGCCTTGGTGAGCCATTACCCCACCAACTAGCTAATCCGACCTAGGCTCATCTGATAGCGCAAGGCCCGAAGGTCCCCTGCTTTCTCCCGTAGGACGTATGCGGTATTAGCGTCCGTTTCCGAACGTTATCCCCCACTACCAGGCAGATTCCTAGGCATTACTCACCCGTCCGCCGCTCTCAAGAGAAGCAAGCTTCTCTCTACCGCTCGACTTGCATGTGTTAGGCCTGCCGCCAGCGTTCAATCTGAGCCATGATCAAACTCTTCAGTTCAAACATCTTTGGGTTTTTAAGAAACCCTAAACTTGGCTCAGCAATCGTTGGTTACATCTTTGATTTCTCGCGGAGTAACTTGTGATGCTGATAATCTTGTTGACTATCAGTCTGACCCCACAAGCACCCACACGAATTGCTTGATTCAGTTGTTAAAGAGCGGTTGGTTAAGATCTTTCGTCTCAACCGAGGCGCGCATTCTACAGCAGCCTCATTTGCTGTCAAGTGGTTATTTTCAGAAGTTTTCGAAGAATTCTTCAACAACTTCAACCACTTGCGCTTGCGATCTCTCGTAAGCGGGGGGGCGAATTCTACAGCGTTACACGCTGCTGTCAACACCTCTTTTTCAACTTCCTTTTGGCTTCGATGAACTGAAGCAACCCGCTGCCGAAACCTACTTAACTCATTGTTTACCAAGGAGTTTTCCGTTTCGACTGCGCCGGAAGTGGGGCGAATCATAGGCTTCCAGAATCTGCCGTCAACCTTCTTTTTCACATTTCTGTCATATAAGTCGAAAAGCCCCAGAAACTCAAAGGCCGGCCCCAACGGGCCGGCCTTTTACTCACCCAGCCTTACAGGCTAGGGAAAGCGAATTGCGACGCTTCATGGCTGGCCCGCTGCGGCCAACGCTGAGTAATCGCCTTGCGGCGGGTATAGAACCGCACCCCGTCCGGCCCATAGGCATGCAAGTCGCCAAACAACGAGCGCTTCCAGCCACCAAAGCTGTGATACGCCACCGGCACCGGTAGAGGAACGTTAACACCCACCATGCCCACTTCGATCTCGTCACAAAACAGCCGCGCCGCCTCACCGTCACGGGTGAAGATGCAAGTACCGTTGCCGTACTCGTGATCGTTGATCAACTGCATCGCCGCTTCCAGGCTGTCCACCCGCACCACACACAACACCGGCCCGAAGATTTCTTCCTTATAGATACGCATCTCGGGGGTGACGCGATCAAACAGGCTGCCGCCCAGGAAGAACCCTTCCTCATGCCCGGCAACGCTCAAGCCACGGCCATCGACGACCAGCTTTGCCCCCGCCGACACGCCGTCTTCTATATAACCACTGACCTTGTCCCGCGCCTGCCCCGTCACCAGCGGACCCATATCCAGGCCACAGGTGGTGCCCGCGCCGATCTTCAGCGCCTTGACCTGCGGCACCAGCTTGGCAATCAACGCATCTGCCACCTGGTCGCCCACGCATACGGCCACCGAGATCGCCATGCAGCGCTCGCCGCAAGACCCATACGCCGCCCCCATCAAGGCACTGACTGCGTTATCCAGGTCCGCGTCCGGCATCAGCACCGCGTGGTTCTTCGCCCCGCCCAGTGCCTGCACGCGCTTGCCGCGCTTGGTGGCTTCGGAATAGATGTACTCGGCAATCGGCGTCGATCCTACAAAGCTAAGCGCCTTGACTTCGGGTGCTTCGATCAATGCATCCACCGCCCCCTTGTCACCATGCACCACGCTCAATACGCCCTTGGGCAGACCCGCCTCCTGCAGCAATTGCGCGATCAGCAGCGTCGAACTCGGGTCACGCTCCGACGGTTTGAGGATGAAGCAGTTGCCGCACACAATCGCCAGCGGGTACATCCACAGCGGCACCATCGCCGGAAAGTTGAACGGCGTAATGCCCGCCACTACGCCCAGCGGCTGAAAATCCGACCAGGCATCAATGTTCGGGCCCACGTTGCGACTGTATTCGCCCTTGAGAATCTCCGGCGCCGAACACGCGTACTCAACGTTCTCAATGCCACGCTTCAACTCACCAGCAGCGTCTTCCAACGTCTTGCCGTGCTCTTCGCTGATCAACTGCGAGATACGCTCTTCGTTCTGCTCCAGCAACTGCTTGAAACGAAACATCACCTGGGCACGTTTGGCCGGCGGCGTATTGCGCCAGGCCGGGAACGCAGCCTTGGCCGAGTCGATCGCCTGTTGAATGGTTTCACGACTGGCCAACGGCACCTGGTGAATCACCTGGCCAGTGGACGGGTTGTACACGTCGGCGCTGCGACCGCTGTCGTTGACCAACTCACCATTGATCAAATGCTGGATAAGGCTCATGCAGGGCTCCTGAAAAGTTGTTCTATATAGAAGGAGAAATCAGTCGATCTTGTTCAGCACTTCGCCGACCGCATCGAACAGGCGATCCAGGTCCTGCGGCTTGCTGTTGAAGGTTGGCCCGAACTGCAGGGTGTCGCCGCCGAAGCGCACGTAGAAGCCGGCTTTCCACAGTGCCATGCCGGCCTCGAACGGACGCACGATTGCATCACCGTCACGCGGGGCAATCTGGATGGCTCCGGCCAGGCCGTAGTTACGAATATCAATCACGTTCTTGCTGCCCTTCAAGCCATGCAGCGCATTCTCAAAGTGCGGTGCGACTTCGGCTACGCTCTGCACCAGGTTTTCCTTCTGCAGCAGGTCCAGCGCCGCCAGGCCGGCCGCACAGGCCACCGGATGCGCCGAATAGGTGTAGCCATGGGGGAATTCCACCGCGTACTCGGGCGTCGCCTGATTCATGAAGGTCTGATAGATCTCGCTGCTGGCAATCACCGCGCCCATCGGAATCGCGCCGTTGGTGACTTGCTTGGCAATGCACATCAAGTCCGGGGTGACACCAAAGCTGTCGGCGCCGAACATCGAACCGGTGCGGCCGAAACCGGTGATCACTTCGTCGAACACCAACAGGATGTTGTGCTGATCGCAGATTTCACGCAGGCGCTTGAGATAACCCTGCGGCGGCACCAGCACGCCCGCGGAACCGGCCATTGGTTCGACAAACACCGCGGCGATGTTCGAAGCATCATGCAGCTCGATCAACTTGAGCAACTCATCGGCCAACGCGATACCGCCCTGCTCCGGCATGCCACGGGAGAACGCATTGCTCGCCAGCAACGTATGCGGCAAATGGTCGACATCCATCATCGCCTGACCAAACAGCTTACGGTTACCGCTGACACCACCCAGGCTGGTACCGGCAATGTTCACACCGTGGTAGCCACGGGCGCGGCCGATCATCTTGGTCTTGGTGGCTTGGCCCTTCAGGCGCCAATAGGCGCGCACCATCTTCACGGCGGTGTCGGCGCACTCGGAGCCGGAGTCGGTGAAGAACACATGGTTCAAGTTGCCCGGGGTCAGGTCGGTGATTTTTTCCGCCAACTGAAAGGACAGTGGATGACCGTATTGGAAGCCAGGAGAGTAGTCCAGCGTGCCCAACTGCCTGGCGACCGCTTCCTGAATTTCCTTGCGCGTATGCCCGGCGCCACATGTCCAAAGGCCCGACAATGAATCGTAGACCTTGCGCCCCTTGTCATCGGTCAACCAACTGCCCTCGGCAGCCACGATCAGGCGCGGATCACGCTGAAAGTTACGGTTGGCGGTGTAAGGCATCCAGTGAGCATCCAGCTTGAGTTGGCTGGCCAGGGATGTTGGGGCGTTTTCCGGCATGTTCATCAGCAAAACCTCGCAAGGCAAAAGGCAGCGTCGGGATTGAAAAAGCGTTGTTGCAGCTAAGTTGCCACGCGGATAAAGTCGGTGAAATTCAACTCTTCTAACCTTCAGTCAGGACTTCACTAAACTATGAGCACCCGTCGTCCCGACCCTCTGGCCCAGGTCAGCGACTTTGATATCCGCTTGCTGCGCATCTTTCGCAGCGTGGTGGAGTGCGGCGGGTTTTCGGCGGCGGAGACTGTTCTGGGGATTGGTCGCTCGGCCATCAGCCAGCAAATGAGCGACCTGGAACAGCGCCTCGGGCTGAGGCTCTGTCAACGCGGCCGCGCAGGGTTCTCGTTGACTGAAGAAGGCCGCGAGGTCTACCAGTCGGCGTTGCAACTGTTGAGTGCCCTGGAAAGTTTTCGCACCGAGGTCAACGGCCTGCACCAGCACTTGCGCGGAGAGCTGACCATCGGCCTCACCGACAACCTCGTCACCCTGCCGCATATGCGCATCACCCATGCCTTGGCGCAGTTGAAAGAGCGTGGCCCGGACGTGCAGATCCAAATCCGCATGATTGCTCCCAATGAAGTGGAGCAAGGCGTGCTCGATGGCCGTCTGCACGTCGGTGTTGTGCCCCAGGCCAGCGCATTGTCCGGCCTGGAGTACCAGCCGCTGTACAGCGAACGCTCGCTGCTCTATTGCGCGGTCGGCCATCCGCTGTTTTACGTCGACGACATGCAACTGGACGACCCCCGGCTCGACAGCCAGGACGCCATCGCCCCCACCTTCCGCTTGCCGGCCGATATCCAGGCCCATTACCAGGCGCTCAATTGCACCGCCAGCGCGTCGGATCGAGAAGGCATGGCGTTCCTGATCCTCACCGGCCGCTATATCGGCTACCTGCCTGACCACTACGCCAGCCTGTGGGTACAACAAGGCCGACTACGTGCGCTGAAACCGGCTACACGGTTTTACGATTTGAGCCTGGCATCGGTCACGCGCAAGGGCCGCCGCCCCCATTTGGTGCTGGAAAGCTTCCTGGAAAGTCTGGCAGCAACGCGCTAATTCGGGGCTCTCGCAAAAAGCTGAGCAGGTGGACAGTTTTTTGCAAGGCCCATGGACCTTGAACCGTCCGCCCCCGAGTTGACCCGCCATGCCACCAGAATCCTGCAGTCCCAACGACCTGATCTACGGCCTCGACGACCGCCCGAAACCACTGCCCGCCCTGCTCGCCGCCCTGCAACATGTGCTGGCCGCCTTCGTCGGCATCATCACTCCGCCCTTGATCATCGGCTCCACCCTGGGCCTCACCGCGCACCTGCCCTACCTGATCAGCATGGCGCTGATGGTCTCCGGCGTCGGCACGTTCATCCAGGCGCGCCGGCCGTTTGGTATTGGCGCGGGCATGATCTGCCTGCAAGGCACCAGCTTTGCGTTCCTGGGTGCGGTGCTGTCGGCGGGTTTTCTGGTCAAGCAACGCGGCGGCAGCCCTGAGGACATTCTGGCGATGATCTTCGGCGTGTGCTTTTTCGGCGCACTGGTGCAAATCGTGCTGAGCCGCTTTATCGGCCAACTGCGCCGGGTCATCACACCCCTGGTAACCGGGATTGTGATTACGCTGATTGGCATCAGCCTGATAAAAGTGGGCATCACCGATCTCGGTGGCGGGTTCAATGCCCCCGACTTCGGCGCGCCCACCAACTTGGCCCTGGGCCTGTTCGTGATCGTAACGATCATCCTGCTCAACCGCTCGAACACGCCCTGGGTGCGCCTCTCGGCCATCATCATCGGCCTGGCGTTCGGCAGCCTGGCCGCCTGGTTCAGCGGCAAGCTGGTGCCACAGGCTTTGCCCGACTTGCCTCTGATCAGCCTGCCAGTGCCGTTTCGTTTTGGTTTCAGTTTCGACTGGAGCGCCTTCCTGCCCATCGCGCTGATTTATCTGATCAGCAGCATCGAAACCGTCGGTGACCTTACCGCCAACTGCATGATCGCCCGTCAGCCGATCAGTGGTGCGTCTTATATAAGCCGACTCAAAGGCGGCGTATTGGGCGATGGCGTCAGTTGCATGATCGCCGCCACGTTCAGTGCCTTCCCCAATACCACTTTTGCGCAAAACAATGGCGTGATCCAACTCACCGGCGTGGCCAGCCGTTACGTCGGTTTGTACATCGGCGCGGTATTGGTTTGTCTTGGCTTGTTTCCCATGATCGGCGCGGTGTTGCAGCAAATTCCCAAACCGGTGCTGGGCGGTGCAACCCTGGTCATGTTCGGCAGCGTCGCCGCAGCGGGCGTGCGTATCCTTGCGCAGGCACCGTTGGACCGGCGCAGCATGCTGATCATCGCCACCTCGTTTGGGGTCGGCCTGGGCATCGCCGCTCAACCCAACCTGCTGCACTTGATGCCGGCCCTGGTACAGAACGTCTTCGACTCTGCCATCACCAGCGGCGGCCTGACCGCCATGGTGCTGTGCCTGCTATTACCCGAGGCTAAAACCACCCACGCCATTGCAAACCACACGCCGCAGCCCGACTCCCTGGAACCGCATTGACGGATTTATTGCATCAACACTTGTCTGAGGCTTGAGGGTGGGTTATCTGTGCACACGTCGCCCCCATCGATCAGCACGGAAACCTCCATGAGCCTCGAAGTTCCTGCCCACAGCAACCACGCCGGTAAACCCGCCAGCCGCATTCGGCAAAAGAACGAACAAGCGATTCTCCAGGCTGCTGAAGATGAATTCGCGCGCCATGGCTACAAGGGCACCAGCATGAACACCATCGCTGCCAGTGCCGGGCTGCCCAAAGCCAACTTGCACTATTACTTCACCAACAAGCTTGGCCTGTACATTGCGGTACTGAGCAACATCCTGGAACTGTGGGACAGTACGTTCAACGCGCTGACCGCCGAGGATGACCCAGCCGTAGCCCTCTCCCGGTACATCCGCACCAAGATGGAATTTTCACGTCGTCAGCCACAGGCCTCGCGAATCTTCGCCATGGAGATCATCAGCGGCGGCGAATGCCTTACCGAATATTTCAGCCAGGACTACCGCGCCTGGTTCAGCGGCCGTGCCGCCGTGTTCCAGGCCTGGATCGATGCCGGCAAGATGGACCCCGTCGACCCGGTGCACCTGATTTTCCTGCTGTGGGGCAGCACCCAGCACTACGCCGACTTCGCCACCCAGATCTGCCGCGTCACCGGTCGCACCAAGCTGACCAAGCAGGACATGGAAGACGCCGGCACCAATTTGATCCACATCATTCTCAAGGGCTGCGGCATCAAGCCGGCCCAATAAACGAAGCGACTTATGCCATTCACGCTTACAGGTTGTTGCGAATTTCGTGAAGAAATACGCAAAAGCCGCTTTATCACCCTGGCAGCGCCGATCACCAGCCCGCAGGACGCCCAGGCGTTTTTCGAGAAACACAGCGACCTCAACGCAACGCACAACTGCTGGGCCTGGAAGCTGGCCGATCAATACCGCAGCAACGACGACGGCGAACCCGGCGGCACCGCCGGGCGGCCGATTCTCGCGGCCATCGAAGCCCAGGGTTTCGATCAGGTCGCGGTGCTGGTCATCCGCTGGTACGGCGGCATCCAGCTGGGTACCGGCGGCCTGGCCCGGGCCTATGGCGGCGGCGCCAACAAGTGCCTGCAGAATGCCGAGCGCATCGAGCTGATCAGCCGCATACCCTTGAGCTGCGCCTGCGCATTCGCCGAGCTGAACCTGGTCAAACTGCGCGTCGCCGAGCTCGGCGGCCTGGTGGTGGAAGAGACCTTCACCGCCAATGGTGTAGAGCTGCAATTGGCCCTGGGCGAAGCGCTGGTCGATACCCTGCAGACCCAGCTCGCTGACCTGAGCCGTGGCCGCATCCTGTTGCAACGATAAAAACTGATACTGTTGTTTGCTGTACTCCCTGAACCGCGACTCTAAAAGGAAGCTTTTCATGTCTACGCCAAAAACCGCACTGATCATCGGCGCCTCGCGCGGGCTGGGCCTTGGCCTGGTCAAGCAACTGCTCCAGGACGGCTGGGACGTGACTGCCACCGTGCGCGACCCGAACAAGGCCGACGCCCTGAAAGCCGCAGGCCCGGTGCAGATCGAGAAACTCGACATGGACGATCAGCAAGCCGTGATCGCCCTGGCCCAGCGCCTGAAAGACCGCACCTTCGACCTGCTGTTCGTCAACGCCGGCGTCAAGGGCCCCGCCAACCAGGAGCCTGGCCACGCGACCCTGGCGGAAGTCGGCCAACTGTTTTTCACTAACGCCGTGGCCCCGATCAACCTGGCCCAGCGCTTTGTCGGGCAGATCCGCAAGGACACCGGCGTGCTCGCCTTCATGAGTTCGGTGCTGGGCAGCGTGACCATTCCCGACGGTTCGGACCTGGCGCTGTACAAGGCCAGCAAGGCGGCGCTCAATTCCATGACCAACAGTTTCATCACCCAACTGGGCGAGCCCAAACCGACAGTGTTGTCGCTGCACCCAGGCTGGGTGAAAACCGACATGGGCGGCGAGAACGCGCACATCGACGTTGAAACCAGCGTGCGCGGCCTGGTGGATCAGGTGAATGCCTACACCGGCAAGGGCGGTCATCACTTCGTGGACTACAAGGGCGACACCATCGCCTGGTAAAAGACTGCCCATAAAAATGTGGGAGGGGGCTTGCCCCCGATGGCGGCGGATCAGTCACGTAGATGTCGACTGACACTCCGTCATCGGGGGCAAGCCCCCTCCCACATTGACCGCGTCCGCTTGCCCGCATGTGGACCAACACGTAATCTACCCGCCTCGCCTTTACCGGCGACCCTGGATCAGCAGACAGGGCAACACTGAGCTGGCAAACCTGAACCCATCATTCAGAGGAGCCGGCCAATGCCTGCGACCCGTATCTGGTTAAAAAACCCCCTCGCTGTCTTCACTGCCAATGGCCTCGATGCCCGTGGCGGCCTGGTGCTGCAAGACGGTGTCATCACCGAAGTGCTGGCCCAGGGGCAATCCCCCGCACACCCCTGTGCGCAGATGTTTGACGCCCGCGAGCATGTGGTGCTGCCCGGGCTGATCAACACACACCACCACTTCTACCAAACCCTGACTCGCGCCTGGGCGCCGGTGGTCAACCAGCCGCTGTTTCCCTGGCTGAAGACCCTGTACCCGGTCTGGGCCCGACTGACCCCGGAAAAACTTGCCCTCGCGTCGAAGGTGGCGCTCGCAGAATTGCTGCTCTCCGGATGCACCACAGCGGCGGACCACCACTACCTGTTCCCCGACGGGTTGGAAAATGCCATCGATGTACAGGTCCAGAGCGTGCGCGAACTGGGCATGCGCGCCATGCTCACCCGCGGGTCCATGAGCCTGGGCGAAGCCGATGGTGGCCTGCCGCCGCAGCAGACCGTGCAACAAGGCCAAGTGATCCTCGATGACAGCCAGCGCCTGATCCGCCACTACCATGAGCGCGGCGACGGCGCGCAAATCCAGATTGCCCTGGCGCCCTGCTCACCGTTTTCAGTCACCCCCGAAATCATGCAAGCCAGCGCCGAACTGGCCAGCTCACTCGACGTGCGCCTGCACACGCACCTGGCGGAAACCCTCGACGAAGAAGACTTCTGCCTGCAGCGCTTCGGCCTGCGCACCGTGGACTATCTCGACAGCGTCGGCTGGCTTGGCCCGCGCACCTGGCTGGCCCATGGCATACATTTCAACCCGGATGAAATTGCCCGCCTGGGCGCCGCCGGCACGGGCATCTGCCATTGCCCCAGTTCGAATATGCGCCTGGCCTCCGGTATCTGCCCGACCCTCGACCTGCTCGCCGCCGGTGCCCCGGTCGGTCTGGGCGTGGACGGATCGGCGTCCAATGACGCCTCGAACATGATCCTCGAAGCGCGCCAGGCCTTGTACATCCAGCGCCTGCGTTACGGAGCGGAAAAAATCACGCCCGAAGGGGTGTTGGGCTGGGCTACAAAAGGTTCGGCGCGGCTACTGGGGCGTACGGATATTGGTGAACTGGCCGTAGGCAAACAGGCTGACTTGGCGCTATTCAAACTTGATGAGCTGCGCTTCTCCGGCAGCCACGACCCGATTTCGGCACTGCTGTTGTGCGGCGCGGACCGCGCAGACCGGGTGATGGTCGGGGGCAAGTGGCGGGTCATCGACGGGCAGGTTGAAGGCTTGGACCTCAAAGGCCTGATCGCCGATCACACCCAAGCGGCCCGCCAGCTGATCGCCGGCACCTAAGCCAAACGAAGCTCAAATGTGGGAGGGGGCTTGCCCCCGATGGCGGTGTGCCAGTCACCTACACGTTGGCTGACCCACAGCTATCGGGGGGCAAGCCCCCTCCCACATTTGCTCTATGGTGCTCTGGAAAGCTGGTTACAGCCCCAGCAGCGACAGCATGATAAACGTCGCAAACAACACGAAATGCGTCATCCCTTCGATGGCATTGGTCTCACCGTCGTTGAGATTGATCGCACTGACGATCAGCGTGATAAACACCATCACCGTCTGCACCGGCGTCATTGCCATCTGGAACGGCTGGCCGGTGTACAGCGCCATCGCTTCCATCACCGGCACCGTCAGAATCACCGTCGACAAAGAAGCACCCAGTGCGATGTTCACCACCGACTGCATGCGGTTGGCCAAGGCGGCGCGCAGCGCCGTGAGAATTTCCGGCGCGGCGGAAATGGCCGCCACGACAATCGCGGTAATTACCGGCGGAGCACCCGTGCCTTCCAGGCCCAGGTCGAGGGTCTTGGACATCACCTCGGCCAGCGCGCCAATCACAATCACGCCAAACACCAGGGTGCCAATCGAGAACGCCAGGCTCACGGGTGGCGCCTGCTCGTGCTCCGGTAATTTCTTGCGGCGTTTTTCCGGGTAGCTGTAGCTGAAGAAATAACTGTGGGGGCCCACCTGCATTCTCAGGAACAGGGTGTAGAGCACCACCATCGCGCCAATGGTGAAGGCCGAGTAGATTTTCCAGTCGGCCTCGGGGATAAATTCCGGCACCACCATCGACACGCCCATGGCGGTGAGGATCATCACGCTGTAGGTACGCGCCGAATCATCGTTGTAGGACTGCTCGCCATGCTTGATGCCGCCCATCAGCGCGGCCAGGCCGAGGATGCCGTTGATATCGAGCATCACCGCCGAATAGATGGTGTCGCGCACCAGTGTGGGTGAGGGTTCGTTGCTCATCATGATCGCCAGGATCACCACTTCCACCAGCACGGCCGCCAGGGTCAGGATCATGGTGCCGTAGGGGTCGCCGACCTTTTCCGCGAGCTGCTCGGCATGATGGGCCACACGCATTGACGCCATTACGATAAACGCAATCAAGGCGAGGCCAGCGAGCAATGCCACCATCTGCCCGCTGTGCAGCATCCAGTGTTCCAGCGGGTACGCGGCAATGGCGGCAATCAGCGCCAGCAGCATGAATTTTTCTTGCTTGAGGGAAGTGAGCATGGGGGGCCTTTATGTACAGCAAATCAGTCATCGTTGGGGTACAGACTGCGCCACGCCGCTAACGTTTCGTTACACCTTAGTTCACGCCGCCCTTGTGCAAATAAATCAAATACTCTCCTGCTGGTCAGGTTTTGCCGATTATTTCAGCCATGGCCTGTAGAATGCCGCCATTGCACCTGATGAGATTTTAGACATGTACGATTGGCTCAACGCCCTGCCCAAGGCTGAACTGCACCTGCACCTGGAAGGCTCGCTGGAGCCTGAGCTGCTGTTCGACCTGGCTGAACGCAACAAGATTGCGCTGCCTTGGAACGACGTCGAAACCCTGCGCAAGGCCTATGCCTTCAACAACCTGCAAGAGTTTCTCGACCTGTATTACAAAGGCGCCGATGTATTGCGCACGTCACAGGACTTCTACGACCTGACCTGGGCCTACCTGCTGCGCTGCAAAGCCCAGAACGTGATCCACACCGAGCCCTTCTTCGACCCGCAAACCCACACCGACCGTGGCGTGCCGTTCGAAGTGGTGCTCAACGGCATCGCTGCCGCGCTCAAGGACGGCGAGCAGCAACTGGGCATCACCAGCGGCTTGATCTTGAGCTTCCTGCGTCACCTGAGCGAAGCCGAAGCCGAAAAAACCCTCGACCAGGCGCTGCCGTTTCGTGATGCGTTCGTCGCCGTGGGCCTGGACAGCTCAGAAATGGGCCACCCGCCGAGCAAGTTCCAGCGTGTGTTCGACCGTGCCCGTCATGAAGGCTTCCTCACCGTGGCTCACGCCGGCGAAGAAGGCCCGCCCGAATACATCTGGGAAGCCATCGACCTGCTGAAAATTCAGCGCATCGATCACGGTGTGCGCGCCATCGAAGACGAGCGCCTGATGCAGCGCATCATCGACGAGCAGATCCCGTTGACCGTTTGCCCGTTGTCCAACACCAAGCTGTGCGTATTCGACGACATGGCCCAGCACAACATCCTCGACATGCTCGAGCGTGGCGTGAAGGTCACGGTGAACTCGGATGACCCGGCCTACTTCGGCGGTTACGTCACCGAGAACTTCCACGCGCTGTACACCTCCCTGGGCATGACCCAGGACCAGGCCAAACGCCTGGCGCAAAACAGCCTGGATGCGCGACTGGTGAAGCCTTAACGGCGGGCTAATGTGGGAGGGGGCTGCCCCCTCCCACAGGGGTTTTGCGTTAACCTCAGATTTCGGTGAGTTCCTCCAACGTCTTGCCCTTGGTCTCCATCCCAAACACCCACACCACCAGCGCCGCCACCGCGAAACACAACGCGCCCAGGGCAAATACCCCGCCCTGCCCGGTGATTGGAAACACCAACCCGGTCACCAGTGGCCCCAGCAACGAGCCCACCCGCCCAATCGCCGAGGCGAACCCGGAACCGGTGGCGCGCGCCGAAGTGGGATACAGCTCAGGCGTATAGGTGTACAACACCGCCCACATGCCAAACAGAAAGAACTGCATCAACAAGCCGGACGTAATCAGCAGCCCGACGTTGCCGCCAAACACCGCGCTTTGCCCATACAAAAACGCCATCACTGCGCCGCCCAGCAGCGTCACCACGCACACCGGCTTGCGCCCCCAACGCTCGACCAGCCACGCGGCCATGAGGAAACCCGGTATCCCGCCCAGGGAAATGATCACCGTGTAATACACCGATTGCGTCACGGCAAAGCCTGACTGCTGCAACAGCGCACTCAGCCACGAGGTCAGCCCGTAGAAGCCGAGCAAGGCAAAGAACCACACGCTCCAGATCATCAGGGTGCGTTGGCGGTACTGCGCCGACCACAGCTGCTGGAAAGCCGAGAAGAATGTGCCCGGCGTACTCGCCACTCGCGGCAAGGCAATGGGCTGCGGCAATTCGGCGTGGCCGAGGGAGTTGCGCACCTTTTGTTCAATGCCAAGCAATACCTTGTCCGCCGCCTCGTGGCGCCCGGCCTGTTCCAGCCAACGTGGCGATTCTGGAATGAAAAACCGGATGGCCAACACAAACACCGCCGGCACGGCCAACACCAGGAAGATGTCGCGCCAGCCGATCACTGGCAGCAGGAAATAAGAAAGCACCCCGGCGGCAACAAACCCCAACGGCCAGAACCCATCCATCAAGGCGATATAACGCCCTCGTCGCTTTGCCGGAATCAGCTCCGACAGCATGGACTGCGCAATGGGAAACTCCATGCCCATCCCAATGCCCAGCAGGATACGAAACAGGGTCAGGGTCTCAACCGTCTGCGCCGTGGAGCATAAGTAACTGGCGACGCCCCACAGCACGATGCTCCACTGAAATACCGGCTTGCGCCCGAAGCGATCCGCGAACATCCCGCTGAGCGATGCGCCGATCACCATGCCGAAAAAACTCGAACTGGCCAGTAACCCGGCCTGGGCCGTACTCAGGCCGAACTCGGATTTGATCGAGCCCAACAGAAAAGTCATCATCGCCAGGTCCATGGAGTCGAAGAAAAACGCCAGGGCAATGATGATGAAAATGATCCGGTGGTAACCACTGATGGGTAACCGTTCCAGCCGCTCTGCTGCGCTATAGCCCTGTATACCCATGTCGCATCCCCCCTGTGAAGATCCCCTCCAAGAGTGTGCGGCATCGTCTCCCCTGGCGTTGCTGGATGCGACCCGACCGAAACCAGGAGCGACGCTACTGCGCCGTGGCCAGCCGATTGATTTCCAAAAGCCCGGCGTCGCTGACGGACAAGGCTTGGGACTCGTCGATCGCACTGACCCAGTTCGACTGCAAAAACAGTTGCAACAACCCTGCACCAAGCGCCCCACCTACATGGGGTTGCTGCTGGCTCCAGTCGAAACAGTCGCAGACCAGGGGCGATGAGAATGCCTGGATAAAAATACCCAGCTGCGCCAACTGCCGGGTGCCCTTGACCGTGACTTCGGTACGTTGCTCGTGGCGCTGGATCCAGCCGGCCTGCGTCATGCGTTGGTACAGACCGGCCGCCAGTTCGCCGCCCAGGTGGTCCTGGCACACGCGGGCGCGACGCAACAGCGGCGGTACCGGCAATGCAGGCGGCTGAGCCTGGCGCGCACTGCGCTCCACACTGGCCATGGTGGTGGTCGCCAGCGCATCGAGGGCGGCGCTGACATCCGCGGCCGCCACGCGAAACAGCCGCTTGCCCCGACGCGCCTCGACCCGCAGCAGCCCGCTGCCGGTCAACCGCGCCAGATGGGCATTGGCCGATGCTGCAGACAGCCCGGCGACCGTCGCCAGTTCCTCTGAAGATTTCGCCGAACCGTCCATCAACGCCCACAGCATTGCAGTGCGCTTGGGCTCGGCAAGCAAGCTGGCGATATGACTGATACCTGGTGCCTGTTCCATCTCTCGACTCCCTGTTGAACCGTTTTTCTGCTGCGGTTGGCGCCAAAGTATAGGGGCCGGAACAGCCGGTTCCATGGCGTCTTACAGCCTGGACAAGGACAGCACTTGAGCGAAATTTCCTGCTTTGCTGGAGGCCATTACTTCGCTGCGAATTGCTCCGACCGTTGCGCCGTCAATGTCGCACAACGGGCCACGAGCATTTCCCGCAGCAGGTTGACGGGTTTGCTCAACTGCGCACGATGCGCGCACAGCAGGTTGAGCGGTGTGCGCTCACCGCGCAGCTCCGGCAGGATCAAGCGTAAACGCCCAGCCACGACGTCGCTGCTCACATCCAGCCAGGATTTATAGGCAATGCCCACACCCGCCACCGCCCAGCGGCGCACCACGTCGGCGTCGTCACTGACCCGATCCCCCGTGACGGTCAGGCTGACCTCGCGCTTGCCGTCGTAAAAACGCCAATGGTCATGCACGCGGCCGGCGAGCATGTAGAGCAGGCAATTATGCTGGGCCAGTTGCTCAAGGTGCCGCGGCTCGCCGTGCCGGGCCAGATAACTCGGCGCAGCGCACAGCACCCGCACATTCTCCGGCGCGATGGGCAGCGCAACCAGGCTGGAGTCCTCGGGCTCGCCATAACGCAAGGCAATATCCACGGGCTGCCGGAACAGGTCGGCAATGCGGTCACCCAGCAACAGGCGCACGCTCAGTTGCGGGTATTGGCGCTGGAAGTCATCCAGCCACGGCAGCAACTGGTTGCGGCCGAAATCCGAAGGTGCCGACAGTTGCAGCATGCCGCTGACGTGATCCTGCCCACTGGCCAACAGGCGCCGCCCTTCGTCCAATGAACTTAACGCGGCGCGGGCGTAGGTGAGAAACCCCTCACCTTCGGCGGTCAGGCGCAGGCTGCGGGTAGAGCGCGCCAGCAAGCGCGTGCCCAGTTGGTGCTCTATACGCTTCAACGCCGCGCTGGCCACCGCCGGGGACAGGTCCATCACCCGCGCGGCTGCCGACAGGCTACCCAGGTCCGCCGCCCGTACAAACAACTGCAAATCATCAAAGCGCAGCATGCATTCCCGCCAATTATCAATTTTTTATTGAAACAGCCCTCTGTTTTAGCCGCTTTTATCTGCACAGGAAATAGCCAATCATCTGGCCATCCCATAAATCTTCGACCAGGAGTTGATCATGCCTACTGCCTTTAACGTCATTGCCACACTGATCGCCAAGCCCGGCCAACAAGCCACCCTGGAAACCCTGCTGCGTGAGCTGCTCGAGCCGACTCGACAGGAACCCGGCTGTCAGCAGTACGACCTGCACCAGGATCTGCAGCATCCCGAGACGTTCTACATGCTTGAGCGCTGGAGCGATGACGCGGCCCTGGCCGATCACGACCAGAGCGCGCATATCCAGAACTTTCGAACCCAGGCCGCCGACGTGATCGAACACTTCGAACTCAAGCGCCTGCAGTTTCTCGCCTGACCACGCGACCCTTACCCGGAGAAATCATGAAAGCCATCGCCTACTACACGTCCCTGCCCATCAGCGACGTCAACGCCCTGCAAGACATCGAACTGCCCGAACCTGTTGCCGGGCCGCGCGACCTGCTGGTGGAAGTCAAAGCCATCTCGGTCAACCCGGTGGACACCAAGGTGCGCCAGAACGTCGCCCCGGAAAATGGCGCTGCCAAGGTGCTCGGCTGGGACGTGGCCGGTGTGGTCAAGGCGGTCGGCAGTGAAGTGACGCTGTTCAAGGCCGGTGACAAGGTGTTCTACGCCGGCTCTCTGGTTCGCCCAGGCGGCAACAGCGAACTGCACACCGTGGATGAACGCATCGTTGGCCATATGCCGCAGAGCCTGGGCTTTGCCGAAGCCGCGGCGCTGCCATTGACCGCCATCACGGCCTGGGAGCTGTTGTTCGAACGCCTGCAAGTACCGGAGGGCACAGCGGACCAGGGCCAGAGCCTGCTGATCGTCGGTGCGGCGGGCGGCGTGGGTTCGATCCTGACCCAGCTGGCCAGCCAGCTCACCGCGCTGAAAGTCATCGGCACCGCCTCGCGCCCCGAGACTCAGGCGTGGGCCAAGGCTTTGGGCGCCGAGCTGGTGATCGACCATAGCCAGCCGCTGAGCGAAGCGCTGAAGCACGCCGGCCACCCGCACGTGACCCACGTCGCCAGCCTGACCCAGACCGACCATCACCTGGATCAACTGGTGGAAGCCCTGCAACCCCAGGGCAAGCTGGCCTTGATCGACGACCCCAAGGCGCTGGACGTCAGCAAGCTCAAGCGCAAGAGCTTGTCGCTGCATTGGGAGTTCATGTACACCCGCTCGATATTCGAGACCCCGGACATGATCGAGCAGCATAACCTGCTCAACCGCGTGGCCGCGCTGGTTGACGCCGGCACCCTGAGAACCACGGTCGGCGAGCACTTCGGCGTGATCAACGCGGCGAACCTGCGCCGTGCCCACGCACTGCTGGAAAGCGGCAAGGCCAAGGGCAAGATCGTGTTGGAGGGGTTTTAAAAAACGGCTGTCAGTGTCGTCCGTTACTGATGTAAGTAACGGACGACACCATTAGTCCGACAGTTGACGTTTGTCATATTTGCCAGCGCATACAGGTTTATATTGGCCGCCTTTGCCACGATTCTTTTACGTGAGGAAGTCAGCAATGAAGATCCTGATAAAAGCGTTAGCAAAATCCCAGTGGGAGGTCCGCCTGGACCAGAAGTCGATTATTTTTCACACCGAAGCCGAGGCCCGCGCGTTTGCCGACACCTTGCAAGCGCGCATCCAGGCCCCCCACCGTTTTCCACTCAGCCAGCAACGCGCCGCCACTGGCTGATCGGCCCTTCAGACCTGCGCCTGCACGGCCCTGGCCCGTTGCAGGCGCTGGGTCGACATCGCAATCGTCACCGCCAGCACACCGCACAGGCTGATCACCATCGCCATCGGCATCGCTGTGCCGTCGTGCAACACACCCACCAGCGATGCAGCACCCGCTGCCACACCGAACTGAATGCAACCGAGCAACGCCGACGCGCTGCCGGCGCGCGCGCCTTGTCCATTCATGGCGCAAGCCGAGGTATTGGGCAGAATGCAGCCCAGGCTGGCGATGCAGATAAACAGCGGCACCAGCAACGGCCACAGCGCTTCTGTGCGCAGCGCTGCAATCCCCAGCAGAGTCAGCGCCGCCGCGACGTAAACCCACACCGTACGCGAAAGCAGAAATGCCGGGCCGCGTTTGGCCAGTAACCGCGCATTCAATTGCGCCACCAGGATAAAACCGGCGGCGTTGGAGCCAAACAGCCAGCCGTAATGCTCGGCGGGGACCCCATACAGCTTGATGAACACAAACGGTGAACCGGCGATATAGGCAAACATCCCGGCAATCGAGATGCCGCCGGTCAAGGCGTAGCCGAGGTAGACCCGGTCCGACAACAGCGCGGCGTAGCGACGCAGCGAGCCGGACAACGGCTGGCGCGGCTGATGGGCCGGGAAGGTTTCCGGCAAACCCACCGCCACGGCAATGGCCGCCATCACACTGAACAGCGACAGTGCCAGAAAAATCGACTGCCAGCCCCACATGCCCACCATGATCCCACCCGCCAGCGGCGCGAGAATCGGCGCCAGGCCGGTGACCAGCATCAGTTGCGAATACACCTTGGCCGAGCCCACGGCGTCGCATTTGTCACTCACCACCGCCCGCGAAATCACCATGCCTGCGCAACCGCCGAGGGCCTGCACGAAGCGCGCACCGATCAGCCATTCCAAAGACGGCGCATAGGCACAGGCGAACGACGCGAGGGTAAACAGCGTAACGCCGCTGAGCAGCGGTACGCGCCGGCCAAAGCGGTCGGCCAACGGGCCGTAGATCAATTGCCCGATGGCCAGCCCACCGAAATACACCGCCAGGGTCAACTGGATGTGTTTTTCGTCGGTGGCAAAGGCGCTCGCCATCGCCGGGAAGCCCGGCAGGTAAAAGTCGATCGCCAACGGCGCGAAGGCGCTCAAGGCGCCCAGAATCAGAATTATGCGAAGGTTCATCAGACACCCAAGTGAGTCGGCAGCCCGACAGTCTAGCCGTGCTTGGGCGTCTTGAACATTAAGATAGCTCGCTAACTATCGACAATCAGACGACTGTGTAGCCCTCCTCCTTGATCAGCCCGGCGATCTCTTCACGCTCGAGTTTGCTTTGCACGCTGACTTGCTTGGCCGCGAGGTCCACCGTGACCTTGGCATCGGCGTCCTGGGCCTGCACCGCCTGGGTCACCGCCCGAACGCAATGGCCGCAGGTCATTCCTTCCACGTTGAATACTTGCATGACATGACTCCTTTGATGAGGTTGGACCCAGTCTCGACCTTGCCATCATGGCAAGGTCAAGTTTAGGAAAACTCGGCCGGGCTGGCATTCGGTGGCGACGTCGGCCAAGCTTCACCTTCAATAGATGTGAACCACGGAGCATTCGCCATGCGCTGGTCGTTTTTTGCCCTAGCCGGCCTGATGAGTTTTTCTGCCGTTGCGCCCGCCGCTGAAGACTATGCGGTGCTGATCATTTCCCGCGAGCGCCTGGAAGTGCCAACCAACTGCGAGATCGGCCTCTACATTCAAGACCAGTTGGCAGGGCGCCTGTTCCAGGAACAAGCCACCTCCTTCAATTTGCCGCCGGGTGATGTGTCGTTGCGCCTCAAGCTGCTGCCGGGCCAGACCCCGGGCTGCCTGCCGGGCATGCTCGCGCCGCCGGCACAGAACATCACGCTCAAAGCCGGAGATGTACGCAAACTGCGCATCGCCCAAGGCCCGGACGGCATGTACCTCAAAGCCGTAAATCTGGAATATTGAAAGCGCTGATCGTACTTCGTTGATCGTTCCCACGCTCCGCGGTTGATCGTTCCCACGCTCCGCGTGGTAATGCCTCATGGGACGCTCCGCGTCCCGCGCACAGGCCTCTGATTCGCGCCAGGGTGACGCGGAGCGTCACGGGATGCATTACCACGCGGAGCGTGGGAACGATCGTCGACGATCGTCGATCGCGCTTGACCTTACCCATGGGTCAAGGTTGATCCTAGGGGCATCGTCTTACGGAGGACTGCCCCATGAATGGACCCACCGCCTTTGACCTGCCCATCGGCGGCATGACCTGCGCCAGTTGCGCCGGCCGTGTGGAGCGCGCGCTGGGCAAGGTGCCGGGGGTGCAACGCGTCAGCGTCAACCTGGCCAACGAACGTGCCCACGTTGAGGTAGTCGGCCAGCTGGATCCCGGCGTATTGATCGCCGCCGTGGAAAAAGCCGGCTACACCGCCACCCTGCCCCAGAGCGAAACCGCCACCCAGGCCAGTCAAGCCCAACGCCTGCATCATGAGCGCTGGGCGCTGATGCTGGCGATCCTGCTGGCGCTGCCCCTGGTGCTGCCGATGCTGATGGAACCCTTTGGCGTGCACTGGATGCTCCCCGCCTGGGTCCAGTTCGCCCTGGCGACGCCGGTGCAATTCATCCTCGGCGCGCGTTTTTACAGCGCGGCGTGGAAAGCCGTGCGGGCCGGTGCGGGCAATATGGACCTGCTGGTGGCAATCGGCACCAGCGCCGGTTACGGCCTGAGCGTCTATCAATGGCTCACA
Source organism: Pseudomonas sp. MUP55 (assembly GCF_034043515.1). Lineage (NCBI taxonomy): Bacteria > Pseudomonadati > Pseudomonadota > Gammaproteobacteria > Pseudomonadales > Pseudomonadaceae > Pseudomonas > Pseudomonas sp. MUP55. The sequence goes on along the minus strand of NZ_CP138214.1, from coordinate 789,901 downwards.
CGGCCCGCTCCGCACTTGTATTTCGAAGCCTCGGCCGTGGTGATCGCGCTGGTGCTGCTGGGTAAATACCTGGAGAGCCGCGCCAAGCGCCAGACCGCCAGCGCCATCCGCGCCCTCGAAGCCTTGCGCCCCGAACGGGCCGTGCGCGTGCTGGAGGGCCGCGAGGAAGAGGTGGCCATCAGCGCACTCAAGCTCGGCGACCTGGTTCTGGTCAAGCCGGGCGAACGTTTCCCGGTGGACGGGGAAGTGGTCGACGGCCAAAGCCATGCCGATGAAGCACTGATCAGCGGCGAAAGCCTGCCGGTGCCGAAGCGGCCAGGCGATACGGTCACCGGCGGCGCCATCAACGGCGAAGGCCGGCTGCTGGTACGCACCCGCGCCCTGGGTGCGGAGAGCGTGCTGGCACGCATCATCCGACTGGTCGAAGACGCACAGGCCGCCAAGGCACCGATTCAGAAACTGGTGGATAAGGTCAGCCAGGTATTCGTCCCGGCCGTGCTGGTTCTGGCGTTGCTCACCCTGGTGGGCTGGTGGCTGTACGGCGCGCCCCTGGAGAGCGCAATCATCAATGCGGTCGCGGTACTGGTGATCGCCTGCCCCTGTGCCCTGGGCCTGGCGACGCCGACTGCAATCATGGCCGGCACCGGCGTTGCCGCGCGCCATGGCATTCTGATCAAGGATGCCGAAGCCCTGGAACATGCCCAGGGGGTGAGCGCCGTGGTGTTCGACAAGACCGGCACCCTCACCTCGGGCGCGCCGAAGATCGTGCATTTGGCGGCGCTGGACGGCAACGAGTCGTTACTGTTGCAACAGGCGGGCGCCTTGCAGCGCGGCAGCGAGCACCCACTGGCCAAGGCGGTGCTGGAGGCCTGTGAAGAACAGGGACTGAAGGTGGCCGATGTCAGCGCCAGCCAGTCCCTGACCGGACGCGGCATTGCCGGCACCCTTGACGGCCGGCAACTGGCCCTGGGCAATCGGCGCCTGCTCGAAGAAGCCGGCCTTGATGCAGGCGCGTTGAGCCAGCAAGCGAGCGCCTGGGAAGCCGAAGGCCGCACCTTGTCGTGGCTGATCGAACAAGGCGAACAGCCCCGCGTGCTGGGGCTGTTCGCGTTTGGCGACACGCTCAAGCCGGGCGCACTGCACGCCGTGCAGCAACTCAAGGCGCAGCACATCAGCAGTCACCTGCTCACCGGCGATAATCGCGGCAGCGCGCGGGTGGTCGCCGAGGCGCTGGGCATCGACGATGTACACGCCGAAGTGCTGCCCGCTGACAAAGCCGCCACCGTGGGCGAGCTGAAAAAGACCGGCAGGGTGGCCATGGTCGGCGACGGTATCAACGACGCACCGGCCCTGGCCGCAGCCGATATCGGCATCGCCATGGGCGGCGGCACCGACGTGGCCATGCACGCCGCCGGCATCACCCTGATGCGCGGCGACCCGCGCCTGGTGCCGGCGGCCCTGGAGATCTGCCGCAAGACCTACGCGAAAATCCGCCAGAACCTGTTCTGGGCCTTTGTGTATAACTTGATCGGCATTCCCCTGGCGGCCTTCGGCCTGCTCAACCCGGTGCTGGCCGGCGCGGCGATGGCGCTGTCCAGCGTCAGTGTGGTGAGCAATGCGTTGCTGCTCAAAACCTGGAAACCCAAGGACCTGGAGGACCAACGCCCATGAATATCGGCCAAGCCGCTCGCCAAAGCGGGCTGAGCGCGAAGATGATCCGCTACTACGAATCCATCGGCCTGCTCAAGCCAGCCCACCGCACCGACGCCGGATACCGCATCTACGGTGCCGACGATCTGCACACCCTGGCGTTTATCAAACGCTCGCGGGATCTGGGATTTTCACTGGAAGAAGTCGGCAAACTGCTGACCTTGTGGCAAGACCGCCAGCGCGCCAGCGGCGACGTAAAAGCCCTGGCGAGCCAGCATATCGATGAGTTGAATCAGAAGATTCGCGAGCTGGAACAACTGCGCGATACGTTGCAGGACCTGGTAGAACACTGCCAGGGCGACCATCGGCCGGACTGCCCGATCCTCAAGGAATTGGCCTCCGGAAGCTGCTGCGCCTGAGGTTCCACTGACTCAACACAAAACCAAATGTGGGATGGGGCTTTGCCCAGGCTTTTTGTAGGAGCGAGCTTGCTCGCGAAGAACTCAGGGCCACCGCGTTTATCCAGAATGAACGCGTTACCTGGACGTTTTTCGCGAGCAAGCTCGCTCCTACAGGGAGCAAGCCCCTCCCACACTTAGATCTTCATGTGTCGAAGATCACTGCACCCAAGGCATCCGGAAGCCGTCGCGCCTGGTATTCCAACTGGCTCAACGCAAAACCAAATGTGGGAGGGAGCTTGCCCCCGATGGCGATGTATCAGTCACTGCATATGTTGACTGAACCACTGCTATCGGGGGCAAGCCCTAATGCCAGTCAGTTAAGGCGAACCCGTACCTGTGGCGAGGGAGCTTGCTCCCGCTGGACTGCGCAGCAGGCCCATTGTTTGGGGCCGCTTCGCGGCCCAGCGGGAGCAAGCTCCCTCGCCACAGGTTACTTTCCGCTTGTGCTACTTCTTAACTGACTGGCATTAGGGCAAGCCCCCTCCCCACACTTAGATCTTCATGTGTCGCAAGATCACTGCATCCAAGGCGGCGGCGGTTCTTCGGCGGTCTTGGTCGGTGGCGCATCATCGGCCGCGCGGATCGCCTGCTTGCGCTCTTCGTCCAGCCGCGCCGCTTCGATCTCGCGGATCACACCGCCCACGTCCGCCAGTTCTTCCGGCTCGTCGAACTCACCGGTCAGGACACTGGCTGGGTGCAGGGTGCCGGCTTCGTACAGCGCCCACATTTCCTTGGCGTACTTGGTCTTCTTCAGCTCCGGGGCAAAGCGCCCGAAGTAGGAAGCCATGTTGCCCACATCCCGCTCCAGCATGTTGAACGCGTGGTTGTTGCCCGCCGCGTCCACTGCCTGAGGCAAGTCGATGATCACCGGGCCCGTCGGTGTAAGCAGTACGTTGAACTCCGACAGGTCACCGTGCACCAGCCCTGTGCACAACATCAGCACGATCTGGGAAATCAGGAAGGCGTGGTATTCACGCGCCTGGTCCGGCTCCAGGGTCACGTCATTCAGACGTGGCGCTGCATCGCCGTATTCGTCGGCCACCAGTTCCATCAACAGCACGCCTTCGAGGAAGTCGTACGGCTTGGGCACGCGAACGCCGGCACCGGCCAGGCGGAACAACGCCGCCACTTCGGCGTTCTGCCAGGCATCTTCGGTTTCTTTCTTGCCGAACTTGGAGCCCTTGGCCATGGCCCGGGCCTGGCGGCTGTTACGGACCTTGCGGCCTTCCTGGTATTCGGACGCCTGACGAAAACTTCGTTTATTCGCCTCCTTGTAAACCTTGGCGCAACGCAATTCGTTGCCGCAGCGCACCACATAAACAGCTGCTTCTTTACCACTCATGAGTGGGCGCAGCACTTCGTCGACCAGACCGTCTTCGATCAGGGGTTCAATGCGTTTAGGAGTCTTCATCAGCTTTTATTGTGGGTCCTGTATTACCAAACACGCGTGTGGCACTCGTTATACGGCAATCGGCGCGCCGGTGGGAGAGGCTACCGACCTCTGACCCGCGAAGAATGCATTCATTAGGCCAATTTGCCGGCTAATCAGCGTTCGATAATCGCCGTCACGCCCTGGCCCCCCGCCGCGCAGATCGAAATCAGGCCGCGCCCTTTACCGGCCGCATCCAGCAACTTGGCCAGGTTGGCGACAATGCGCCCACCGGTCGCGGCAAAGGGGTGCCCGGCGGCCAATGAGCTGCCCTTGACGTTGAGACGACTGCGGTCGATGGCGCCCAGCGGCGCATCCAGCCCCAGACGCGTCTTGCAATAGTCCGCATCTTCCCAGGCCTTGAGCGTGCACAGCACTTGAGCGGCAAATGCTTCGTGGATCTCGTAGTAATCGAAGTCCTGCAGGGTCAGGCCGTTTCTGGCCAGCAAACGGGGGACGGCGTACACCGGCGCCATCAGCAGGCCTTCGGCGCCGTTGACGAAGTCCACCGCCGCCGCTTCGCCATCGCGCAGGTACGCGAGAATCGGCAAGCCGCGTTCCCGGGCCCACGCCTCGCTGCCCAGCAGCACCAGCGAGGCACCGTCGGTCAGCGGTGTCGAGTTGCCCGCGGTCAGCGTGCCCTTTTCACTGCGTTCAAAAGCAGGCTTGAGCGCGGCGAGTTTTTCCAGGGTCAGGTCGGGGCGCAGGTTGTTGTCGCGGGTCAGCCCCAGAAACGGCGTGAGCAAATCGTTGTGCCAGCCTTCGGCGTAGGCGGCGGCCATGTTCTGATGGCTCTGTAACGCCAGTTCGTCCTGTTCGGCGCGGGGGATCTGCCAGGTCTGCGCCATCAGTTCGCAGTGCTGGCCCATGGACAACCCGGTGCGCGGCTCACCGTTGCGCGGCAGCTGCGGCTTGAGGTGATGGGGACGAAGTTGTAACAGGACTTTAAGCTTATCCGCCAGGGACTTGCTGCGGTTGGCCTGCAGCAACAGCTTGCGCAGGCCTTCATTGACGCCAATCGGCGCATCGGAGGTGGTGTCCACCCCACCGGCAATGCCGCAGTCGATCTGGCCCAGGGCGATCTTGTTGGCCACCAGCAAGGCCGCTTCCAGCCCGGTGCCGCAGGCTTGCTGTACATCGTAGGCCGGGGTTTGCGGCGACAGGCGCGAGCCCAGCACGCATTCGCGGGTGAGGTTGAAGTCACGCGAATGCTTGAGCACGGCGCCGGCAGCCACCTCGCCGATGCGCAGGCCGTGCAGGTTGAAACGTTCGATCAGGCCTTCCAGGGCGGCGGTGAGCATCGCCTGGTTGCTGGCCGTGGCGTAGGGGCCATTGGAGCGGGCGAACGGAATGCGATTACCGCCAATGATCGCCACACGGCGCAATTGAGTCATGAAAAGCTCCCTCTGTCTGTTATGGGCTTGATCAGTGAGCCTAGTCGAACGACTGCTACCCTGGGATGGTCAACCTTTGAACCCCAGCCTTCGGAGAGCGTTCCATGTCTGACCGTTATATCGACTTCGCCAATTCCAGCCTCGGCCATCGCCTGGTCGCCGCCCTTGGCCTGCCGTCACCGGTACGCCTGGAACGCTGGCAAGCCGGGCGCCTGCGTCCGGTGGAAGGGGCGCTGCTGCTGGGCGGTGGCGCGCTGGCAACTCGCGTGTTGCCGTTCGCCAACAAACTCACCGATGCCATCTACCGCTACGGCGACGAGGCACTGGATGTGCCGGCGTGGATTCCCGGGCACGGCCCCAAACTCAAGGCGGTGGTGTTCGACGCCAGCGCCCTGCAGCACACCGATCAGCTCAAACAGCTGCGCGAATTCTTCCAGCCCTTGCTGAAAAACCTCGATCACAGCGCCCACCTGGTGCTCCTTGGTCGCGCGCCGGAAAGCCTCAGCGACCCGTTCGCCGCCAGCGCCCAGCGGGCCTTGGAAGGGTTCACCCGCTCCCTGGCAAAGGAGTTGCGCAGCGGCGGTGTGTTGCAACTGCTGTACGTGGGCGAGGGGGCCGAAGACCAGCTGGAAGGCGCGTTGCGGTTTTTCCTGTCGCCCAAGAGCGCCTACATCTCCGGGCAGGTGATTCGCCTGCAGGCCTGCGCCACGCCGGTCGAAGACTGGACGCGCCCACTGGCCGGGCGCAAAGCGTTGGTCACTGGCGCCGCGCGGGGTATCGGCGCATCCATCGCCGAAACCCTGGCCCGCGATGGCGCCGACGTCATCCTGCTGGATGTGCCCCAGGCCAAGGCCGACCTCGACGCCCTGGCCGCCCGCTTGAATGCGCGCACCCTCACGCTGGATATCTGCGCCGAGGACGCCGCCGCCCAGTTGATCGAGCGCCTGCCCGAGGGCCTCGATATCCTGGTGCACAACGCCGGCATCACCCGCGACAAGACCCTGGCCAACATGACCCCGGAGTACTGGGACGCCGTGCTCGCGGTCAATCTCAATGCGCCGCAGGTGCTGACCAAGGCGCTGCTCGACAGCGGCACCCTGCGCGACCATGCCCGCGTGGTGCTGCTGGCCTCCATCAGCGGCATCGCCGGCAATCGCGGGCAAACCAACTATGCCGCGAGCAAGGCTGGGCTGATCGGCCTGGCCCAGGCGTGGGCACCGCTGCTGCACACCCGTGGCATCAGCATCAATGCCGTGGCGCCAGGGTTTATCGAAACTCAGATGACCGCGCATATTCCGTTTGCCCTGCGTGAGGCCGGGCGGCGCATGAGTTCCCTGAGCCAGGGCGGTGTGCCGCAGGACGTGGCCGAAGCCGTCGCCTGGCTGAGCCAGCCGGGTTCGGGCGCGGTCAGCGGCCAGGCGCTGCGGGTGTGTGGGCAAAGCCTTCTGGGAGCGTGACCATGCAATGGCAGACGTTGGACAGCACTCCATTTCTACCGCCGCTGTACTGGCGTGCGGCGCTCAAGCGCAAGATCACCGGCAGCACGCTGCCCGAGTTCGGCTTGCGCTGCCAGGTCCGCGTCGACCCCAAGGCGGTCGCGGCGTACCGCAAGGTCTGCGGCTTTGCCGACAGCCCGATGCTGCCAGCGACTTATCCCCATGTCCTGGCGTTCGGCCTGCAGATGCAACTGCTCACCGACAAGGCGTTCGCGTTTCCGTTGCTGGGGCTGATCCACCTGAGCAACCGCATTCGCATTCATCGGCCCCTGGGCAATGTGGGTGAGCTGACGGTCGGCGTGTACTCGGACAATCTCAAGCCCCATGCCAAGGGCGCGACCTTCGATGTGGTGACCGTGGTCGAGGACGCCCTTGGTCTGCTCTGGGATGCGCAAAGCACGATGTTATGCCGAGGCGTGAAGCTTGACGGCGAGGCCGAGGAACACGGATTGTCGGTAAACGCGCCCCTCAGCGAACTGACACGCTGGAAAGCACCTGCCGATATCGGTCGCCGCTACGCCCGCGTATCCGGTGACTACAACCCGATTCACCTCAGCACACCGACGGCCAAGTTATTCGGTTTCCCCCAGGCCATCGCCCACGGGCTGTGGAACAAGGCGCGCACGCTCGCGGCGATGGGCGAACTACTGCCAGTCGCCCCCCTTGAAATAGAGGTGCACTTCAAGAAACCCGTGCGCCTGCCCAGTGCAGTAAGCCTGATGACTACCGGCACCGGCTCACGTGGCGAGTTAGTGTTGAGCGGCGCTGGCGACATACAGCATATGCTTGGGAAGTGGCGGCCGATTGTCTGAAAACAGCTGATAATTGTATATATACACCTTTAGTGATAGCGGACCCGGCCGGGTTCGCTATTTTTATTTAACCCCTTGATTTACAAGCCCGCTAAAACTCAATCTTTTAAAAACTATATCCTTTGTACTAATCGTTAAGCCGACTACAACCTTATGTATATAAATCGTTAATACCAAGTTGAGCGTTGCGAGAACATCGGCACCGGTCTGTGATAACCACACGGACAAACGTATCGCTAACCCAATAAATAGCGAGCGTTTGAAACAACCAAGGTTGTATCAGGTGCAGGGAACTCAATCATGAAAACTCAACTCGTGTTTTGGAAAGCAAGTACCGCGCTGGCGTTGATTCTGGCCATGAGCCTCGGCGGCTGCAGCAGCGGTGGTGGCGGGCATAAATCCAACGTAGCGGCGTCCTCGCCGGATGCTGGCGCAGGTGCCGGTGGTGGTGCGGGTGGCGGAACCGGTGGTGGCACTGGTGGCGGCGACGGTACGGGTGGCGGCACTGGTGGTGGTACCGGTGGTACTGGCGGCGGCACTGGCGGAACCGGCGGTGGCACTGGCGGTACCGGCGACGGCACTGGTGGTACCGGCGGCGGCACTGGCGGTACCGGTGGCGGCACTGGTGGTACCGGCGGCGGCACTGGCGGTACCGGTGGCGGCACTGGCGGTACCGGTGGCGGCACTGGCGGTACCGGTGGCAGCACTGGTGGTACCGGCGGCGGCACTGGTGGCGGCACTGGTGGCGGCACAGGTTCCACAACCACCCCCCTCGTCACTGGCCAGATCGCCGGCACCCTCGGCACCACCGTGGGCAATGTTGGCGCAGCGGTGGGTGATCTCGGCTCGACCTTGAACGGGGTCCCGATTGTCGGCACAACGGCAGGCGGCCTGGTCACTTCGGCCGGCACCGCCGTTACCAGCATCGGCACTGGCGTGACCACCGGCCTGGGCTCGCTGGGCACCAACAGCAACTCACTGGGCATCACTGTCGCGGGTGTCGGCACTGGCGTCGCTGACTTGGGCGATGGCCTGTCGGTCACCGGCAGATCGCTGTCGACGACCCTGCGCGGCGTTCCCGTCGTCGGCGGTTTGACCGGCGGCGTAGGCGGCGCAGTCGGTGGCGTGGTGGATAACGTGGGCACCACGGTGACCATGCTCGGCGACACCCTCAGCACTGCCAGCACCACCGGCCCATTGGGTTCCCTGACCGGCACCCTGGGCGGCAGAGTACTGGTGCCCGTGGTTTCACTGGTGGAAAACACCACCGGTAACCTCGGCAAGGCGACCGGCCTGGGCACGCCTGTGAACGGCCTGGTGGATAAACTGGGCGCTACCGTCACCAGCCTCGGCACTCAGGTCGCCAGTACCGGCGGGACCGGCAACCCTGTGACCACTGTCGTCGGCAGCGTGCTGGCGGGCGTAGGCGGCACGCTCGACAAATCCGGCGGCTATGTCGCGCCAACCGGTGGTGCCGCAGCACCTGGTCTACCGGAGCTGGTCGGTGGCCTGGTGAACAACGTCGGGACCGGCCTGAACATCGGCAACACCAACGGCACCGTCAGTGCCGCCGGTGTAACCGGTGGCGCACTGGGCAACACCATTGCCTCAGTAGGTACCGTTCTCGGTGGCACGGGTGTCGCCAACACCGGCGCCACGGCACCGGTCGCCACTGTGGCCACGAGTGTCGGCGCAGCCTTGAACCCCGTGACATCCGGCGTCACCGCACTGACCCAGAACATCGGCACCACCACGGGCGTCGGCGCTCCGGTCAATGGTCTGGTGACTCAAGTCGGCGGTGCCGTCAGCAGTCTGGGCACTAACCTGACCGCTGCCAACGCCAACCCGGTCACCAATACCCTGGGCACCACCGTAACCGCCGTCGGCAACACCGTAGGCTCGGTAGGTGGCCTGGTCACAGGCGGCACCGGTGGTACCAGCGGCGGCCTGCTCGGCGGCCTGAATATCGGCACCACCACAGGCACCACGACCACTACCGGCAGCACGGCCACAACCGGAGGCCTGGGCGGTTTGCTGAACGGCCTGACCGGCAAATAGAAATGCACCTGGCCGATTAGACGGCCTCCCCTACAGCGCCTACGCTTGGTTGAGACGAGAGACCCTGACTAAGTCTCTCGTCTTTTTTATGGGCTGCTGCTGGATGTAGACAGCCAGCGCCCTCCCGAACCGCGCTCAGAACGCGGCGGGCCCGAAACGCTGCTGCAGTTGACCATGGAGTGTCCTATGCGCGTGTTCACGCCGTTGTTCTTGCTTACCCTCAGCGCTTATGCACAGGCCGAGACCCTTCCCAGCTTCCTCAACAGCAACGACACCATCCGCACCTTGCCGGTCCCCAACCTGCCCGCCGACGCCTATCGACCGGCCACACCGCAAACCCAGGTGCCGCAAGCGCCGCCTACTGCGAGCCAGCCATTGTTGATGGACACCAAGGTCACCATTCGCAAGCTGCAGATCGAAGGCGGTACGATCTACCCGCTGACCGAAACGGCCCAGGCCTACGCGCCGTTGATTGGCCATGAGACCAACCTTGCGCAACTGATCGAGGCCACCCGTGGCATCACCCGGCGCTACCAGCAGGACGGCTACCTGTTGTCCTACGCATTTCTGCCGCAACAGAACTTCGAAAACGGCCTGGTTCGCGTGGTGCTGGTGGAGGGCTACATCAAGGATTATCAACAAACCGGCGACATCGGCTCGGTGTCGGCCTACGTCGACAAGCTGGCGCAAAAGCTGCTGGCCGAGCGCCCTCTTACGCGCAAGACCTTCGAACGCTACACCACCCTGATGAGCCGCATTCCCGGCCTCACCGTACAGGCGCAGGTGCCGCCACCGGGCACCACCGATGGCGCCACGCACATGCAGATCCAGGCCAGCCGCAAACCCTTCACCACCAGCATGAGCCTGGTGCAGAAAAGCCGTGGCGGCACCCAGGCCTTGCTCAGCGCAACCAGCAATGCTCAAACATCTCTGGGCGAACAGCTGGCGCTCAGCGGCCTGTTCCCACCCGGCGAAGACAAAGAGCACTACTACCGCGTGGACTACAACCAGTTCGTCAATGCCGAAGGCACCCAACTGGCACTCGCCGCCGAGCGTTATCGCGCCGACCCCAGCAGCAGCGTGCAACTGGACGGCGGCTTCGAGCTCAAACCGCATCAGTCGATCGATCGCTATTCCGTCGGCCTGAGCCACCCCTTCATTGCCTCGCCCACCGAGTCACTCACCCTGGGCACGCGCCTGTACGCGGTGGACCAGACCACCCGCTATAAGCTGGTGGGCTACCCGCTGCGCTTCGATATCGAATCCAACCTGCGCGCCCTGGCCTTTGAAGGCGACTGGCGCAAGGCCGACGCCCGACAGTTGCGCATCCTCAGCGGCGGCCTGTATCAGGGCATCGACGGTTTAGGCGCCAAGGCCCGCAGTGACCTTGACGTGGCAAAACCCGACCTCGACTTCTTCCGCCTGCGCCTGTCCGGCGTGCAGAGCGACAAGTTCTTCGACAACTGGCAAGGCGTGCTTTCAGGCGCACTCTACTGGAGCAACAACACCCTGCCCGACAGCGAACGCGCCACGTTTGGCGGGCAGAACTTCGGCCGTGGCTACCCTGATGACCAGGGCTCGGGTGACAAGGGATGGGGCGTGGCATACGAGGTCAACTACAGCTTCAACCGTGCCGGCGACTGGGTGAAGGTGCTGCAACCTTACGTGGTGCTCGACCGCGCCAAGACCTGGTTCAACGACCTGCCGGTCAAGGCCAGCGATATGTCTTCGGCGGCGGTGGGACTGCGCTTTGGCGACAACAAGTACTACAACATCGCCCTGGAAGCCGCCAAGCCGATGTCGGACATCGCCCTGGACAGCTTCAACCGGCGGCCGCGTTATACCTTGAGTTTCAGTTATCAGCTCTGACGAAGCTGCAAGCTACAAGCTACAAGCGTGGTGAGACGCCCACGCTTGCCGCTTAAGGCTTGAAGCTTGTAGCTGCTGTCAGCGGAAACAAACTGTTGAGCGTATCAAGCAGTCGCGCGAGGTAGATGGGCTTGCGAAACAGGTCCAGCACCTGCAGGCGCAGCATGTCGCTGACGTCATCCATCTCCGCATGCCCCGACATGACGATCACCGGCAGGTGGGAGCGGGAGGTGTGTTCGCGCAGGCGCTTGATCAGCGAGATGCCGCTTTCCTCAGGCATGCGCAGGTCAGTGATGACCAGAGCAATATCGGGGTGCAGGGTGAGCTCTTGCAGCGCGAACGTCACCGAGGTAGCGGTAAAGCAGACAAAACCCTCGTTCTCCAGCGATTCGGCCAGTTCAACGAGGGCATCTTCTTCGTCGTCCACCAGCAGGATCTGCTGACGGGGGGATACGGCAGCGTTCATGAGCATTACCTTGACAACGTCATCGGCCAATAAGGATTGTGCTCAATATAAGCTGTCAAGTGGGCGTAAGGGCAGCCCCGATCCTGTTGAAAAATGCGGTGATCTGCGGCCCGAGTGTCGTCCCGGCTGCCAGAATTACCAGTGCCACAATCGCCACAAGGATCAGGTATTCGATTGCTGTCGCGCCGTCTTTACGATGAAACAATAACTGCAGTTGAACATGAAGTTTCATCAGCAGAGCAAGGATCATGAGGTTTCTCCTTAAGCGACCAAGCGCCCTATCCCGGTACCGCACAGTAATTGCGATGTGCCATCTGAGCATTGACAACAAAGCTCACCCTCACAACTGTAAGAACTGATTAGTCCTAAAGTAGTAGGTGCTTTTCTGACGCCCTAAACGCGTGTTTTCAAAGGACACGCCCTACACCGAGAAGAAATCTTTCTGTCAGTAATGGCATTTCGTCCTAGCTGAACTACCTTCAAATAGCGAAATAGTTAGTCGCATTAGTGAGCCACTGTTCATAGCAGCCGGGTTGCGGAATTAGCCTGTTGGATGGACGGGCAGTGGTGCAACGGGATAAGGAGAGCCGTCATGAACACGCGTCTGAGCATGGTACTGGCCGGTGTGTTACTGATCGGTGCGCTGTTTGCCGGTTATTGGGGGTTGGTCCTCAGCCGTGAGCCTGCTCCGGCGCCGCCACCGCCGCCAGCGGCTGCTCCTGTTGAAAAAGCCGTGGCCGTGGTGCAAGACCAGACCCTTCAGTCGGTCGTCGTGCTGGCCCGCGATGTGCCCCCCTTCGTAGCCCTGAACGCCGCTGACCTGAGCCTGGAAAAATTGCGCACGGCACCCGCTGGCAGCATGAGCCGTATCGACCAGGCCGTTGGCCGTACCCCGTGGCGCGGGCTCAGCGCAGGCACCTGGCTTAATGAGGAAAGCTTCACCCCTGGCGGGCCGCTGGCGCGCATGATCCGTGCCGATGAGCGCGCCCTGGCGGTTGCCGTCGATGAAGTGATCGGCGCGGCTGGCCAGTTGAGTCCTGGCGACTATGTGGACGTGCTGCTGTACCTGCGCCAGGACGCCGCCAACCTGGAACAATCGGCCCAGGTGGTGATCCCCGCCATGCGCCTGCTCAGCGTCGGCGACCAGATGGGCCTGACCAACGATGGCATCCCCGCCTCCCCTCCCGCGCTGACCGCCGAAGAGAAAGCCCAGCGCCATGCGCCCTCGCGCACAGTGGTGCTGGCTGTGCCCGAACAGATGCTGAGCCGGCTGATGCTGGCGACCCAGGCGGGCACCTTGCGCCTGGCTGTGCGCAGCGCCGACGAACGTCTGCTGAGCCATTACTGGGCCGGCGAAGGCGACGCACCGGGCAACCTGCAGAACGCGAACCGCGACCTCTATCAGTTCACCCAACTGGCCTTCGCCCAGGCCCCCAGGAAAGTGGCCCAGAGCAGCACCCCGCGCCGCGCCGGCGTGGAGGTGATACGCGGCAACCAGGCAACCCAACAAACACCCGACTGAACAAGGATGCTGTGCATGAACCGACGTTTCATACCGGTGTTCACGCTGAGAATCACCTGTGCCCTGCTGCTGTCGCACCTGTCGATCGGGCTGGCCATGGCGGCTGCGAGCAATTGTGCCAGCCTGGGGCAATTGCCCGCCGCGTTGTCGGTAGGCGAAGGCCTGCAACAGGAACTGCAATCGCCGGTGGCGATCACGCGGCTGGCCATTGGCGATCCGAAAATCGCCGACGTGCATCTCAATGGCGACCGTGGTTTCCTGCTGACCGGCGTCGGCCCCGGCACCACCAGCCTGATGGTCTGGACCGCCTGTTCGGCCACGCCGCGCCAGAGCATGGTGTTCGTCAAGGGCAAGGCCAATACCGCCTTGACCAGCCTTTCGCTGTCGCCCGCCGATGACCCTTCGTTGCCCAGCCAGGTCCAGACCGATATCCGTTTCGTCGAGGTCAGCCGCACCAAACTCAAGGAAGCCAGCACCAAGATCCTGGGCATCGGCAACAACTTCTTCCTGGGCAGCCCCAACTTGCTGTCCCCTGCACCCAGCACCTTCAAACTGCCGGTGAGCGCGGACAGCTTCAACATCGGCTTTGGCGGTGGCCGCGTCTCGGCCATGATCAACGCCCTGGAAAGCAGCGGCTTTGCCTACACCCTCGCCCGGCCAAGCCTGGTTGCCATGAGCGGGCAAAGCGCAACCTTCCTCGCCGGCGGTGAAATACCGATTCCGGTGCCGAGCAGCGGCAGCGATAACATCTCCATCGAGTACAAGGAATTCGGCATTCGCCTGACCCTCACGCCGACCGTGATCGACCGTAACCGCATTTCCTTGAAGGTGGCACCGGAGGTCAGCGAACTGGATTACACCAACGCCGTGGTCCTCGAAAATATCCGCGTGCCGGCCCTGACCATTCGCCGCACCGATACCAGCGTGTCCCTGGCCGATGGCGAAAGCTTCGTGATCAGCGGCCTGATCAGCAGCAACACCACCACCAACATCAGCAAGTTCCCAGGCCTGGGCGACATCCCGATCCTGGGGGCGTTCTTTCGCGATTCGTCGGTCAGCCGCGAGGACAAGGAGCTGCTGATGATCGTCACGCCGCACCTGGTACAACCGCTGGCGGCCAATGCCCAGCTGCCGTCGTTGCCCGGCGAGAAAATGCGCAACTACGACCCGAACTGGTACCGCCTGTTCTTCCTGGAAAATGGCAATTTCGACCGCCTCAACGGGTTGTCCCGATGAGCGATCATCTGAGCCAGACTTTCCTGGCAATCACCCGTAACACCACCGACCTGGAATGGTTGCAGGGCGCGCTGGCGCCCCTTGGCCAAGTGGTCAGCGCCGGCAGCGGGACCCTGGATGAATTGCTGGCGCTGGTGGACGTGACCTTCGCCAACCTGGTGTTCATCGGCCTCGACCGCGAGCATCTGGTGGCCCAGAGCGCGCTGATCGAAGGCGCGCTGGAAGCCAAGCCGATGCTGGCCATCGTCGCCCTCGGGGACGGCATGGACAACCAGTTGGTGCTCAACGCGATGCGCGCCGGAGCCCGGGACTTCGTCGCCTATGGCTCGCGCTCCAGCGAAGTGGCCGGACTGGTCCGCCGCCTGAGCAAGCGCCTGCCCCCGGTCGCCACCAATACGCAACTGGGCGGGCTGTCGGTGCTGTACGGCACCCAGGGCAACTCCGACGGCGCGCTGGTGGCCAGCCACTTGGCCCTGGTGGTGCAAAAGAGCGGCCAGCAAACACTGCTGCTTGATCTGGGCTTGCCACGCGGCGACAGCCTGGCGCTGCTGGGTCTGGAAAGCTCGTTCAATTTCGGCGATGCCTTGCGCCATATGCGGCGGCTCGACGCTACGTTGATCAACAGCGCGTTCACCGCTGCCGAAGACGGCCTGCGCATGCTCGCCTACGCGCCCAGCGATGAGCCTCTGGAGCGCACCAGCGCCGCCGAGCTGTACATGCTGCTCAGCGCGCTGCGCCAGCACTTTCAGCACATTGTGGTGAACCTGGTCGGCCAGCCGGACAGTGAAGCCCTGCGCACCTTCGTCAGCCATTGCGACAAGCTGCTGTGGTGCACCGACCAGAACGTGCTCGACTGTCGGCGTAACCTGGCGGTACTGACCCAATGGCGGGAAAAGGGCATGAAGCTTGACCACGCCAAGCTGCTGATCGATCGCTACATCAAAAGCTGTGCGCCTGACGCCGACGCGTTGAGCAAAAGCTTCGGACTGGAAGTGATCGCGGTGTTGCCACTGAGCCCGGAGATACGGCTGAACGCCCAAAACCAAGGGCAAACCCTGTTTGCGCTGGCGCCGCGCGAAGCCCTGACGCAAGCGCTGAGAACCCTGGGCGAGCGCTTGGCCAAACGCTCCGAAGACCCCACCAGGAAACCGCACAGCCGTTGGCTGGAGCGACTGCTGGGAGCCGATAAATGAACACTGAAAAACTCTTCGGCGCCCCCGCGCGCGGCCTCGGTGGCAATGCCGACCACGATGGCCTGAAACTGGTGCTGCATCGCTACATCATTGATGCCCTCGAAGAGTCTGGAAAAAATCTGCTGGAAGGCTCGCGCCAGTTGTTGGCGCAATTTGTCATCGACAAAGTGGCCGAGTACATCAACCGCATGCACCTGGCGATCTCGCGCTACGAGATGGAGCGCCTGGCCGAAGAGATCGTCGATGAACTCACCGGCTTCGGCCCGCTGGAAGTGCTGCTGCGCGATCCCTCCGTCACCGAAATCCTGGTCAATGGCCCGCACCGGGTGTTTATCGAACGTGACGGCCTGCTGCACCAGAGTGACCTGCGGTTTATCGACGCCCACCATGTGGAGCGCGTCATGCAACGCATCCTTGCGCCACTGGGGCGGCGCCTGGATGAGTCGTCGCCGATGGTCGATGCGCGCTTGCCCGATGGCAGCCGGGTCAATGCGATCATCCCGCCGATTGCGCTGGACGGGCCGTGCCTGTCGATCCGAAAGTTTCGCAAGGACATGCTCAAAAGCAGCGACCTGGTGGCCATGCAGACCATCGATCAGAACATCTTCGACTTTTTCCAGGAGGCGGTGGGCAAGCGTTGCAACATCCTCATCAGCGGCGGCACCGGCACCGGTAAAACCACACTGCTGAATATTCTCAGCCAGTTGATCAACCCCCATGAACGCCTCGTCACCATCGAAGACGTGGCCGAACTGCAACTGGGCCATCCTCACGTGGTGCGCCTGGAAACCCGCCCGCCCAATGCCGAGGGGCATGGCGAGGTCAAGGCCAGCGACCTGATTCGCAACGCCCTGCGGATGCGCCCCGACCGGATCATCCTCGGCGAAATTCGCGGCGTGGAAGTGCTCGACGTACTCACCGCCATGAACACCGGCCACGACGGTTCCATGAGCACCGTGCACGCCAACAATGCCGCCGATGCCCTGCTGCGCCTGGAAACCCTGGTGGGCCTGACCGGTCGCGCCATCGCGGAAAAAACCTTGCGGCAAATGATCTGCGCGGCGCTGGACGTGGTGGTCCAGCTGACCCGCCTGCCGGACGGCCGCCGCTGTGTCAGCGAAGTGGTCGAGGTGGTAGGCATCCGCGAGGACGTGTACGTGACCAACACCCTGTTTCGCCTTGATCGGCGCACTGGCTTCGGCTTCGTGCGCGAGGCGGTCAACCCCGCCGGCGACAAACTGCGCCGCGAACCGGCCTAGCCGTGAAGGGGAATCGAGCATGACCGGGGCCATCCTGCTACTGATCTGCGTGATCCTGATCGGCTTGTCGATTCGCTCATTCCAGAATGGCTTGCGCCGTGCCCAGACCGAACGCGTGCTGGGCCGCCTCGCCGAAGGGCAGCCACAGCTCGCCCAGCAAACCGCTTCGTGGAATGGCGTGGAGCGCATGTTCCTGCGCGCGGGCCTGGGCAAACCCAGCGACAGCCTCGGGCTGTGGCTGGCGGTGTGGGGCCTGGGCGTGGCACTGGGGTTGATGCTCGCCAGCTGGCCCGGCCTGCTGGTGATGCTGGTGTTGCCGCCCGTGCTGCTGCGCCTGTACCTGGCCTGGCGTTACCAACGCCGTATCAGGCGCATGATCGAACAAATGCCGCAACTGCTCGACCACACCGTGCGCAGCCTCAAGGCCGGGCGCACCCTGGCCGACGCGGTACTGGGCGGCATCGAGGTGGCCGAGGACCCGCTTAAAACCGCCATGGGCCGCATACAGCGCAACGTTCAACTGGGCGTCAGCCTGCCGGAGTCGGCCCATGATTTCGCCGAATTCTATGAGCGCGACGAATTTCGTCTGTTCGCCCTGGGTTTGAAGGTCAACCACCGCTATGGCGGCAACGCCAGCGAACTGCTGGAAAACCTGATCAAGATGATCCGCGAGCGCGAGCAGGCCGCACGCCAGCTGCGCGCCCTGACCGGCGAGACCCGGGTGACGGCCTACGTGCTCACCGCGCTGCCGATTTCAATGGTGGGCTATTTCCTGGCGGTCAACCCGGCCTACCTGATGACCATGTGGAACGACGGCACTGGCCGCATGCTGTTATTCGTCGCACTGGGTATGCAGGTGCTCGGCTGCTTCGCCTTGTGGCGCATGTTGCGGAGCGTTTGAGATGGCTATTTCGCTGCTGATCAGCGCCGTGTTGTTCCTGGCCGCCCTGGCGCTGGTACTGGCCAACCTGCTCAAGCAGCGCCGTGGTCAACGTCTGGTTGCTCAACGCCTGCAAGGCCGGATGGGCCGCGAACACCGCCTGGGGGCGATGATGCGGCAACTGGGCAACAGCCCGCTTGCGCAACGGTCGATCAGCCTGGACAACGAAACCCAGACGCTGCTCAACCGCGTCGGTTGGCGCAAGGCCAGCCAGCGCTCGATGTTCGCCGCGTTCCAGATCGGTACGCCGGTGCTGCTGTTGGTCGTTGCAGTAATCGCCCAGCAGGTGCTGTTTCCCAAGAGCGATTCGCCGTGGTTGGTCCCGCTGATCGCACTGGGGGTCGGCTATCTGTTGCCCAAGCGCATCCTGGCCAGCGTGGCCAAGGCGCGTCAGCAGCGTATCGCCCAAGAGGTCTCGACCTTCATTCCGCTGCTGCGGATCCTGTTCGAATCGGGCATGGCGGTGGAACAGGCGTTACGCGTGCTGAGCATCGAAGCGCAACGCCTGCTGCCGGCACTCACCCATGAACTGCAGCTGATTCTGCACCGGGTCGATTCCGGGTTGGAGCTCAGCGAGGAACTGGGCGCCACCGCCAGGCTGCTGGCGGTGGATGAGTTCACCGACACCTGCGTCATTCTCCAGCAACTGGTTCATCAGGGCGGCGGCGCGATGAAGTCGCTGCTGGCGCTCAAGCAGTTGCTCGACGACCGACGCCTCACGCGCATCCAGGAATTCGTGTCGAAAATGTCGGCAAAGATGTCGGTGGTGATGATGGTGTTTTTGTTTCCCGCCCTGCTGATCGTGCTCGGGGGGCCGGCCTTCATCGGTATCACCCGGGCCTTGAGTAACTTATGAGGAGCGCCCGATGAAAGCCTTGATCGCCGGTTTGAGCCTGTTGCTGCTGGGAGGTTGCGCCACCAATGGCCAAACCCCATGGAGCGCCCTGACAGCCCCCGGCAGCTGCCCCAAGCCCAGTTCCGATCAGGAGCTGTCGTTGAACCTGGCTGACGAGATGGCCAACGATGGCAAACTGCACGCCAGCCTGGCCAACCTCCAGAGCTTGCCGGCCGGCTTGCCTCAGGTCCGACTGCGCCAGGCCAAGGCTTACCGCGTGCTCGGGCGCAGCGAGGCAGAGCCGCTGTTCCGCAGCCTGCTCGGCACCTGCATGGCGGCCGAGGGCGAACACGGCCTGGGGCAACTGGCTTCGGCCAAAGGCGACAACGGCCAGGCCATGGCCCACTTGCAGCGCGCGGCGCGGCTGGCGCCCACCGACGAGAAAATCCGCAACGATTTGGGCGTGGTGTACCTCAACCAATTGCGCCTGGAAGACGCGCGGTTTGAATTCATGACCGCCATGGAACTCAAGCAGAGCGACCCACTGGCCGCGATCAACCTGGTGACACTGCTGATCTATCAAGACAACTGGCAACAAGCCGCGCGCGTGGTCAACCAGATGGGTTTGGGCCCTGAACAAGTCACCGAAGCCCAGACCCGCGCCGAAAAACTCAAGGCTTCAAGCGTGTCCGCCGCCAAGGCCAGGGACCAGATCGCCACGGTCGGTGACGCCAACAGCAACCCGAGGAATTGATGATGAAACTGCCCTATCTCGCAAGCGTGGCCGTGCTGGCCTTGCCCTTGTGCGCCATGGCCATCGAGCCAGGCCCCTCCTCCCCGCAGCAGGCTGTCACGGAGAACTGGCTGACCTTGCAGGTCAGCGGCACAGCGGCGTCGACCACGCCACAGACAGCCTCCGCCACCGAACGCGACGTCGCCGCCCAGCGCTGGGTGGACAGCTTCAAGCATGAGATTCCGGCGTTCTTCGAGCAGAAGATCGGCGGGAAAACGGAAGGCAGCCACTGAGATCGTCCCCACGCTCCCGCGTGGGGATGCAGCCCGTGACGCTCTGCGTCACCAGTACGCGGTAGCCGAGACTGGCAGCGCCTGGCGCGACGCAGAGCGTCGCAGGAGGCGTTACCACGCAGAGCGTGGGAACGATCAGCGGTGCGGTCAGGATCGTCCCCACGCTCCCGCGTGGGGATGCGGCCCGTGACGCTCTGCGTCACCAGTACGCGGTAGCCGAGACTGGCAGCGCCTGGCGCGACGCAGAGCGTCGCAGGAGGCGTTACAACGCAGAGCGTGGGAACGATCAATCAGTGGGCCGTCACCCGCTGAGATCGTCCCCACGCTCCCGCGTGGGGATGCAGCCCGTGACGCTCTGCGTCACCTGTACGCGGTAGCCGAAACTGGCAGCGGCTGGCGCGACGCAGAGCGTCCCAGGAGGCGTTACCACGCAGAGCGTGGGAACGATCAATCAGTGGGCCGTCACCCGCTGGCGCAGCGCCGAGTTGTTCGGCGATAACGCCAAGGCCAACTGCGTACGGTTATGCATATGCGTCAGCCGCAACACTTGCGACACATACAGTTTGACGGTGTTCTCGGTAATGCCCAGCTCACAGGCAATCTGGTAGTTGGTCTGCCCCTTCCCCACGAGCCTGGCCACATCCAGCTGACGCGGCGACAGCTGGTTGAAAATCGGTGGGATCTCCACTACCGCGGCTTCTTGCGTCAAGGCCTCCTCACTCGCCGGGCTGCGGCGCACTTTATCGAGGTCCTGGTACAGGTCGTTGATCGATTCGGTGAGAAATTGCAGCTTCTGGTTCAGGTTACCCAGTTGCAGCTCATTCTTGCGTTCTTGCAACGCGGCTTCCTGACGCTGCAAACCTTCAAGCAATTCCGCCAGGTTAATCGGCTTCTGATAATAGTCCGCGATCCCGGCGCGCAGGGCCTTGATCACGTCCTGTTTGTCGGCACGCCCGGTCAGCATGATCGCCTCGAACACCCGCTGCCGGCCGGCCATTTTTTGCAGCGTCTGGACCAACTCGATGCCGTCCATGCCTGGCATATGCAAATCGCACAGCACCAGGCCGATCTCGGTATCTTCACTGAAGCGCTTCAAGGCCTGCTGACTGGACTCGCACGGGACACACCGGAACCCGCTGCTCTCGAGAAACTCACAAAGCTCTTCCACAATCAGCGGCTGATCGTCGACCACGAGCACTTTTACTGCAGAGGTAAGCTTGTTCACGCGCGACTCCATGCCTGGCAAGCCAAAAATTTGAACGTCCCTAAACTACGAATATTCCTACACGACGCTTCATTAAACGTAGACGTACTTTCCGACTATGTACATAGCGTTAATCCCTTCCGACGTTTAACGGATCCAAAACCAGAAAAACGCGAATCCCACCAGCAGAAACGGGGCAAACGGCAGTTTCTCTGACGGTTCAGGCGCCAGGTGGCCCAGGCAATCCCTAAGCCCTTGACCCATAAGCGGCCAAAGCTTTGGTGCCAGCAAAAGCCAGAGCACAGTCGCCACCGCAGCGCCGATAAACGCACCCAACAGAAACTCGGCATCCGACACCAAGGCCAGCGCCGCGAGCAGCTTCACATCTCCTGCGCCGAGTCGACCCAAGGCATAACCCGGCAAGGTCAGCAGCAGCGCCAGAACGAACGCCCACAGGCCCTGGCCGATGGAGGCGCCTAGCCATGTGTTGCCGGTGCAGAACAGGTAGACCGCCGCCAACAGTGCAACGCCCAGGGTCAGGCGATTGGCGAGCAACCGCTGCCGCGTGTCCTGCACCGCACATAGGCCCAGCCACAACAGCACCACCGCACCCTGGATCACGTAAAAAACATCCCTTTTCGCCGATTGATTCTATGCTGATATCAAGTAGTAGCCGTCAGGGTAGACGCGGTGATGAAAACTAGCCTCCCCAAGCAGCAGAAAGGCACGGCCGCGATTGAATTCGTCGCCGTGTTCGTGATGTTCTTCGCCGTGTTCTACGGCCTGGTCAGCTATAGCCTGCCGCTGCTGTTGATGCAGTCGTTCACCCAGGCCACCGCCGAAGCCGTGCGCCTGAGCGTGGGGCTTGACCCGTCCATGCCGGGCTACAGCACTGCGGTGCAAACCACCGCCAAGAGCGCGATTTCCAACCGCCTGCGCTGGATCCCCAACGCCTACAACTTCAATGCGGCGACCCAGGTCAGCACCAGCTTCGTGGATGGCTTGCTGTCGGTGCAGATCAACTACCCCTCCGCCAATCTGCACGCCGTGATGCCGTTTATCGTGCTGCCCGGCATTGGCAGCGTGCCGCAGTTGCCGACGACGCTGCAGGCCCAATCGAGCTTGCAGTTTTGACCTCGGGCGACAAACTGTTCGGGCGCTTGCTCGGCCGTGGCAGCGCGTTGGTCATCGCGCCCGCTGCGCCGCCTTCGGCCGGGTTGCAGGTACAGTTGGATGCGCAAGGTCAGGTGCTGGAAATCAGCGGCACATTGCGCTCACACTTGGCGTCCCCTGCCGAGGCGTCGCCGCTGCGAGCCTTGTTGTCGGCCCACAGCGCGGTGGCCGTGGAGGGCGTGCCCGCCGACTGGCAGCGCCACAGCCTGGACCTGGATTTCCAGGGCATCGGCGGGCAAGTCCTGCATACCCGCGGCACCCTCGAACCTTACGAGCAGGGCTGGCGCCTGCTGGCAGTGGACATCGGCGACTTGCTTCAGGGCCGGCGACTGGCCGAACAGCGCGAACAGAATCAGCAATTGGCCAGCCAGGTCAGCGAACAACTGCGCGTGTGCAGCCTCAACCGCCTGCCCGATGTGTTCAACGAACAGTTGTGCAGCGTGGCGCAGCGCTGGCGAATCCCCTGTGTCGCCCTGGCGCTGCTCGATCAGGAGGACCAGGGCTGGGTGGTCTACAGCCAATATGCCCAGCATGACGCGCCTTTGTTCTGGCACCCCGGCCAGCGCCTCGGCACCTGCCTGGACAGCCTCAACGGCACCACCCCATTGAAGCTGCAGGCGCCTTACGGTCGCGGTGAACACCCGCGCCTGCACAGTGTGTTCGGCAATGCCGAGGGTTTCCTGGTGCCATACCGCGATGGCCAGGGCGTCGCCGCGTGGCTGCTGTGCGGGGCCTACAGCGGCGACCTCGACACCCGCGAACGTGACTGGCTGAACCTCGCCGCCGCCCTCGCCGCCCCGCTGCTCGGCCGCCTGCGCGAACACCGCCATCACTTGCAGCTGGAGCGCCAGGAAGCCCTGCAGGGGTTGCTCGGCACCGGCTGGTGGGAGTTGCTGCCCGCCAGCGGCGAGATCCAGCTCGCGCCGCAATTGATGCGCAACCTGGACCCCGAAGAAGGTCCGACCCGGCAAGCCCTGGACGCCTGGCTGAACCTCATCCACCCCGCTGACCGCCAGGAATTGCATAGCCGCTTGCGCGACCTGCAAGCCCTCGGCAAACCCTTGCTGGCCAGCGTGCGCCTGAACCGTGGCGACAGCGACCAGCCGCCCACCTGGTACCGCGTGCAGGGCCAGGTGCTGGGCGTGGGTGAGCAGCGCCGCTGGATCGGTTTCATGCTCGATATCAGCGACATCAAGAACCAGCAACTGCAAGCCGACGCGGCCCATGCCCGGCTGGACAACCTGATCGCCAGCTCGCCGGCGGTGATCTATGTGCAGCGCTATGAGAACGGCGCCCTGCAACCGGTGTTTTTCAGCGACAGCCTGCTGCCGCTGCTGGGCCGCACCCTTGCCGAATGCAACCACGACAGCCTGGTGCAATGGGTCCACCCGCACGACCGTGACCTGTACTTCCAGCGCACGCGCCAACTCTTGCGTGAAGGCAGCGTGCGCAGCCGTTATCGGGTGCAGGATAAACAGGGCGATTACCACTGGCTCCTCGACGAGGCCAAGCTGCTGCGCGACGACCTCGGCCTGCCGGTGGAAGCGGTGGGGCTGTGGCTGGACGTCACCGACGCCACCCTGGCCGCGCAGCAGGTCAAGGAAAGCGAAGAGCGCTACCGCATCCTCGTGGAAGACTCGCCGGCAATGATCTGCCGCTACCGTCCGGACCTGACCCTGACTTTTGGCAACACGCCCCTGGCCAATTACCTGGAATGCCTGCCCGACCAATTGCCCGGGGTTAACCTGGGCCACTGGCTGTCGCCCGAGCAACGCGCAGCCTTTGTGCTGCGCATCGAGCAACTGACCCCGGAGTTTCCCGTGAGCACGGCGGAAATCAGCCTGCAACTGCCCGGGCGCGAGCATGCCTGGTGGGTGTGGTCGGACCGTGGCGTGTTCGATGAACAGGGCAACTTGCTCGAAGTGCAGGCGGTGGGCCGCGACAACACCGAAGTGCGGCGCTCCCAGCAACAGCTGACCCAAAGCGCGAAAATGGCCACCCTCGGCGAAATGGCCACCGGCCTGGCCCATGAGATCAACCAGCCGCTGAACGTGATGCGCATGGCCATCGTCAACGTACTCAAGCGCCTGGGCAATGGCGACGCGCAGATCGACTACCTGACCGAGAAACTTCAGCGCATCGACGCCCAGGTACAACGGGCGGCGCGGGTGGTGGACCACATGCGCGTGTTCGGCCGCCGTTCGGAAGTCGAGCAGCAGCCCTTCGACCCGGCGCAGGCGGTGGAAGGCACCCTGTCACTGCTCAGCGAAGGCCTGCGCGGCAAGGGCGTGGAAATAAAACTGACCCAGGCGGATATCTCGGTGCGGGTCACCGGCTACGCCGACCAGTTGGAGCAAGTGCTGATCAACCTGATGGTCAACGCCCGCGATGCGCTGTTGAACCTTAAGGAAAAGTACCCGGAATTGCGCCCGTGGATTGCCGTGCATACCGAACACGACAGCCGTCACGTACGCATCTGGGTCGAAGACAACGGCGGCGGGATTGACCCGCGTCTGCTGGAGCGCATCTTCGAACCGTTCTTCACCACCAAGCCGATTGGCGTGGGCACCGGGCTGGGCCTGTCGGTGAGCTACGGCATCGTCGAAAACATGGGCGGACGCCTCAGCGTCAGCAACGGTGAGCACGGAGCGCGGTTTTGCGTGGAACTGCCCAGGGCCACCGACGTTTAAATCACCAGGTAGGCCTCGCCGGTCTGGCCGCAGCTCAGGTTGGCGCCCACGGTCACGTTTGCCAGGCTGACGCCCAGGCTGTTCAACAGGTTGTTGAGGATGGGGTTGAGCAATGGGCTCAGGGCATTATTCAACACGGGCGTTACCAAGGCGTTGACGCCGCTGAGCAACGCCACCGTGTTTGCGATCAGGCTGCCCACTGGGTTGTTGCCCACCGGTTGATAGGCGGTAATGCTCACACCCGTGAGCGCGGTGGAGAGACCACTCACCAGATTACTGGCCGGCACCGCCGCCTGATAAGCGGGCGCCAGCCCCACATTGGGCGGCGTGGCGAAGGGCGTGGTGCTGGAAAACACCAGGTTCTGCTCACTGTTGCTTCCCACAACCGGGCTTTGCACGTTGATCGCTATGCCGCCACCGGCAAACGCTACGCGAGGGTCACAACTGCCGATACCGAGGATCTTGTGGCAGGTCTTGACGCCGATATCGACCAGCGGCAACGGCGCCACGCTCATTGGCAGAGTGGAGGAAAACGCGTTGCTGATATTGCCGACATTCAGCGACGCGATTGAGTTGACGGTATGGGCGGTCAGGCTCTTGGTGCCCGCGCTGCCCGTCGGGCAGGTGTAGCCGGTGACATACGTGCTGGCGCCGCCGGCATCCAGCACGATCTTGAGCGGCACGTTACCCGGCACCGGAATAATGTCCAGCTGTTGGCAACCGGCCCCCAGCAGGCAAAGCGCGGAGTTGAGTGTGGTGACCAGGTTCAAGCTCAGCAGGCCGTTGAGCACCGGTGTCAACGGGCCCACCAGGTCATTCACCGCCGTGGTCAAGCCGGACACACTGCTGAGCAGCGGCAAGCTCAGCGTTATCTGGGTGCGCAATTGCGCGGTACGCACATAGATTTTATTCGGGCCCAACGGATTGGCTGCCGCGAGCAGCGGATTGCCGACGGCAGACAACTGCGGCGGCTCGATCACCTTGATCTGCGTGCTGATATTGGCCAACCCCAACAGATTGACGGGCAGTGTCACCGCCGCCGCGCTCTGATTACCGGAGAGCTGCACCACGCCTTGAATCAATTGGAAGACTTGCAGGTTGGCATTCAGCGCAGCGGCGCTGGTGCCGGTTTGCACTTGCAGGATTTTGCCGAGGGTCAGCGGCACCGGGTTGGTCACCCCTGCTTTGATAGTGCCCAGCGCAGTCACGGCATCCACCGTCAGCGGGTTGCTGCCCAGCACGGTAATCGCCGCCTGCAGCAGTTGCGAAGCGGTCGCCGTGGTGTTGAGCAACTGGGTGTAGTCACCGGCGGTTACGTGCAGGTCCAGGGCCAACTGGTCGAGGTAGCTGAGCATGTTGATGTTGCTGTTGAGCAAGCCATTCCAGCCGAGCACCGACACGTTGACCGCCCCGCCGAGCAGCCCGCTGAATATCGCGTTGAGCATGCCGGCACGGGCAGTATCGACGTTGGCCAGGGTGCTTTTGATGCTCAGCTGGGCCATCGGTGGCGTGGGTTTGGCTGCCACGGCCATGGCGGTCAATGGGGTGTTGAGACTGACCGGGTTCCCGGAAAACAGCGACCAGACGCCACCGGCCACGCTGGTGGTGACGGTTTTGCCGACCACCACCTCGATCGCTGACGACACGGCGGGGTTGGCTGTGAACAGGCGCTGGCCCGACGCACCGGTGGTGACGGCACCGCAGCGGATAGCCAGGGTATTGCCGCCGCTCAGGACGAATTGATTACGCGCCACGCTTTGCGCCGCAAACGCCGCCGCGCTCAAGCCGGCCGCGCAGGTGCCGCCGCGGCTGACCGCTTCCAGCGCGGCCGTGTCCGCCACCCCCTGCAGCCTGCGCTTTTCCAGGTAAAGCCGGCCGCTGTCGACCGCCAGCAATGTGAATGCCAGCACCAGCGCCAACACACCGGCCGCCATCAAGCCGACAGCGCCGCGTTGCTTGCCATGAAGGTGGGGAGACATCGAGCACTCCTGTGCCGGCGACTCGCCGAGCGCTTACTCTCCTGAGGGTACCGATGAGTGTAGACGCGCTGCAGGCGCAGCGCTTCCAGAGGGTTGCATCAGCGCGGCGGGTAGTTCGCGAGGATTTTGCCCACCGTGCTGCGAATGGCGTTGCTGCGATCCTGAGGGTTGGGCGAGCTGGCCATGATCTGCTCGTCACTGCCGCGCCACACCAGCTTGCCGTCCTTGCCGTCGAGCAGGTCGATCTGGAGGGTCGCCACCTTGTAGGTGATGTTGCGCGTTTCGTTGTACATCGGCGCGCCCCAGTAGCCATTCCACGGCCCGCCCCAAGCGCCGCCGTAGTTGGTGGAGACTTGCTGCTGGCGGTCTTCGACGATCAGGTAGGCCTGCACCGTCAGGTCTGCCCGGGTGCCGGGCGCGGCGGGACGCAGGCCGCGCTGGTCAAGCTGCTCGCCCACGGCCTGGCGAATGCGCTGCTCGGTGAGGTCGCTCTTGATGCGCGGGTCATCCGGGCGGTATTGCAGCGCCGGGTCTTTCCAGGCCCAGTGACGGTAGGCGCCAAAGTCGCGGCTGGCGTCAAAATCGTGGTTGACCTGGTTGCTCTGGCAACCGCCCAGCAGCAGCACAAACGCAAGCGTAGCGATACGACGAAACATGGTGGCTCTCCAACGATCGGTCCGGGCTTTAGATGAGAATAGCGGTTAACTCGGCGGGTAGGCCGTCATTGCCTTCTGTACAGCCTGGCGCAACGCATCCGCGCGTTCACTGAGGCTGCCCTGGCTGCCCGTTTCCGCGCTGGCGCTCCACACCGGCTGGCCGCTGCGGGCGTCGAACAGATTGACCCGCACCACCACGACCTGCACTTCATAGGTACGCACCACCGGCACCGAGTTGTACATGCCGTAGCCATTGCCATAGCGGTTGTAGCCGCCATAACCGTAGCCATAGTCATCCCGGACCTGTCGCAGACGCTTTTCCAGACGCACATCGGCGCTGACCAGCAGGTCGGGTGCACGATTGTCATGCAGGGGCCGCAGGCCGCGCTGGTCCAGCGCGCCACTGACCGCTTCGGCCACCTGGGCCGAGTCCGCCCAGGCGGTGCCGGCCGGCAACTGGCCGTTGCGCCAGGCCCAAGTGCGGTAAGCGCCGTAGTCGCGCACCGGTGCCGGGTACGCACTGGCATCAAAGGTACTGGCCGCCTGGGCCGGGGCCGGCGGCATCGGCGCCGAAGCGGCGACATAAGGGTTGGGGCTGGAGCAAGCCCCCAGCCCGAGGGACAACAGGATCAAACAGAGACGACGCATTTCGACCTCCGCAGACTGGGCCGCTTAAACCGGGCGGCAGATCCAGTGTAAATAACGCCCAAGCCCGGCAAAGCTTGGGTGACGACGGTGAGCGAGCTCCATCTCCAACAGATCCTGCAGGTCGGCGCGCGCCTGGAACTCCACCGGCATGTAGTCGTGGAACACGCGCACGCCACTTTGGCTTTCGACCTGCCAGAGCCCGTCGAGTTGCGCCGCCAATTCCCGCGGGTCCAGCGGCTGTTGCGGGGTGAGGCTCTGCTTTTCGCCGGCCATGTCGTTCTTGCGCATCTTGCGAAAGTGGCCCTTGAGCAGGTTGCGGTAAATCAGCGCATCGCGGTTGTAGAACGCCAGGGATAGCCAGCCACCGGGCAGCGTCAACTGGTGCAACACCGGCAGGATCCCGTGGGGTTCGGCCAGCCATTCCAGCACGGCATGACACAGCACCAGGTCGTAGGGCTCGGTGAGCTGGCCAAGCAAGTCTTGCCACGGCGCATGGATAAACGTGGCGCTCTGCCCGGCTTCGGCAAAGCGCTGGCGTGCGCCTTCGAGCATGGGCTCGGCGGGCTCGGCCAGGGTCACCTGATGGCCGCGCTCGGCCAGCCACAACGACATGTGCCCCAACCCCGCGCCGATATCCAGCACCCGCAACGGGCGGTCCGGCAAGGCTTCGGTGAGGTCGGCCTGCAACACCGCCAGGCGAATCGCGCCCTTGGCGCCGCCATAGATCTTCTCGGCAAAGCGCGTGGCCAACTGGTCGAAATGGCGGTCACTCATGGGCAAACCGCCGTTCGCTGTCGGCCAGTTTTGCGCGCACCACTTCGTTCATGTCCAGGCCCAGCTCGCTGCACAGCAACAGCAGGTACAGCACGATATCGCCGACTTCCTGGCCGGCGTGCGCCAGCTTGTCGGCCGGCAACTGGCGTGACTGGTCTTCGGTCAGCCATTGGAAGATCTCCACCAACTCGGCCATTTCCACACTGGCCGCCATGGCCAGGTTTTTCGGGCTGTGGAACTGCTTCCAGTCGTTGGTATCGCGGATGCGGTGCAGGCGTTCGGTGAGGTGTTCGAGGTTCATTGGGGGCTCCTGAATGGGTATAGCTTCAGGGGGATGGGGATTGAAGGCAAGTGAATAGCGGTGGGGGTCTTGAGGACGCCATCGGGGGCAAGCCCCCTCCCACATTTTGAACGTATTCACAGATCAAAATTGTGGGAGGGGGCTTGCCCCCGATGAGGCCCTAGTCAACAACACTGAACTCAAGCCTGGCCGTCTGCCCCGCCTCATCCAGCACACTCAGTTGATAACGCCCCAATCGCTCGAAACTGGCGTTGATGAAATCCTGATTGGCACTGTCACCCAGCGGCGCCCCATTGAGGAACCACCAGCGCCGCCCGCTGCCGCCCAGGGCGGAAAGTTTCAGGCGCAGGGCTTGTTGGCTGGCGGCGGGCAAGCGCAGTTGGTCGCCTTCGCGCACGCCAACGATGGACAGCGGCGATGACGCCGCCAGTGCCGGCGGCGGGCATTGCGGGTCCGCTGCCGGGATGCGCGCTTCACGGCGCTCCACCCTGGGCAGCCACGGCTCCAGCGGCGCCGGCCACAGGGCGATGTGTTTCGGTTCGGCACCAGGGCAATGGGCATCGACCCGCAACCCCTTGGCGTTGACCCAGATGCTTTCCATCAAGCCCACGCTCAACGGTTGGTCCAGCGCCTGCAAGGTCGGCGGCGTGGTGTTGTCCAGGGTCCAGGCAAAGCGCTGGCGCCGACAGTTGGGATCGCTGCGGTTCATCGGCTGGCCCAATGGCCAACAGATCGCCGCCACGCCGACATTGGCCGGCACCGGCTTGACCGGTGCGCTGATGCCGCGCTGGCTGTCGCGGTTGGTCAGCACGTCGTGCACCTGCAACATCAAGGGCGCCGCCGACGCCAGGCCGAACTGCCCCGGCACCGGCGTGCCGTCCGGTCGACCGATCCACACGCCAATCAGGTAACGCGGGCCCACGCCAATCGCCCAGGCATCGCGAAAGCCGTAGCTGGTGCCGGTCTTCCAGGCCAGCGTCGGGCGTTGCACCAGTTCGGCCCGCGGGTCGCGGTCGGGGCGCGCCTGGCCGCTGAGGATACGTCGCACGATCCACGCCGCCCCCGGCGACAGTAACGGCCGCTCTCTCAGCACGTCATCCGGCTGCAAACGCAGGGTGGCGCTCTTGCCGTCGCGGGCGAAGGCACTGTAGCCGCTGACCAGGTCCTCCAGGCGGCTGCCCGCACCGCCCAGGATCAACGCCAGGTTCGGTTCGGCCAACGCCGGCAGCGCCAGCGGCATGCCACCGATGCGCATCTGGGCGGCAAAGCGTTTCGGCCCGTAGGCTTCCAGCAATTGCACCGCGGGCAGGTTCAGCGAGCTGGAGAGTGCCGTGCTCGCCGGCACCGCGCCGGTAAAGCCCATGGAAAAATTGCCTGGCCGGTAATCGCCGTAGCGGCGCGGCACGTCCTGCAGCAGGGATTCGGAATGAATCAGGCCATCGTCCAGGGCCATGCCATACAGGAAGGGTTTCAGGGTGGACCCGGGCGAGCGCAGCGCGCTGATCATGTCCACATGCCCGTAACGCTTGGCATCATTGATATCGACCGAGCCGAGGTAGGCGCGCACCGCCATGGTTTCTTCCTCGACCACCAGGATGGCGGCGGAGGTGTGCTCGGGCAACCGTGCGCGCCAACCCAGCAGCAGGTCTTCCAGACGGCGCTGCAACGTGGCATCCACCGTGGTGCGGATCAAAGGCGGGCTGTCAGGGCGGTTCAAGCGGCGCGCCAGCAACGGTGCCAGGCTCGGCTCCAGACGCGGCGCGAGCAGCAGAGGCTCTTCCAACGCCTCATCCACCGCCGCCTGTGGCCAGGCCTGGAACTCGGCGAGGCGGCGCAGCACCTTGTCCCGGGCGTGCTGGGCGCGCTGCGGATGACGGTCCGGGCGCAGGCGGCTCGGCGCCTGGGGCAATACCGCGAGCAGCGCCGCTTCGGCATGGGTCAATTGCGCCGGGGGTTTGCCCAGGTAAGCCCAACTGGCCGCCGCCACGCCCTGCAACGTACCGCCGAACGGCGCGCGGTTCAGGTACAGGTTGAGAATCTGCTCCTTGGACAGGTGCCATTCCAACTGCGCGGTACGCCACAGTTGACGCAACTTGCCGAGGAAGGTGCGCGAATGCGGGTCGAGCAAACGGGCCACTTGCATCGACAAGGTACTGCCGCCCGACACCACCCGCGCGCCGGTGAGGTTCTGCCACGTAGCGCGCGCCAGGGCCAGCGGGTTGACGCCGGGGTGGCGGTAGAACCAGCGGTCCTCATAGGTCAGCAGCGCGTCCAGGTAATACGATGATACTTCGCTGGTCTGCACCGGGTAGCGCCATACGCCGTTGGCGTCGGCAAAACGCCACAACGGCGTGCCATCCTCGGCCAGAACCACGCGCGCCAGGTCGTCCTGGGGCAGCGGCAACGGCCAGATGCGGTCGGCCAGCCATAGCAGCGCGATCACCAGCAGCACACTTGCCACGGTCCAGCGCAATAGCCGTGCAGCGGACCGCGTACGCCCTTGCGTGATTAATCTAAAATCCAAACCGGCAAACCTCTATGCTTACAGGGAACTCGCCCGCGTTATCGACAACCAAAGGCACAGATACGCCCTCCCTCTCATCAGGACACACACATGCAGGTAGAAAGCTTTTTCGAATGGCTGGGCCAGGCGCTCGGTTCGGTCATCCGCTTTATCGTCGACGGCCTCAGCGGCCTGTTCGGTGCCCTGACCCATGCCGGCGGCAACTTTGTAGAAGGCCTGTCGCGCACCCTGGGCATGGACACGTCGATCATCAGCATCATCACCCTGATCGTCGGCCTGATGCTGCTGTACTCGGCCGTGCGTGCATTCATGCGGGCGTCGATCATCATGGGGATCATCTGGTTGCTCCTGGGATTGTGGCTGCTCAGTTGGGTTGTGCACTAAGCCCAAGGATGTCCCCATGTGGGAGGGGGCTTGCCCCCGATAGCAGTGGGTCAGTCAATGCATCCGCCAACTGACCCACCGCCATCGGGGGCAAGCCCCCTCCCACATTGGTTTTTCAGCGCCCCTTGATCACCATGTCTGCCGGCGTTTCCCCCACTGCCTGCCAGTTGGGCCGGTACATCGACTCCACCTGCGGCGGCGGCACACGGTAGGTGCCCGGCGTCACGGCCCGCGCCAGATACAGCAGGTGCGTGGTGCCGCCATAGCCGTCCAGGTTCATCGCCGCCACGTAGCGGTCATCACGAAACTCCTGATGCTTGAGCGAGGCGTTCTGCATCGACTCGCGCCATTCCTTCACCTGGCTGCTGGCGTTCTCCAGACTGGCCGCGCTTTGCGCCAGGTTCTGGTTTTCCAGTTCCAGACCGGCAGGCAGCAGGTCCACCACCAGGGCGTCCGGCACCCGTTGCTTGGCGCTGACCGCCAGGTGCACCAACACCAGGTCGCCGCTGTTGAGGCTGTGCAGGTTCAGCGGCTGGCCGTTCATGCCCAGGTACTCGCGACGAATGCTCAGGTTCTCGCCGCCCGCTGCCGGCGGTACCTGTGGATAACCCGAGATCGTCAGTTGCTGGTAGACCGGCGCATCGCCCTGATTGGTCAGGCTCAGATCGCCAGCCAGCAGCTTGCCTTCCAGGTTCAGCGTCGGTTGTTGATTGTTCAGCTCATGCACCCCGCCGCTGCCATTGAACACGACCTTCCAGGCAGACTCAGGCTGAGTGAGTCCAAGTCGCCCGGCGAGGAACAGCGAATTACGCTCCTGAGTCGACAGGTACGGGCTGGCCGCCAGCTGGTCCGCCAGGGTGAACAAGCGCTCCTCGCGCTTGCCCTTGGCCAGGTCGTTTTCTTCCAGCAGGGCGAGGATCATCGCCTGGTCACGCAACGGGCTGCCGTAGTCGGCCAACCACTCCTTGGCGCTGCGCTGCGCGGCCAGGCCTGCGAGTAATGCCTGGTCCGCACGCGGCTGGTCACCCATTTTCTGCAGGGCGATGGCCAGCTGCACCAACGGCAAGCCGGACCGCGCATCGCTGCGTCGCTCGAAGATACTGCGCAAGGCTCCCAGCGGCGCCTGCTGGCTGCGCGCCAGGACCATGCCGGCGTAGGCCTGCACAGCGAAGCGGGTGTGCTCGGCGTTGTCGCTGTAGTCGACTTCGATCAGGTTGCGCTCCTGCACATAGCGCAGCAGACGCTCACTGGCTTTCTTCAGTGCCTCGGCCGGTACGGCAAAGCCCTGGTCACGGGCACGCAGCAGGAAGTCGGTGACATAGGCGGTCAGCCAATATTCTTCCTCGCCATCGGCGCCCCACAAACCGAAGCTGCCGTTGTAGCGCTGCATGCCCAGCAGGCGTTCGATACCCAGCTCTATCTTGCGTTTACGCTCGGCATCCGGCTCGCCCTTGATGCTCAGGCGTTTAAGCAATGCGTCATCGGCATACAGCGAGGGGTAGAGGCCGCTGGTGGTCTGCTCCAGGCAGCCATAGGGGTAAGCCTTGAGCGCACTGATTTGCGCGCCGAGGTTCAACGGCGGCCGGCTGGACAGGCTCAACAACGCCTCGCGTCCCGAGCTGTCGAACTGCTCCAGCGTGCCCGCAGGCAAGCTCCACGGCTGATCCTTGAGCACGGCGCGGTAGTGCTTGAGCAGCGCCGGGTACGCAGGGCGCACGCCCAGGGTCCATTCACGGCTGAACGGCGGCAGGTTTTCACCGGGCAGGTCCAGGCCGTTGACGGTCACCCTGACTTTGCCCTGCCCCAGGCCGCCCCAGGCTTTGACCGGGATGCGCAAGGTGGTGCGCTGGCCCTGTTTCAGTTCTACGCTTTGCGCGCCATTGGCGGCCAGTTCAAGTTGCCCTTCGGTGGTCAGTTGCACGTCGAGTTTCTGCGCCTTGCCCGACAAGTTGGACAGGTCCAGCGCAAGGGTGGTCTGGTCCCCCCCGGCCAGGAAGCGCGGTGCCGACAGCTCGGCAATCAGCGGCGCGGCGATGACCGTCTTGGCTTCGGCCATGCCATAGCGATCATCGCTCCAGGCCTGGGCCATCAGGCGCAGTTCACCGTTGAAGTCCGGAATATTGACGCTGACTTCGCCCTCGCCCTTTTCGTTGAGCGTGACCGGTGCGCTTTGCAGGGCGACGATGGTCACGCTGGTGTCCGGGCGCTTGCCGCCCTTGGCCAGCGCCGCATCGCCACCGAACGCCAGGCTGGCCAGACGGCCCTGTCCGGCTTCGATCAACTGGCCGTAGATGTCGAACTGGTCGACACCATAGCCCTTGCGGCCGAACAGGCTGGAGTACGGGTCCGGCGTCGGGTACTCGGTGATATTGAGAATCCCCACGTCGACCGCAGCCACCAGCACATGCACTTGCTTGGGCACACTGCCGTCGGCATTTTTCGCCGCGATTTTCACCGTGAGCGGCTGTTTGGGGCGCATTTTTTCCGGCGCGGTCAGCGTGACGCCAAGCTTGCGCTGGGTCCGATCCAACGGCAGGTGCAGCAGGCCCACCGCACGTTTGGGGGTGATATTGGCTTTGCGCTCGCCCGGACGGATCACCAGCGCGCTCACGTACAGGTCATGCCGCGACCATTTCGGGTCAAGCTTCACGGCGAAACTTTTGCCTTCGGCCGGCACGTCGATTTCCTGCCACCACAGCGGCCCCTCGGCGGACTCCACCAGCAGGTAGCCCTTGCCGGCAGCCGGCGGTGTGACGGTGACGTTGGCGGTGTCGCCATCGCCATAGGCGGGTTTGTCCAGCGCCAGCTTGACCTGATCGGGGCGCACGGCGCCGCCTTCGGTGTTGTCCTGGGCCTGGTAGCCGGCCCAGAAGCGCAGGCTGCTGATCAGGCCGGTTTGCGGGTCTTCGACCTCGACGCGGTAAGGGCCCCACTCCACCTGGAAGCTGACCTTGGCGGTGTCGCCGGCCTTGATGTTCAGGGTCTGTTCGTCGAGGTTGAGGAATTTCTCGTTGTAGTGATAGCTCCAGCCGTCACTGTCGGAATAGTTCCAGTAGTAGTCACGGCGCTCGCGCACCAGGCGCACCTTGAGGTTTTGCGCGGCGAGTTTCTGCCCGTCCTGGTTGGCGACCAGCACTTCGAATTCCGCCGGACCGTCGCCGTTGGTTTCAGTGCCGTCAAACAGCCCGCGCAGGCCCGGCAATTGCTCGGCCGGCCAGATCGGCTGTACCAGGCGCCGGGTGATCGGCCGCCCGCCCGACTCCTGCAGGCTGGCCTGCACGATCAGTTGCAGCGGCGAGCGGGCCTCGGCCCACTTGCTTTCCAGGGTCAGTTCTTGCTGGCCCTTGGCGTCGAGCGTGCTTTCGTCCAGTTCGAAATCCTGGCTCAGCTCTTCTTCGGTAACCGAGCCGAACTGGTAGCCCGGCAGGGCCTTGACCGCCTCGCGCAGCGGGCGCACATAAACCTGCCCGCTGACCCGATTGCCGGAGGCCGGCGCGCCGTACAGATAGCGGCCGTTGACCTGGATCACCGGGTTATCTTCCGGGCTCAGCGCGGTGTCGCTGCCCTTGAGTTCCAGCGCCAGGCGCTCCGGCAGGAAG
Organism: Pseudomonas sp. MUP55; assembly: GCF_034043515.1. Classification (NCBI taxonomy): domain Bacteria; kingdom Pseudomonadati; phylum Pseudomonadota; class Gammaproteobacteria; order Pseudomonadales; family Pseudomonadaceae; genus Pseudomonas; species Pseudomonas sp. MUP55. The sequence continues at coordinate 754,323 of NZ_CP138214.1, read as the reverse complement.
TCTTCGACGAGGAACTCATACAGCTGCGGCTTGCCGTCGCCCAGGTCGAATACCAGCTGCCAGCGCCCGGTCGGCGCTTCGCCGGCCAGTTGCAGCGAATATTGATAGAGGCCGGAGGCATCGGCGTCCCACACGAATTTGCGGCTGACCTGTTCATCGGGGCGGCGCACTTCAACGCTCACCGGTTGCGGCTTGACGGCGTTGCCGTCCTTGTCGCGCAACAGGGCGTTGAGCAGCACGGTTTCACCGGGGCGATACAAGTCGCGCGGGCCGAACACAAAGAACTGCAGCGGATGGGACGGCTGGCCACCAATGTCGAACTCGGCCAGGTCCAGCGCGGCGCTGTCCAGACGCAACAGGCTGGTCTGTTCACCTTGTTTGGCCAGCAGCACTTGGGCTTTTTTCGGCAACGGCAACTCGGCGTGGCCACCGTCCTCAGTCTTGCCCTGACCGAGCACGCGGCCTTCGGCATCGAGAATTTCCAGCTCGACGCCATTCAACGCCTTGCCACCCTCCAGGGCCTGAGTAAAGACATCCAGGCGATTGGCGTAGCGGTGCACCGACAGGCCGATGTCACTCAAGGTGAACAAGGTGGCCGGTTGTGAGTAGTTATAGGTGCCCGAGGCACGCATCACGGCCAGATATACGCCAGGTTGCTGCAGTTGCTTGAGGCCGGCGATCGGCAGCAACAGGGTTTCGCGGGTGTTGCGCGCCGGGTTCAAGTCAAAGCGCCCGCCGTAGACCAGGTCGGCCATCGGCAGCAACTCGCGGGACTCGTAACTTTGCAGGCTGGTATTGCGCCCCCACTGCGCCAGAAACGACGGCAGGGACTCGGCCTTGATACGGAAGAATTCGACGTCGATCTTGTCGACGTTCAGCGCGATCACCGGCAAGCCTTCGGCCAGGCGCGTGGGCAGCAACGTGCCGCGACTGGCGAAGCCGACGGTGGCTTGCAGGTCTCGGGTTTCCAGGCGGGCGGTGTACTCGGCGGGCAGCAGGGCGTTATTCACCGCCTTGACGCCAGGGTCCACCGTGAGCACCAGCTTGCGCTGTGGCTCCAGGTGACGCAGGCGCAATTCCATCAGGTTGTCCGAAAGCTCCCAGGCGCCATCGACCTTGCCCGACTTGCTGTCCACCAAATGGACTTTGTCGGCGAACTTCTGATCGGGATCCAGCGGAATGGAAAAACTCACCGACAAAGTGCTGGCCCCGTCCAACTGCACCTCGGACACGTCCACCACACTCAACTCGCGCCCGGCGTAGCGCTGCTTCAACGCCGCCACATCCACCGCCGCCTTGGCCGGCTTGGGTGCCACGCTCGCCGCAGGGGCGGGTGGCGCAGACGGTTTATCGGAAGAATCGCAGGCGCTCAGCAGGGCCAGCGCGCAGGCCAGGAACAATCCTTTGTTAAGCATGGGGCACTCGTAGTCAGAGGAAACCGGGGGGTGAACTATATATCAGCGCAAGCCAAGCCGCTGTGGCGCCGATCACATTGACCGACGGAGGGTGAGGCCGGTTCTCGGCGGACTCAAACTACAGCCAAATCTCACACACACAGGTGATCAAAATGTGGGAGGGGGCTTGCCCCCGATAGCAGGGTGTCAGGCAACAAATTTGTTGCTGATGTACCGCCATCGGGGGCAAGCCCCCTCCCACATTGGATCTGCTGTGCGACTAAGGGCCGGGTACAATGCCGCTCCACCAAGGAGCCTTCATGACCACCCTGCTTGCCGACTGGCGCCACCGCCCCACCCATCGCCGGGTCTGGGCCCTGGCCGCACCGATGATCCTGTCGAATATCTCCGTGCCGCTGGTGGCCCTGGTCGACGGCATGGTCATCGGCCACCTGCCCCACGCCCACCAACTGGGCGCCGTGGCCGTCGGAGCCAGCCTGTACACCTTCCTCGCCTGGGCCATGGGTTTTCTGCGCATGGGCTCCACCGGTTTTGCCGCCCAGGCCGCGGGGCGCAATGACGGCGCGGCCTTGCGCCAGATCCTGCTGCAGGGCCTGCTGCTGGCGCTGGGGCTGGCAATGCTGTTGGGCACCGTGGGCATTCCGCTCAGCCATCTGGCGCTGACGTGGATGCAGCCCTCCGCCGAACTGAACCAACTGACCCGTGAGTTCTTCCATACGCGTCTGTTCGGTCTGCCTGCCGCACTCGCCAGTTACGCGCTGGTCGGCTGGTTCCTCGGCACCCAGAACGCCCGTGCGCCGCTGGCGATCCTGCTGACCACCAACCTGGTCAACATCGCGCTGAACCTGTGGTTCGTGCTCGGCCTGGACTGGGGCGTGGTCGGTTCGGCGCGCGCCTCGGTGATTGCCGAGTGGACCGGCGCCCTGCTCGGCCTGGCCCTCACGCAAAAAGCCCTGCGCGCCTACCCTGGGCATATCGCCTGGGCGGCGCTGAAACGCTGGCAAAGCTGGCGCCCGCTGCTGGCGGTGAATCGCGACATTTTTATCCGCAGCCTGGCGTTGCAGTCGGTGTTTTTCATGATCACCGTGCAAGGCGCGCGCCTGGGGGACGCGACCGTGGCGGCCAATGCGCTGCTGCTCAACGGGCTGCTGCTGACCGCCCACGCGCTGGACGGCCTGGCCCATGCAGTCGAAGCCCTGTGCGGCCACGCCATCGGCGCGCGTGACCGCCAGGCGTTAAGGCGCTCATTAGTGGTTGCCTGTGGCTGGTCACTGATCGCAAGCGTTGGTTTCGCGTTGCTGTTCACCTTCGCCGGTCATTTGTTTATCGCGATGCAGACCGATATTCCAAGCGTGCGCGAAACCGCCGACCGCTACCTGCCCTACCTTGCGGTACTGCCGTTGATTGCGGTGTGGAGTTATTTGCTCGATGGGCTGTTTATCGGCGCAACGCGAGCGCGGGAGATGCGCAACGGGATGTTGCTGACCGTGCTGCTGGTGCTGCCGGTGGCGTGGGCGCTACAGGGGTTGGGCAACCACGGGTTGTGGATAACCTTCATGTTGTTCATGGCAGTGCGCAGCCTGACGCTGTGGGCGATTGCCTGGCGCTTGAATCGGCAAGGACTGTGGCTGGGCGGTAGCTGAAGAAACCCGATCCAAATGTGGGAGGGGGCTTGCCCCCGATAGCAGAGTGTCAGGCAACAAGTTTGTTGCTGATATACCGCTATCGGGGGCAAGCCCCCTCCCACATTTTTACGAGGACAAGTAAGAAGAGCGAGTCAGACCCAAGCGCAGCGCATCCAGGAACTGGGTACGCTCGGACGCCGTGATCTTCGCGCTGGCGCACTTGTCGCGGTAGTGCGTCATCAACTCCTCCGGGGACAAGTGCACATAGCGCAGCATGTCTTCGATGGTGTCGTGGGTCTCGATACCGGCGCTGTACACCGAACCGTCTTCGCGCTGGTAGATGTTCACCGAGTCGGTGTCGCCGAACAGGTTGTGCATGTCACCGAGGATTTCCTGGTAGGCACCGACCAGGAAAATGCCCAACAGGTAGTCTTCGCCCTCGTTCAAGCCATGTACCGGCAGGCTGGTCTCGATGCTCTGCTCGTCGACGTACTGCTTGATCTTGCCGTCGGAGTCGCAGGTCAGGTCTTGCAGCACGGCGCGGCGCAGCGGCTCTTCGTCGAGGCGATGCAGCGGCAGGATCGGCAGGACCTGGCCGATGGCCCAGGTGTCCGGCAGGCTCTGGAACACCGAGAAGTTGCAGATGTACTTGTCGGCCAGTTTGTCGTTGAGTTCGTCCAGCACCTGGCGGTGCGAGCGCTGACGGGCTTTCAACGAGTTGTGCAGGCGACGGCATACGGCGAAGTAGCACTGCTCGGCCAGGGCTTTCTCGGCCAAGGTCAGTTTGCCATCGGCGTACTGGGTGGCCACGTCGCTCATGTAGTGAGTGGCGCGCCAGTAGGTTTCGGTGACCATCTCGATATCGGTCGGGCCGAGCAGGTCCACCAGCCATTGCACGGTTTCCGGCAGGCTTTCCTTGTTCTCGATGGTCGGGATTTCGTCGTTGTGTTTCTCGACGTCCGTCACCTGCACCACCAGCATGGCGTGGTGGGCGGTCAGCGAGCGGCCGCTTTCGGAGAAGATGTGCGGGTGCGGCAGGCTCTGCGCGTCGCAGAATTCCTTGAGCATGCCCACTACCACACCGGCGTAGTCGTCCATGTCGTAGTTGATCGAACTGGCGTTACGCGAGTGAGTACCGTCGTAGTCCACGCCCAGGCCGCCGCCCACATCGATGTGGTCCACCGGCAGGCCGAGGTTGCGCAGTTCGCCGTAGTAACGAATGGCTTCCTTGAACCCATGCTGATAGTCCGCCAGGTTGGCGATCTGCGAGCCCATGTGGAAGTGCAGCAGGCGGATGCCCTGATCGAGGCCTGCCGCGCGGAAGCGCTCGACCACCGACAACAGTTGCGCCGCCGACAACCCGAACTTGGACTTCTCACCGCCGGTGTCCGCCCACTTGCTTGAAGCCAGCGACGACAGGCGCACGCGCAAGCCCACCTGCGGCTTGACCTTGAGGCTGGCGGCCTCTTCGATCACCAGCTCGACCTCGGATTCTTTCTCGATCACGATAAACACGTTGTGGCCGAGCTTCTGGCCCATCAGCGCCAGGCGAATGAACTCACGGTCCTTGTAACCGTTGCAGACGATGGTGCCGCCTTTTGGCGCCAGGGCCAGCACGGCCAGCAGCTCAGGCTTGGAGCCGGCTTCCAGGCCAATGGAGACGTTCTGGGTGGCAATGATGTTTTCGATCACCGCTTCCTGCTGGTTCACCTTGATCGGGTACAGCGCGGTGTATTTGCTCTGGTATTCCAGGCGTTCGATGTTCGAATCGAAGGCACCGGTCAGCTGGCGTACACGGTCTTGCAGGATATCGGGGAAGCGCACCAGCAAGGGCAACGACAGACCACTTTTGCGCAGCTCGTCGACTTGCTCGTACAGATCGACGGGCGTGCTGTTCGGACCGTTCGGACGGACTTCTACGCGACCGGCTTCATTGATCGCGAAATAACCGGCCCCCCAATGGCGGATCCCGTAAACACTGCGGCTGTCCGCAACTGTCCATTGGCTGCCATCGTCTTTGCGTGTGCGTCGTACGGACATTGAAGTCCCCTATATATGAAGGCGAAGGCGCCACCTCAAGCGGAGGCTGGCGCAGTCTAAAGAATGAAAATGACGATTTGCCTGTAAGGGAGGTAGACCTCGCTAGCAGGACAGAGTTTAGACACAGGTTGGGAAGAGGCTTTCAGCCGCCGGACTTCTTGGCCTTGTAACCGAGCTTGATCAGCTCGGCCAACAGCAGTTCGACATGCTCGCCCTGGATCTCGATGACCCCGTCTTTCAACGCGCCACCGGTGCCGCAACGCTTTTTCAGCGTGGTGGCCAGCTCCTTGAGCGCATCTTCGGCCAGCGGCACGCCAGTGATGGTGGTCACCGTCTTGCCGCCACGGCCTTTGCTCTCGCGGCGCACGCGGGCAATGCCGTCGCCTTCGGGGATCAGGGTTTGTTTGCAGGTGCACGCGTCCACGGGCTGACGACAGTCCGGGCAGTGTCGACCTGCGTCGGTGGAAAATACCAGGCCACCAAGGGCGGCGAAGGATGCGGCTTTTTTGGCCACCGGCAATCCTCTTGGGAGGATGAAGACAGATCGGCGCCGCACAGGGCGGTGACCGACCGCGAAGCCCCACTCAGGCAGGGGCAGCGCTACCGAACCGTCAAGGTCAACAACCCTTGTAGGAGCGAGCTTGCTCGCGAAGATCGTCAACGATAACGCGGGCATTCAGGCAGCACGCGGTGTCTTGGCGTTTTTTCGCGAGCAAGCTCGCTCCTACAGGATGAAACATTCGCGGTTCGGGTGAAAAGGCGCGCAGTGTAACGGCAAAAAGCCCCGTTGCTAAGAGCCAAATGGCGCCAATTTATGCAACTTTAGCGACGTGAGGCGAGATAGCGCCGCAAGCCTTCCTGGGCGTCCGGGCAGTAGGGCTTTTGCCGGGCCTGCGCCAGCACCGTTTCGATGGGCAGGAAGCAGGCTTCCATGACTTCTTCAGGCTGCAGGCGCAGGGGCCCGTCCCATACCGCCGAGTAGGATTTGCACCACAACCGGCTGTCCCCGTCCTCGAAGTAGAAATGGTCGTGCTCGGTCAGTTCCACCCCGCTCACCCCCAGCTCTTCCCCCAGTTCGCGGGCCGCGGAAACCGCATAGCTCTCGCCTGCCGCCACCATGCCGCCGGCCGCCGTGTCCCAGAACCCCGGGTACAAGGCTTTGCTCAGGGTGCGTCGATGCACGCATAACTCACCCTTGGTGTTGAACAGGAATATGAAGGTGCAACGGCCGATCAGGCCGCGCTGGCGAAGGTCGGACCTGACCAGGTGGCCGAGCAGGTTGTCCTGCTCGTCCACCCAGCAGATCAGTTCAGCATCGGAAGCCGCGCGGTGTGCGGCCTCCCGTTGAGTAGCGTCCATCATCAACCCTGGTTGAGGAGCTGACGCAAGTCGATCACTGCAGCGTTGGCCCGGGAAATGTAGTTGGCCATCACCAGCGAATGGTTCGCCAGTACACCGAAGCCACTGCCATTGAGAATCATAGGACTCCACACCGGTTCCTGCGAGGCCTCCAGCTCACGAATGATCTGGCGCACGCTCACGGTGGCGTTCTTCTTGGCCAACACGTCGGCGAAATCGACTTCGATGGCGCGCAGCAGGTGGGACAAGGCCCACGCCTGGCCGCGGGCTTCGTAGAACACGTTGTCGATCTGCATCCATGGGGTTTCCACCACTTCTTCATCGACCTGCGGCACTTCACCCGGCGCCAGCGCCTCGGTTTTCAGCGCGGTGTTCAGCTTGACCCGGCCCACGCTGGCCGACAGGCGTTGCGACAGCGAACCCAGGCGGGTGGCGACGTCGCCCAGCCAGTTGTTCAGGTTGTCGGCGCGGGCGTAGAACAGCGCGCCCTTCTGGTTCGGGTCGGACAGGCGTGCTTCGTAGCGGCTCAGGGAATTGATGCCTTCCTGGTATTCCGACTCGCTGGACGGCAGCACCCAGCTCCGGTTGTCGAAGTTGAAACGCGGCTCGGCCTTGGCCAGGTCAGCGTCTTCGGCCGACTGCGACTGGGAGCGAGCAAAATCTTTACGCAGGGCGCGGGTCAGGTCACGCACCTGCACCAGCACGCCGTACTCCCAGCTTGGCATGTTGTCCATCCACAGGCCTGGCGGGAAACGGTCGTTGGAAATGTAGCCACCGGGCTTGTTCAGCAAGGTGCCGACCACGGTCTTGACGGTTTCGACGGTGGTGTAGCCGATCACCATCTGCTTGCCTTCCTTCTCGGCGGCAAGCTGGGCGTTTTGCTGGACCGGGAACAGCGCCGGCTCCTGGCTCCAATACCAACCCAGGCCACCGGTGACCAGCAGGTACAAGCAGATCACGCTGAGCAAGGCGCGGCTCATCAGCAGGTTGCGCAAGTAGCTGCGGTTGGCCGACTTGGGCTCAGGGGCGGGGCCTTTGGCACTGCCTTCGCGGTTTTTCCAGTCCAGCATGGCGATATCCTTTCAATCACTTGAGTTCATGCACATCAATTGTCCGGGTGCGGTCAAACACTCCGACCACAACCCTACCCCATCGTGCCCATCGGTGCGGGCTTTTAAACCGAATTGGCGCATACCAGCGGTTGGACTATAAAGGATGCACGCGTTTTACACAGCGCGACCATGAGGTCAGAAAATGAATGACACAGACTTGTACTTAATTGACGTATGACACTCATGCAACAGAAAAAGAGGTGCTAGCATAAGGCCACCAGCCAACCTCAGCACGCACCCTCACAGTAGTCCGGATATGACCGAGCCAGAAGACCCCAGCCGCGAGCGTCTCAAGCAGCACTTTGCCCAGCGGGTAATTCATCAGGCACGTCAAATTCTTGAGATCTGGCAGCGCCTGCAACGCAGCGAATGGTCCAACGCCGATTTTTCCGAGCTCAGCGAAGCCAACCTGCGCCTGCTGCGCTTTGCCGAGCGTTTCGAGCAGCCCGAACACAGCCAACTGGCCCGGCATATTGGCGACTCCCTCAAGGCGGTGGACGAAAACCGTGGCCGCTTGAGCAGCCAATTGATCAGCGAACTCAACCGCTTGATGCAGCGCCTGTCGCGCACCGGGTTGCGTCAGGGTGATCAGCTTGAGCAAACCCTGCTGCCGCCGATGCGCAAGCCGATCTACGTGATGCTGGCCGACCACGACCGCGCCGAGCGCCTGGCCAAGCAGCTGGAATTCTTTGGCATGAGCGCCCAATCCCTGGACAGCGTCGCGGCTTTTCGCGCTTCCATGGCCGAGCGCCTGCCGTCGGCAATGGTGATGGACGTGGATTTCTGCGGCGCCGGGCTGGGACTGAAGCTGGCCGCCGAAGCCCAGCAGGGTCTGGAGCAGAAGCTGCCGCTGCTGTTTTTCAGCCTGCATGAAACCGACACCCCGACCCGCCTGGCCGCCGTGCGCGCCGGCGGCGAAGAATTCCTGACCGGCACGCTGGAAGCCTCAAGCCTGCTGGAAAAGATCGAAGTGCTGACCTGCGTCGCTCAATATGAGCCGTACAAAGTGCTGATCATCGATGACTCCCGCGCCCAGGCGTTGCACACCGAGCGCCTGCTCAACAGCGCCGGCATCGTCACGCGCACCTTGATCGAGCCGATCCAGGCGATGGCCGAGCTGGCGGACTTCCAGCCCGACCTGATCATCCTCGACATGTACATGCCCGCCTGTACCGGCACCGAACTGGCCAAGGTGATTCGCCACAACGACCGCTATGTCAGCGTGCCCATCATCTACCTGTCGGCCGAAGACGACCTGGACAAACAGCTGGATGCGATGAGCGAAGGCGGTGACGACTTCCTGACCAAACCGATCAAGCCGCGCCATCTGATCACCACCGTGCGCAACCGCGCCGCGCGTGCTCGCAATTTGAAAGCGCGGATGGTGCGCGACAGCCTGACCGGGCTGTACAACCACACGCATATCCTGCAATTGCTCGAAGACTGCAGCTTCCGCGCCCGTCGCGAGAACAAGCCGTTGAGCTTTGCCATGCTCGACATTGACCACTTCAAGCGGGTCAATGACAGCCACGGTCACCCCATGGGCGACCGCGTGATCAAAAGCCTGGCGTTGTTTCTCAAGCAGCGCTTGCGCAAGACCGACTTCATCGGCCGCTATGGCGGTGAGGAATTCGCCATCGTCATGCCTGACACCGACCTCGAATCGGCGTGCAATGTGCTGGACGAAATTCGTGGGCGCTTTGCCGAAATTCACTACCCGGCTCAGCCGCAGGATTTATGGTGCACCTTCAGCGCGGGGCTGGTGGAGCTGTGCGACGGCTCCGACAGCCTGACGATGGCCGCCCAGGCCGACGAGGCGCTGTACCGTGCCAAGAATGCCGGACGCAACCGCGTGCAAGCCGCGCGCACATCAAAGCAAAGTGCCATCTTTTCACCGGAATCCACCCAATCGGTCATAACTTTGTAACGAAAGCGCAATAACTTCAGGCACTTATCTTTTGCTGTCGGTTGAAACCACGCATGCGCCTGAAGCTGCTGACCAATCTCAATACCCTTCTGCTGGTGGCCGTGTGCCTGGCCCTCGGGGCGACGCTGTGGTGGTCGCAACGGGCGCTGGAGCGCCCGTACCTGTTGATGGAACGCTATCTGGGACTGTCCCAGGCCTTTGAAAACCAGGCCGCACGCAATATCGACGACTACCTGGCCAGCGGCGACGCCTTGCGCTTGAGCAGCGCCGCCCAGAGCCTGGAAGACCTGTTGCAGCAACTCGCCCCCTTGCCGCCCGAGTTGGCGCAGAGCCTGCGCCCCAGCCTCGCGGAGCTGGATGCCTTCAGCAAAACCGACCTGCTCGCCGCCGGCAAACTGGCCGGCGACCCGCAAGCGCTGTTACTGCAAGCCGAACGCGAACTGGGAGCGAACCTGGAGCAACTGAGCCAGTACGCCAGCGCTATCGATTCTGCGGACGCGGCGCGCTATCTGCCACCGCTACTGGGCGCCGCGCAACACCTGGGCAAGCTGTCCCTGGCCCGCGACAAACTGGTCAGCAGCGGGCGCGCCGAACTGGCCGATGAGGTTGAACGCGAAATCGCCGCTATCCGCACCCAGGCCGACCGGTTGGCGCAGTTGCCTTTGCTGGGCGTCAAAGCCAGCGTCGAATCCAGCAGCGACGATTTTTCGGCGCTGATGGGCCTGCAGAACAGCGAAAAAACCGAAGCCCAGGACACCGGCGTGGACCTCAAGCGCGAACTCAACAGCCTGCTGACCCGCTACCCCGCCGAACTCAAGCGCACCCGCGAACAGATCCAGCAACGCACCGACCTTGCCGCCGCCACCCACATCAAGATCGCCCAGGTGCGACAAGCCATCGCCGGCCTGGAGCCGGTAGTGCGCGCGCAACACGCCAGGATCCAGGGCGAAGTGCGCCTGATGCAGGGACTGATGATTGGCCTGATCCTGCTGATCGCCCTGTTGATCGATACCCTGCAGCGCCGCCTGGCGCGGGTGCTGACCAACCTCGCGCCGGCGCTGTCCACCTGGGCCGAAGGCAACTTCAGCCAGCCGATCGCCCTGGGCCGGACCAACCGTGAACTGCACGATATCGAAGCCTCGCTCAACCGCCTGCGCGACTACCTGGTGGCCCTCGTCGGCACGATTCGCGGCAACGCCGAAGCCGTCGCCGGCAGCAGCCGCGCCCTCGCCGAACTGAGCAGCGGCCTGCACGATGGCGCCGAACGCCAGGCCGGGGACACCGCGCAGATCCGTGACTCCCTGGGCGAGCTGGAGGCGACCATCCAGCAAGTGGCGGGCGATGCCAGCCAGGCCGCAGGCGCCAGTCGCAGTGCGGGCATAGCAGTAGAACAAGGCCAGCGCGTCATAGGCCTGAGCTTGACCGGCCTGCATGCGCTGGTGGGTGAAGTGCAGCAAAACGCACAGATGATCGAGAAACTTGCCGAAGAGTCCGCCACCATCGGCGGCGTACTCACGGTGATCCGCTCGATCGCCGACCAGACCAACCTGCTGGCGCTCAACGCGGCAATCGAGGCGGCCCGCGCCGGTGAAGCCGGACGCGGTTTTGCCGTGGTCGCCGACGAAGTGCGCTCCCTGGCCCAACGCACCGCGGGCGCCACCGCCGAAATCCAGGGCCTGATCGCCGGCCTGCAAACCGCCGCCCACCAATCGGTGCAGGGCATGCGTGCGCAGGTCGAACACGCCGAAGCCACCGCCGAACAAGCCCAGGCCGCCGATGGCGCGCTGGATGAAATCGTCGGGGCGATCCAGACCATCTCCGAGACCGCCGTGCGCATCGCGGATGTGACTGCGCAGCAAAGCGGTGCGGTGAGCGAGATCCGCGACAACAGCGAGCGGATTCACCAGTTGGGCGAGGACAACCTGCTGCGTATCGGCCAAGGCCGTCGCCAGGGCGAACACCTGCTGGTGCTGGGCGGGCAGCTCAACACCGCGGTGCAGGCCTTCCGCGTCTGATCTTCCATCCAGTGAAGATCGAAATGTGGGAGGGGGCTTGCCCCCGATTGCAGTGTGTCAGTCCCAGTATCTGTAACTGATGCACCGCTATCGGGGGCAAGCCCCCTCCCACATTGGATCCGGCGCGATCTTGTGACTGTATTACCAATGACCAGATCCAAGGCCACAGTCACAAATTTTTCGCTATCCTCGCTAATCGTGTTGGCTACTGCATAGAACTGGACAGTCACAAAGGCTTTGCGGCATAGTCGCCGGGTTCTGCCGTACCCCACCCAATAACAAGGAACAGCCGATGGCGACCTTACTGGTTCTTCATGGACCCAACCTGAACCTGCTCGGCACCCGTGAACCGGGCGTCTACGGGGCAGTGACCCTGGATCAGATCAACCTCGATCTGGAACAGCGGGCCCGTGTTGCCGGTCACCATTTGCTCTACCTGCAAAGCAATGCCGAGTATGAGTTGATTGATCGCATCCATGCCGCGCGTGGCGAAGGCGTGGACTTTATTCTGATCAATCCCGCCGCTTTCACGCACACAAGCGTTGCATTACGTGACGCGCTGCTGGCGGTGAGCATCCCATTCATCGAAGTGCATTTATCGAACGTGCACAAACGCGAAGCTTTCCGCCATCACTCTTACTTCTCCGACGTAGCGGTAGGAGTGATCTGCGGCCTTGGCGCCAGCGGTTACCGACTGGCCCTGGAGGCCGCCCTGGAACACGTTGAAGAACAGGCTAAACGCCCCTGACCGACCCTTGGGAGTTGATGATTCATGGATATCCGTAAAGTTAAGAAACTGATCGAACTGCTGGAAGAATCCGGTATCGACGAGCTGGAAATCAAGGAAGGCGAAGAGTCCGTACGGATCAGCCGCCACAGCAAGACCCCGGCTCAACAGTTCTACGCGCCACAGATGCAAGCACCGGCTCCAGCCGCTGCCGCCCCTGCCGCCGCTCCAGCAGCCGCCGCGCCTGCCGCTCCGGCAGCCCCTGCGCTGAACGGTTTCGTGGTCAAGTCGCCTATGGTCGGTACCTTCTACCGCACCCCGGCACCGACCTCGCCAGCCTTCGTTGAAGTGGGCAAGACCGTGAAAGTGGGCGACACCATCTGCATCGTTGAAGCGATGAAGATGATGAACCACATCACCGCTGAAAAAGCCGGCGTCATTGAATCCATCCTGGTAGAAAACGGTCAGCCGGTTGAGTACGACCAGCCGCTGTTCACCATCGTTTGAACCGCGGAGCGCCTTCGATGTTGAAACCTGCGAAGAAACTGCAAAAAGTCCTGATCGCCAACCGCGGCGAGATCGCGCTGCGTATCCTGCGCGCCTGTAAGGAAGAGGGCATCAAGACCGTCGCTGTTTACTCGACGGCCGATACCGAATTGATGCACGTGAAACTGGCGGACGAAAGCATCTGCATCGGCCCGCCACTGGCCACGAACTCGTACCTGAAAGTCTCGAACATCATCGCCGCGGCTGAAGTGACCGGCGCCGATGGTATTCACCCAGGCTACGGCTTCCTTGCCGAAAACGCCGATTTCGCCGAACAGGTGGAAAAATCCGGGTTTGCCTTCATCGGCCCGAAAGCCGAAACCATTCGCCTGATGGGCGACAAGGTATCGGCCAAGGACGCCATGATCGCGGCCGGCGTGCCGACCGTTCCCGGCTCCGACGGCCCGCTGCCTGAAGACGAGGAAACCGCTCTGCGCATTGGTCGCGAAGTCGGTTACCCGGTGATCATCAAGGCCGCCGGTGGCGGTGGTGGTCGCGGCATGCGCGTGGTGCACAAGGAAGAAGACCTGATCGAAGCCGCCAAGCAGACCCGCTCCGAAGCGGGCGCCTGGTTCGGCAACCCGATGGTCTACCTGGAGAAGTACCTGACCAACCCACGTCACGTGGAAGTGCAGGTACTGTCCGACGGCCAGGGCCACGCCATCCACCTGGGCGACCGCGATTGCTCGCTGCAGCGTCGTCACCAGAAGGTATTGGAAGAAGCTCCGGCACCGGGCCTGGACGAGAAGGCTCGCCAGGAAGTCCTGGCACGCTGCGTCAAGGCGTGCATCGACATCAACTACCGTGGCGCCGGTACCTTCGAGTTCCTCTACGAGAACGGCCGTTTCTACTTCATCGAGATGAACACTCGCGTGCAGGTAGAGCACCCGGTTTCGGAGATGGTTACCGGTATCGACATCGTCAAGGAGATGCTCAGCATCGCCGCAGGCAACGTACTGTCCTTCACCCAGGACGACGTGAAGATGCACGGCCACTCCCTGGAGTGCCGGATCAACGCCGAAGACCCGAAAACCTTTATCCCAAGCCCTGGCCTGGTCAAGCATTTCCACGCGCCCGGCGGCAACGGCGTACGTGTGGATTCGCACCTGTACAGCGGCTACAAGGTTCCGTCCAACTACGACTCGCTGATCGGCAAGCTGATCACCTGGGGCGCGACCCGCGACGAGGCCATGGCCCGTATGCGCAACGCCCTGGACGAAATCGTGGTCGACGGCATCAAGACCAACATCCCGCTGCACCGGGACCTGGTTCGTGATGAAGGCTTCTGCGAAGGTGGTGTGAACATTCACTACCTGGAACACAAGCTGGCCAACCAGTAAGTGCTCCACCCAACAAAGCCGCCTTCGGGCGGCTTTGTTGTTTCTGGAACCCCGGCTTACTGGATGTACACAGTTCAAAATGTGGGAGGGGGCTTGCCCCCGATGGCAGTGTGTCAGTCTCAGTGCCTGTAACTGATCCACCGCCATCGGGGGCAAGCCCCCTCCCACATTTGGTCCGTATTCATTCAGTAATGTCGTCTTCTGCTGTTCGCTCGCGTAAACTTGCGCGCTTTCGCAGCCCCACCCCGCTGCACATCCATTTTTTCAAAGGTGCCCGCCATGCCTTGGCTGCAAGTCCGTCTCGCCATCAGCCCAGAACAAGCCGAAACCTACGAAGATGCGTTCCTCGAAGTCGGCGCCGTGTCCGTGACTTTCATGGACGCCGAAGACCAGCCGATCTTCGAACCGGAACTCAACACCACCCCGCTGTGGTCCCATACCCATCTGCTGGCCCTGTTCGAAGACGGCACCGATGCCGCCAGCGTACTGGCCCACATGGAATTGCTCACCGGCGGCCCGCTGCCCGAGCATCACAGCGAAGTGATCGAAGACCAGGATTGGGAGCGCAGTTGGATGGACAACTTCCAGCCCATGCGTTTCGGCCAGCGCCTGTGGATCGTCCCGAGCTGGCACGCCGCCCCGGAGCCGGATGCGGTCAACCTGCTGCTGGACCCGGGCCTGGCGTTCGGCACCGGCACTCACCCCACCACCGCGCTGTGCCTGGAATGGCTGGACGGCCAGGACCTAACCGACAGCAACGTGCTCGACTTTGGCTGCGGCTCGGGAATTCTGGCCATTGCCGCCCTGCTGCTGGGCGCCAAGGAGGCGGTGGGCACCGATATCGACGTGCAGGCGCTGGAAGCTTCCCGCGACAACGCCGGGCGCAACCACATCCCTGAAGGCAAATTCCCCCTCTATCTGCCTGAGGACCTGCCCCAGGTACAGGCCGATGTGCTGGTCGCCAACATTCTTGCTGGGCCCTTGGTGTCGCTGGCGCCGCAGTTGTCGAGCCTGGTCAAGCCTGGCGGGCGCCTGGCGCTGTCGGGCATTCTCGCCGAGCAGGGTGAAGACGTCGCTGCGGCCTACGCCAAGGATTTCGAGCTGGACCCTATCGCCAACCGTGACGGCTGGGTACGCATCAGCGGTCGTCGGCGCTAGAATGAGCGCTTGTCTGAATCGGATGGCCGCATGACCGACAGTTTCGTCACCCAGTGCCCGCATTGCCAAGCACGCTTTCGCGTCAACCACGCTCAGTTGAGCGTGGCCCGTGGCGTGGTGCGCTGCGGCTCGTGCCTGCAGGTCTTCAATGCCGCTCGCCAGTTGCTGGAGCAACGGGCCCAGGCGTCGGCGACGGAAGCTGAACGGCCCACTGCTGCTGAGCCAACGCCTGCGCCGCCGCGTGCAATCAGCCAGAAACAGTGGACAGCCGAAGAACTGGACCTGGACAACCTCGACCTGGACGAAGAGCTGGCCAAGCTCGAGCGCCGCGAGATCCAGCACACCCAGCCCGTTGGCGCGGAACGCCGCCAGCCCGGTACCGACCGTCGGCACAAGGAAGAACCCCTCAGCGCCAGCCGCAATACCGTCAAGGCCGAGGAAGAAAAGTGGGCCGCCAGCCTGTTCAGCGAGCCGCCGCAGGAGCGCGCCCTGCCCGCTGAAGCCGAGCCGGAGCCGAGCGAGCGCACCGAGCCGTCCTTGTCGTTTCACAGCGATGACATCGACGACGAACCACCACTGCGCTCGACGCCCGACGAGGACGACGATCCAGACCCACCGTTTACGCCCCTGACGCCATCGGCGGACGCCATCGATGAGCGCCCGCCCTCGCGACGCAAGCGAGCGCGCACCGAGTCCAGTGCCCACGACGACGTGTTCCAGGACCTGGAGGACGACCCGCTGCACCTGTATGCGCAGAAGCGCCCGTCCGGCCTGGGTCGCCGCCTGATCTGGATCGTGCTGGTGCTGCTCGCCGCCGCCGGCCTGGCCGGCCAGTACATCGCCTATCAATTCGACGAACTGGCCCGCCAGGACGCCTACCGCCCGTGGTTCCAGCAGCTGTGCCCGAAACTGGGCTGCAGCGTGCCATCACGGGTCGATATCGCCCATATCAAGAGCAGCAACCTGGTGGTGCGCAGCCACCCGGAATTCGCCGGCGCGCTGGTGGTGGACGCGATCATCTACAACCGCGCCACCTTCTCCCAGCCCTTCCCGCTGCTGGAGCTGCGCTTTGCCGATCTGAACGGCGGGCTGATCGCCAGTCGGCGCTTCAAGCCCGCCGAGTACCTCAGCGGCGAGTTGGCCGGCGTCAGCGAAATGCCCTCGCAGACACCGATCCACATCTCCCTGGACATCCTCGACCCAGGCAACAAAGCGGTGAATTACAGCCTGAGCTTCCATTCCCCCGAATGAGGCCACGCCGCAACCAGGGTTTGACGGCGGATTATTGACTGCTCAGGCGCCAACCAAACCGATGGCGATTAAAAAATAACTGTTCAGATTTTATCCAATTCAGCCTTTAACCCGTCATCGAGAGCGGGTATCATGCCAACCCTTTTTCGAACTCTAATGATCCGGCCCCACAACAGGGAAGTCCTATGTCGGCGGTACGCATCGGCCCATATACATTGCACAACGGCTTGATCCTCGCCCCGATGGCGGGTGTCACCGACCAGCCCTTTCGTCAGCTCTGCAAACGTTTGGGCGCGGGTCTAGTAGTCTCTGAAATGGTCACCAGCGACATGAGCTTGTGGAACACCCGCAAATCGCGGATGCGCATGATCCACGAAGGTGATCCCGAGCCACGCTCGGTGCAGATCGCCGGCGGTGATGCGCAAATGCTGGCGGACGCGGCCCGGGCCAATGTGGAGTTGGGCGCGCAGATCATTGACATCAACATGGGCTGCCCGGCCAAGAAGGTTTGCAACAAGGCCGCAGGTTCCGCCTTGTTGAAAGATGAGCAGTTGGTTGCCGAGATCCTGCAGGCCGTTGTCGCCGCAGTCGATGTGCCGGTGACGCTGAAGATTCGTACCGGTTGGGACCGGGACAACAAGAATGGCCTGACGGTGGCGAAGATCGCCGAACAGGCAGGTATTGCAGCGCTGGCGGTGCATGGGCGCACCCGCGCCGACCTTTATACCGGGGAAGCCGAGTACGACACGATTGCCGCGATCAAGCAGGCGGTGTCGATGCCGGTGTTTGCCAATGGCGATATCGATTCAGCCGAAAAAGCCCGGCGCGTGCTGCACGCAACCGGTGCCGACGGTTTGTTGATCGGCCGGGCCGCCCAGGGGCGGCCATGGATTTTCCGTGAGATCGAGCATTTTCTGCGTACCGGCGATGTGTTGCCGGCACCGGAGTTGTCCGAGGTGGAACGTATTCTGCTAGAGCATCTGGCCGCCCTGCACGCCTTCTATGGGGATGTGATGGGCGTACGCATTGCTCGCAAGCATGTCGGCTGGTACCTCGCCACCTTGCCGGGCGCCAAGGAATTTCGCGCTCAGTTCAACCGTTTGGATGAAACGCAGGCACAGGTCGCCACCGTTCGTGAGTTCTTCGCCGAACGTGACAAGAGCCTGGGAACAGGGGATGGAGAAGGGGTGGCCGCATGACGATGATGACCGAGACTTTAGTGAGTGGAACAACACCCGTGAGCGACAACGTCAATTTGAAACAGCACCTCAACACGCCGAGCGAAGAAGGCCAGACCCTTCGCGGGAGTGTCGAGAAGGCGCTGCACAATTATTTCGCCCACCTTGAGGGCGCTTCCGTCACGGATGTGTACAACCTGGTGCTCTCCGAAGTCGAGGCGCCCTTGCTCGAAAGCGTGATGAACTACGTCAAGGGCAACCAGACCAAAGCCAGTGAGCTGCTGGGCCTCAACCGTGGCACCTTGCGCAAAAAGCTCAAGCAATACGATTTGCTGTAAGCATTCAATCAAACCAGAAAGGCGCCCGCGTAAAAACGGTCGCCTTTTTTGCTGACTCCTTTGCTTTTGATGGAAATTGAGATGACCGACCAGACTACCCGCCTGCCGATCCGCCGCGCCTTGATCAGTGTTTCCGACAAGACCGGGATCCTCGAATTTGCCCGGGAGCTGGAAGCCCTGGGCGTGGAAATCCTCTCCACGGGCGGGACCTTCAAACTGCTGCAGGACAACGGCGTGGCCGCAGTGGAAGTCGCGGACTACACCGGTTTCGCGGAAATGATGGACGGTCGGGTCAAGACCCTGCACCCGAAAATCCACGGCGGCATCCTCGGCCGTCGCGGTATCGACGACGCCATCATGAACGAGCACGGCATCAAGCCGATCGACCTGGTGGCCGTTAACCTCTACCCGTTCGAAGCCACCATCAACAAGCCAGGCTGCGACCTGCCGACCGCCATCGAAAACATCGATATCGGCGGCCCGACCATGGTTCGCTCGGCGGCCAAGAACCACAAAGACGTGGCCATCGTGGTCAACGCCAGCGACTACGCCCAGGTGCTCGAAAGCCTCAAGGCCGGCGGCCTGACCTACGCCCAGCGTTTCGACCTGATGCTCAAGGCATTCGAACACACCGCGGCCTACGACGGCATGATCGCCAACTACATGGGCACTGTGAACCAGGCCGCCGACACCCTGAGCACAGAAGGCCGCAGCCAGTTCCCGCGCACCTTCAACAGCCAGTTCATCAAGGCTCAGGAAATGCGCTACGGCGAGAACCCGCACCAGAGCGCGGCGTTCTACGTTGAGGCCAAACCTGCCGAAGTGGGCATCGCCACCGCGACCCAGCTGCAAGGCAAGGAGCTGTCCTACAACAACGTGGCCGACACCGACGCCGCGCTGGAATGCGTGAAGAGCTTCGTCAAGCCGGCCTGCGTGATCGTCAAGCACGCCAACCCGTGCGGCGTGGCGGTGAGCCCGGACGCTGAAGGCGGGATCCGCCAGGCCTACGAACTGGCCTACGCCACCGACACCGAATCGGCATTCGGCGGCATCATCGCCTTCAACCGTGAACTGGACGCCGAGACGGCCAAGGCCATCGTCGAGCGTCAGTTCGTTGAAGTGATCATTGCGCCAAGCGTCAGTGAAGAGGCTCGCGCCATCGTTGCTGCCAAAGCCAACGTACGCCTGCTGGCCTGCGGCGAATGGTCGGCCGACCGCGCCGCTGCCTGGGACTACAAGCGCGTCAATGGCGGCCTGCTGGTACAGAGCCGCGACATCGGCATGATCGGCAGCGACGACTTGAAAGTCGTGACCAAGCGCGCCCCGACCGAGCAAGAGATCAACGACCTGATCTTCGCCTGGAAAGTGGCCAAGTACGTTAAATCCAACGCCATCGTCTACGCCAAGAACCGCCAGACCATCGGCGTCGGCGCCGGCCAGATGAGCCGCGTGAACTCGGCCCGTATCGCCGCGATCAAGGCTGAACACGCCGGCTTGCAGGTGGCAGGTTCGGTCATGGCTTCCGACGCGTTCTTCCCGTTCCGTGACGGTTTGGACAACGCCGCGAAAGCCGGCGTGACCGCCGTGATCCAACCGGGTGGCTCGATGCGTGATGCTGAAGTGATTGCAGCGGCTGACGAAGCTGGCATCGCCATGGTCTTCACCGGCATGCGCCACTTCCGTCACTAAAGTGGAGCGGCAAGGGTCAAGCTGCAAGCGGCAAGTAAAAGCAGGACGGTGTTGCTTTTACGCTCACTTGCAGCATCTTTAATTCAAAGCTGGAGCTGCACTTTGGAGCGCTGAAGATCGCTTCTAACTTGCAGCTTGTGGCTTGTAACTTCCTCCGAAGGAGTCTGACTTGAACGTCCTCATCATTGGCAGCGGTGGCCGCGAACACGCCCTGGCCTGGAAAGTTGCCCAGGACCCACGCGTCCAGAAAGTCTTCGTGGCCCCCGGCAACGCCGGTACCGCCATTGAAGCCAAGTGCGAAAACGTCGCGATCGACGTACTGGCGCTGGAGCAGTTGGCAGACTTTGCCGAGAAGAATGTTTCACTGACCATCGTCGGCCCGGAAGTGCCGCTGGTGGCGGGCGTCGTGGACCTGTTCCGCAGCCGTGGCCTGGATTGCTTCGGCCCGACCGCAGGCGCCGCTCAGCTGGAAGGTTCGAAAGCCTTCACCAAGGATTTCCTGGCGCGCCACAAGATCCCGACGGCCGACTACCAGAACTTCACCGAGATCGAGCCGGCCCTGGCTTATCTGCGTGAAAAAGGCGCGCCGATCGTGATCAAGGCCGATGGCCTGGCCGCCGGCAAAGGCGTGATCGTCGCCATGACCCTGCAGGAAGCCGAGGACGCCGTGCGCGACATGCTCGCCGGCAATGCCTTTGGTGATGCCGGTTCGCGCGTGGTGATCGAGGAATTCCTCGACGGCGAAGAAGCCAGCTTCATCGTCATGGTCGACGGCAAGAACGTACTGCCCATGGCCACCAGCCAGGACCACAAACGCGTCGGCAACGGCGACAGCGGCCCGAACACCGGCGGCATGGGCGCTTATTCCCCGGCACCGGTGGTCACCGCCCAGGTGCACCAACGCGTCATGGACCTGGTGATCTGGCCGACCGTGCGCGGCATGGCCGACGAAGGCAACGTCTACACCGGTTTCCTCTACGCCGGCCTGATGATCGACAAAGCCGGCAACCCGAAAGTCATCGAGTTCAACTGCCGCTTCGGTGACCCGGAAACCCAACCTGTCATGCTGCGTTTGCAGTCGAGCCTGGTGCTGCTGGTGGAAGCCGCGCTGGCCCAGGCCCTGGACAAGGTCGAAGCACAGTGGGACCCACGTCCAAGCGTCGGTATCGTGCTGGCGGCCGGTGGTTACCCTGCCGATTACGCCAAGGGCGATGTGATCGAAGGCCTGGAAGCGGCCGCGGCGCTGGAAGGCAAGGTGTTTCATGCGGGCACTGCGCTGAAGGATGGCAACGTCGTCACCGCCGGTGGCCGCGTGCTGTGCGCCACCGCGATGGGCGCCAGTGTCGACGCCGCGCAGCAACAGGCGTACAAGCTGGCCGCGAAGATCGACTGGAAAGGCTGCTTCTATCGCACCGACATCGGCTACCGCGCCATTGCCCGTGAACGTGGCGAGAGCAACTGAGTAGCTATCCGTTCGGGTAGGTAAGGGCCTCTGGCCCTTGCCGTACTCATGCCGCCCCGCGCATAGTTAACCCGTGCATTCACCTACGAAGGGACTTCGCCGTGCGCTGGCTCAGGATCGCCATAGCTTTTACCGTCAGCCTGCTGACCCTGCTCTGTCTGGCCCCGGCTCAAGCCGCTGCGCAAGGCAGTGGTTGGGCAGTATTGCTCGATGAACAGGCAGACCTGCAACTGAGCGATATCCGCTCCTCGCGCTACACCAATCAATTCAGCCCCATCGAACTGGACCGCATTACCGCCGCGCAGCCGGACGGTGCGTTGTGGGTACGCTTCAAGCTGCAACCGGGCAAGCATGAACAAGTGCTGCGCATATTTGCGCCAGACCTGGCGCACCTGAGTCTCTACGTGCTGGACGGCGATACCCTGGTGGAGCAGCAAACCACCGGCACGCGCCAGCCCCAGGCCAACCGCCCGTTGCCCAGCAGTGACTTCATGCTGCCCATGCCACAGAGCCAGCGCCCGCTCGACGTTTACCTGCGCCTGGTGTCGGAGCACGAGCTGCGCCCTTACATCACCCTGGAACCGGCCGTGCTGGCCGCCGCCAATCAGAACCAGACGCTGGTCTACGGCCTGCTCTTCGGCGTGCTGCTGATGCTGATCCTGCATAACCTGACGCGCTTCGCCTACCACCGCTCGCGCAGCAGCCTGTGGCTGGCCGCCTGCGAATGCCTGCTGCTGCTCAGCCTGGCATTGCTGCTCAACGTGATGGGCCCGTGGCTGCCGAACTGGCACGCGTTGCAAACCCCCGGTGCCTACCTCGCACTGCTGCTGACCGCTCCGTGCGGGCTGATGTTTGCCTATCGCTTCTTCATGCCCCTGGGCCCGCACCCGCTGAACAAGCTGCTGATGGCCGACATTCTGTTGATCGTGCTGTGCGGCCTGCTGCTGCTGTTCGTCAACACCCTGCCGCTGAACATCATCACCTATGCCCTGGTGGCGCTGGCCGGCCTGAGCATGCTGTTTGTCTCGGCCTATCACTGGCAGAAAGGCTACCGCCCGGCGCGCCTGTTCGTGGCGGGGATGGTGGTGTTCAACATCGGCACGCTGATCATTCTGCCCGCCCTGCTCGGCCTCACGCTGGTGGCGCCGCAAGGCCTGATCGTGACCTTGCTCAGCTTTATCTGCCTCAGCGGTCTGTTGATGAGCCTGGCCCTCGGCGAGCGCCAGCGCGCCATTGTCGAGACCCGCTTCAGCCTCAGCCGCGACCTGGCCGCGAGCAATGCCGAAATCGCCGCCAAGGCCGAATTCCTGGCCAAGATCAGCCACGAAATCCGTACCCCCATGAACGGCGTGCTGGGCATGACCGAGTTGCTGCTGGGTACGCCGTTGTCGGTGAAACAACGCGACTACGTGCAGACCATCCACAGCGCCGGTAACGAGTTGCTCACGCTGATCAATGAAATTCTCGACATCTCGAAGCTCGAATCGGGGCAGATCGAACTCGATGATGTGCAGTTCGACCTCAACGCGCTGATCGACGACTGCCTGAGCATCTTCCGCGCCAAGGCCGAGCAGCAGAATGTCGAACTGATCAGCTTTATCCAGCCCCAGGTGCCGCGCGTGATCAGCGGTGATCCGACACGCCTGCGTCAGGCCTTGTTGAGCCTGCTGGAAAACGCCCTGCACAAGACCGACGAAGGCGAAGTGCTGATCGTCGTGGCCCTCGACGAACGCAGCGCCAAGCCACGCCTGCGCATCGCGGTACAAGACAGCGGCGTACCGATGGAAGCCGCCGAGCGCGACGCCCTGCTGCACAGCGAACTGCACAGCAAGAACTTCCTCTCGGCGACCCGCTTGAGCGGCCACCTGGGCCTGGTGATCGCGCGTCAGTTGATCCTGTTGATGAACGGCGAATTCGGTATCAAAAGCGGCAGCCACCAGGGCAGCACCCTGTGGCTGACCCTGCCGCTGGACCCGGAGCGCCTCGAACACCCGACCTCCGACCTCGACGGCCCGCTCAAGGACGCACGCGTGCTGGTGGTGGACGACAACGACACCTGCCGCAAGGTGTTGTTGCAGCAATGCTCGGCCTGGGGCCTGAACGTCAGCGCCGTGGCATCGGGCAAAGAGGCCCTGGCCCTGCTGCGCACCAAGGCGCACCTGCGCGATTATTTCGACGTGGTGCTGCTGGACCAGAACATGCCCGGCATGACCGGCATGCAACTGGCGGCGAAAATCAAGGAAGACCCGAGCCTGAACCACGACATCCTGCTGATCATGCTCACGGGCATCAGCAATGCGCCGAGCAAGATCATCGCGCGCAACTGCGGGATCAAGCGCATCCTCGCCAAACCAGTGGCCGGCTATACCCTCAAGACCACCCTGGCCGACGAGCTGACCCAACGCAGCAAGGGCGTGACCCACCCTCGGCCCGTCCCCGTCGCGCCGGCAGCGATTACGGTGCCCAGCGACTTCCGCATCCTGGTGGCCGAAGACAACAGCATCTCCACCAAAGTGATACGCGGCATGCTCGGCAAGCTCAACCTCAACCCCGACACCGCCAGCAACGGCGAAGAAGCGTTGGAGGCGATGAAAGCCCAGCGCTATGACCTGGTGTTGATGGACTGTGAAATGCCGATCCTCGATGGTTTCTCCGCCACCCAGCAGCTACGCGCCTGGGAAGTCAGCCACCAACGTGTGCGCACACCGGTGGTGGCGCTGACCGCGCACATCCTCTCGGAACACAAGGAGCGCGCGCGCCAGGCCGGGATGGACGGGCACATGGCCAAGCCGGTGGAGCTGTCGCAGCTGCGTGAGCTGGTGGAGTTCTGGGTAGCGCAGCGCCAACAGCGGCCCGAACACGCCCCCTCCTGACTTGGAATGCGATCAAATGTGGGAGGGGGCTTGCCCCCGATTGCAGTGTGTCAGGCTCAGTACCTGTAACTGACAAACCGCTACCGGGGGCAAGCCCCCTCCCACATTTGTGTCATGTCGCCTGTTAGACTCTCGACACCTCTTCTACTGCCACGAGCCGCCCTCATGCTCCACGTGTTATTCAGCGTTTACCTGAAGATGCTGGTGCTCTATAGCCCGTTCTTCGTGCTGTCCTGCTTTATCAGCCTGACCCGTGGCTACTCCAGCAAGGAGCGGCGACGCCTGGCCTGGAAAGTCGCACTGGCGACGCTGGTGTCGAGCGTGCTGCTGTACCTGTTCGGCCGGGTGATTTTCAGTGTGTTCGGCATCACCGTGGACGCGTTCCGCATCGGTGCCGGCAGCGTGCTGTTTATCTCGGCCCTGGGCATGGCCCAAGGCAAGTCGGCGGTGCAGACCGATAACGTGCAGCAGGACGTGACCATCGTGCCGCTGACCATCCCGCTGACGGTCGGCCCCGGCACCATCGGTGCGCTGCTGGTGATGGGCGTGAGCCAGCCCCATTGGGACGACAAGCTCACCGCCATCCTCAGTATCGCGCTGGCCAGCCTCACCGTGGGCGTGGTGCTGTACCTGTCCAATCGGATCGAACGGATTCTCGGCGACCAGGGCTTGCAGATTGTCAGCCGGTTGATGGGCTTGTTTGTGTGCGCCCTGGCCGCGCAAATTATTTTTACCGGGGTCCGCGGCTATCTGGTGCCCTAGATCCGGTACTTGGCAATGGCCGACTGCACTTTGTCACCCGCGCTGTCGCGCATCAATTGCAGGGTCTTTTCGTTGACCACCGAGGTATTCAGCACCAGGCAGGTCTGCCCGCTGAAGGCCTCGAACGATGAACTGTCCCACTCGAGAAACGGCAAACCCACCTGTTTGCCCACGCCATGGCTGCTGTAGGTCACCAGCACCATCGTGACTTCGCCATTGGTTTCAGCGCAGGACGCCACGCCGAAGTCGCCGCCCTCGTGCAAGCTGCTGTTGCGCTTGAACAGATCCAGACACGCCGGCTGCTGCTTCAAGGCTTCCAACGCATCCGCCGCCAGTTTCGGCAGCATGCCGAGCAACGGCCCCGACAACGACATCGAGGCGAGCAGCGCGCTGATGATGTTGAGTGCCGCCAGTTGCACCGTCAGGCCTTTGCCCGAGCGCGAAACCCGCTCGAAGCAACTGCGCATCGGCAGCCAGCCCAAGCTGGTCATCACGTTGATAAATTCGTTGTACCAGGCCTCCGTGCCCCGGCGAATGTTCAGTACATCGCTCACATAACTGCTGGCCAACAGGTAGCTCTTGCGGACGTACTCGCGGTTAAGCCCGGAGAGTCCCTCGGCAAAAGAAATCACGCCGTTGTTGACCACCGCCGCATTGCAGTCATCTTCGGTGTCCAGCGCCAGAGCCGCAGGCGTTGCGGGTGCGCCCGGCAATTTGTAGGCGGCAATCAGCTTGCGCCTCTTTTTACTATTGATCCTTCGATGATGTCGCTCCATTTCCAATTCTCCACGTTCACCCCGACTCGGGGCTTGCAACCACACTAGTCCACCCACCGCCAGGCTTTCCAGGCGACAAACATGCCTTGGGCCAGCCAATCAAAACGCAGCGCCCAGCAGCGGCGCGGCATCAAGGGAGGGCTTCGTGGTTTCGACGTAAAAAAAAGAAAAAGCCCCGAACGACCGCAGGAGAATCCTTGAGTCATTCGGAGCTTTCCGGCCGTCGCCTCGGCGTTTTCAGGAGGCGGGTTTTTCGCCGTACCAGCGCGGCGTGTATACCCACTCCCCGCCACCGGCACGCGCAAAGGTGCAGGTGGTGGACGAGCCGATCAGCACCATGGTGCGCATGTCCACCTGATCCGAGGTGAGCTGCCCCAACGTGGTGACGCGCAATGTCTGGCCGGGACGACCGATATCACGGCCCAGCACCACCGGTGTTTCAGGGGTGCGGTGCTGCGCGACAATCTCCAGCGCACGCCCCAGTTGCCACGGCCGTGCGCGGGAAATCGGGTTGTAGAACGCCAACGCCAGGTCGGCCTGGGACGCAAGGTCCAGGCGCTTTTCGATGATCGACCACGGTTTGAGGTTGTCCGACAGCGACATCACACAAAAATCATGCCCCAGCGGCGCGCCGGCCTGGGCAGCAGTGGCCAGTGAAGCCGAGACGCCGGGCAGGATCTGCAAGTCGACCTGGTGCCACGCGGGGTCGCTGGACTCATGCAACGCCTCGATCACCGCAGCGGCCATGGCGAACACACCCGGGTCGCCGGACGACACCACCACCACCGAGCGCCCTTGGGCCGCCAGTTCGAAGGCGTGGCGGGCGCGCTGCATTTCTTCGCGGTTGTCGGTGCAGTGCTGCACCTGGTCATCACGGAACGGCCCGGCCATGCGCACGTAGGTTTCATAGCCCAGCACATCGGTGCAACGCGCCAACTCGGCCTTGACGGCCGGCACCATCAATTCAGCGGCGCCAGGGCCCAGGCCGATCACGGCGAGGCGCCCGCGTGGGCGGCCTACCTGTGACAGGTCCAACGGCTGCTCGGCCACACGGATGGAAATGTCCGCAGGCGGCGCAAGCGGGGCAAACCGCAGCGGTACGCCCAACTCCAGCGCGGCCTCATGCAACGACGCCTCGGCCATCTGCAGGTCGCTCGCCAGCAGGCACGCCAACGATTGCACGGCAATGCCCGCTTCGTTCAAGGCCGTGCGTACACGGGCCGCCAGATGCTCACCCGGCTTGCAGGTGGCGCACACCGTCTTGGGGTAAATCAGCAATTCGTTGGCGGCGGGCGCACGCTCGGCACTGCCGACATGGATCGCCAGGCGGGCGTGGGGGTCCTGCGGCAGGTTGGCCTGGTCCAGCCAGGGCGCCGCGCCTTCGATGCGCACGCTTTCACCGGCCAGCAGGTCCGAGACAAAGCGCTTGCCCAGTTCCAGGTCCGCCAATGCATAGCCCTGGGGCGGGTTGAGCAGGCAGGTGCCGAAGCGCAACTCGCCGCTGGTGGTGATCGCCGCCGCCACGCCCAGCGCAGCGGCAATGTCCCGCGCCATCACGTTCACGCCGCCCAGGCCACCCAGCAGTGGCACCACGGCGCTGCCGTCTTCGGCGACGGCCAGCACTGCCGGCTCCTCACCTTTTTCGAGCAACAGCGGCGCGAGGGTACGAATGACAATGCCGGCGGCGCACAGCGCAATCAGCGGCGTGCCCTGCTGGTAGAGCTGGCGCAGCGTGGCGCCGAATTCGCTGTAGCTGTGGTCTGCCCCTTCAACCCGACCGTCCAGGCCGTGGATCAGCGCAGCCGGGTAAAGCTGCTGGATCCGGCGCGCGGTTGCCAGGCTGCCCTGGCCCAGAATGACAATCGCCGGGCTCATCAACCTTGCCACCGTTCACCGGGCACGATGATCAACGAGAAATACGGCGACGACATCGGCTCCACCTGATCCAGGGGCACGATCTTCTGGTTGGCCATGGTGGCGCGCTCCACGTACAGCGCACGCCCGGCCAGGCCGAGTTCTTCCAACACCTGGCGCACCTTGGGGAAGTTGCGCCCCAGTTTCATGATCACCGCCGCATCCGCGTCGGCCAGCCGCCGCTTGAGGTCATCGTGGGGCAGCACGCCCGACAGCACCGACAGGCTCTGATTGCGATACACCAGCGGCGCGCCCAGTACCGAAGCGCCGCCGAGCATCGAGCACACGCCTGGAATCACTTGCGCTTCATAGCGCTCGGCGAGGCGGTCGTGCAGGTACATGTAGGAGCCGTAGAAGAACGGGTCGCCTTCGCAGATCACCGCCACATCGCGGCCCGCATCCAGGTGCGCGGCCACGTCGACGCTGGCCGTGTCGTAGAAATCGCTGATCACTTGCTCATAGGACAGCGGTGCCGGCAGCGCTTCGGTGGTCACCGGGTACACCAGCGGCATCAGGGTTTGCTGGGGCACCAGATGGTCTTCGATGATGCCGAAGGCATTACCCTTCTTGCCCTTGGCCACGAAGTACGCCACCACCGGCGACTCGCGCAGCAGGCGCAGCGCCTTGAGGGTGATCAGTTCCGGGTCGCCGGGGCCCACGCCCAGGCCGATCAGGCGTCCGCGTGCGTGCATTATTCAACCTCCGTGGCGAGCGCATTGACGGCGGCGGCGGCCATGGCGCTGCCACCCAGGCGGCCCTGCATGATCACGAACGGCACGCCGCGACTGTCGGCGGCGAGCATCGCCTTGGATTCGGCGGCACCGACAAAGCCCACCGGAAAGCCCAGGATCAGCGCCGGTTTCGGCGCGCCGGCATCAAGCATTTCCAACAGGTAGAACAAAGCGGTCGGTGCGTTGCCGATCACCACCACGCTGCCGGCCAGGTGCGGGCGCCACAGCTCCAGGGCCGCCGCGGAACGTGTATTGCCCAGCTCCCGCGCCAGCTCCGGCACGCTGTCGTCGCGCAGGGTGCAGATCACCGGGTTGTTGGCGGGCAGGCGCGCACGGGTCACGCCTTCGGAGACCATCCGCGCGTCGCACAGAATCGGCGCGCCGGCCGCCAGCGCTTCGCGCCCGGCCTTGCCTGCGCCCTCGGAAAACTGCAGGCCGTCGATGGCCTCGACCATGCCGCAGGCATGAATCACCCGCACCGCGAGTTTTTCCAGATCAGCCGGGATGCGCTCCAACCTGGCTTCCGCGCGAATAATGGCGAAGGAGTTGCGGTAGATCTCCTGACCGTCGCGGATGTAATCAATCATCGGTGTTGCTCCGTGGGCGAGCGCGCAGCAAGGCGCCCGTCGCTTCAATAGAAAGGGTGCGCGCGTGCAGCCGGCCAAAACCTGGATGGGCTGCGTCGCGAAAATAGAGGTCGTAGTGGCCGGGACTCACCGCCAGCAAGGTCACCGGCGCGGTGTGCGCAGCGGCGCAGGAGCGCGGGCAACCGGACAGGTGAACGGCGTGGCCAGGTTGCAGGGCGGCCAACTGCCGGGCGTCGGCCTTGGTGTCCGCCAGGCCTTTGCCGCAGCCGCTGGAACCGGTGCAAGCGATCATGTGCGCCAGGGGTTGGTCGGCGGCGCAGAGAAAGCCCAATTGGGTTAATTGCTCGATCACCACATCGGGCTGGGTGAGGTTGGGCAGCAACAGGCCTTGCCAGGGAGTGAAACGCAAGGTGGCGTCGCCATGCTCGCCGGCAAGTTGCGCGGCGCCCTTGAGCATCGCCGGGTTCAGGCGGCCCAGGGGGGCGACGGCGGCGACATAGAACAGGTCTTGCTGGTGCTGTGGATAACTGCCCAGGTGGCCCGCCGCACTGCTGGCCGGGCGTTTGAACCCGTCCGCCGGCAGTAGCGGCACCTTCAGGCAGCTCATTAACTTATCCACAGCCAGGTGGCGCATGCGCGTTTGTTCCGGCGTGGCCAGGTCGAGAAAGGCTTCCAGCACCGCCACCACCAGCGCATGGCCCTGGTCCAGGCGCACAGCGGCCAGCGGCGCATCTCGCCCAGGACAACCGGCCAGGCCGAACGCCAGCAGGGTTTCACCGGCCTGCTCGAAGGCTGATAGCCACAGGTCGTGATGATGCTCCAGCATCGCCAAGGCTTCGAAGCCATCCAGTTGCACGGCGAACTTGGCCGACAGTTCATGAAAGCGCGGATGGTTTTCCAGGGTGGCGAGGATCTGCCCGGCCAGTGGGCGGGTGTCGAACAGCATCTGTGGGTCGATGCCGGCGCTGGGGCTGAGCATCAGGTTGCGCACGTCATCGCCGGCCGCGTGGCTCGGGCCGAGGCCTGCGGCGAGCAGCATCGCGATGAGGGCGTCCTGCTCGGTGCCGATCCCGCGAATCTGCAGGTTGGCGCGGTTGGTCGCCTCGATCACCCCGCCCGCGTAAGCCTGGGCAGCGTCCGCCACGGCGTTGGCCTGGGCTGCGCTGATGGCGCCACCGGCCAATTTGATCCGACAGATGCCGCCGTCCAGCGCCTGGACGATACGCAACAACCCCGGACAAGCCGAGGGGCGCAAGGTATTCAGAGCGGGCGTTGGGTTCACGGGGCTACCGGTTGACGGGTAAAGGCGCGGTATTATGCCTGCTTTGTCCGACGGCATGAAAAGCCTGCCCGTCGGATGTCGTTCAAGGAATTGATATGTCGCCCTGGCTGACGGTAGTAGGCATCGGTGAAGACGGCTTCAAGGGCCTGGGCAGAAACGCCCGGCACGCCCTGCTGCGCGCCACGCGCATTATAGGGGCTCAGCGCCAGTTGGACCTTTTGCCACTGTGTATCAGTGGCGAGCGCCAGTTATGGCCAAGCCCGTTTTCCCTGGAGCCGGTGCTGGCGCGGCGCGGTGAACCGGTGTGCGTACTGGCCAGTGGCGACCCGATGTTCTATGGCGTGGGCGCCAGTCTGGCGCGGCAGGTGGCGGCCGAAGAACTGCTGATCCTGCCGGCACCTTCCTCCGTATCCCTGGCGGCGGCGCGGCTGGGCTGGCCGTTGCAGGAGGTGGTGAGCGTGTCCGTGGTGGCCCGGCCGCTGGCGGCGATCCATGCGCACCTGGCCAGTGGCGTGCGCTTGCTGGTGTTGAGCAATGACGGCAGCAGCCCGGCGTTGATTGCCGCATTGTTGGCCGAGCGCGGCTATGGCCCCAGCCGGTTGAGCGTGTTTGAACACCTGGGCGGCGCGCAGGAGCGGCGTATCGACGGCATCGCGCAGTCGTGGGGTGAGCCTGCGGTGGCCGACCTGAACCTGCTCGCCATCGACTGCCTGGCCGATCCCGACGCACCCCGCCTCCCACGCCTCGCCGGCCTGCCGGACGCGGCCTTCAAACACGACGGCCAACTGACCAAACGCGATGTGCGCGCCATCACCCTCGCCCGCCTCGCCCCGATGCCCGGCGAGCTGCTCTGGGACGTGGGCGCGGGCAGCGGCTCCATCGGCATCGAATGGATGCGCGCGCATCCCAGCTGCAGGGCGTTGGCGATTGAAGCCGATGAAGGCCGCCAAGCCTTGATCGAATATAACCGCGACGCCCTCGGCGTACCCGGCCTGCAGCTGGTTCGCGGCACGGCGCCGCAGGCGTTGGACGGCCTGGAAGCGCCCGATGCGATCTTTATTGGCGGCGGCGTCACCCGTGAGGGCGTGCTGGATACCTGCTGGCAACAGCTGCGCCCAGGTGGCCGCTTGGTTGCCAATGCCGTCACCCTGCAGAGCGAAATGACCCTGATGAACTGGCGCGCCCAGCACGGTGGTGACCTGACGCGCATCCATGTGGCCCAGGCGCAGCCGTTGGGCGAGTTCGATACGTGGCGCCAGGCGCTGCCGATTACCTTGCTGGAAGTGGTCAAGCCGGTATGAACAGGATTCTGCTGCTGGGTGGCGTGACGGAAGCGCTGGCCATCGCGCGAACCCTGGGACCTGGGCATGTTTACAGCCTGGCCGGGGTTGGGCGGGTGCCCACCGATCTCACCTGCGACGTGCGTGTTGGCGGTTTTGGTGGCGCTGAGGGTTTGGCGCAGTATGTTCGGGATGAGGGGATCAGCCTGATCCTCGATGCGACTCATCCGTATGCGGCGCAGATCAGCCGGAACGCGGCTCAAGCCGCGCGGTTGTGCGGGGTGGCGTGCTGGGCCTTACGGCGCCCGGCGTGGCAGCCGCAAACGGCGGATGACTGGCGGGAAGTGTCTGGCTGGGCCGAGCTGATCGAAGCGCTTGAGCCTTTCAAGCGGCCACTGTTTACCCTGGGACGCGAACCGTTACAGCACCTCGAGGAAATCCCTGAGGGGCAATTCTGGACATTGCGCGCACTGGATGTGTACCCGGGCAACGAGCGCTGCGAAGTGATCGGCGCCCGCGGGCCGTTTCTGATCGACGAAGAACGCGCGCTGTTTGAGCGGCGCGGGATTGATGTGCTGATCAGCAAGAACAGTGGCAGCACGGCCACCGAGCCGAAGCTCGAAGTGGCGCGGGAACGGGGGCTACCGGTGTTGGTGTTGAAGCGACCGGTGCTGGCGGCGGTGGATCGGGAGTTCACTACAGTGGCAGCGGCCTTAGAGGCCATCCACGCTCACTGAACAACACCGGTCCAATGTGGGAGGGGGCTTGCTCCCGATTGCGGCGAGTCATTCACTGAATTGTTGGCTGATCCACTGCTATCGGGAGCAAGCCCCCTCCCACATTTGGACCGGATTTTCAGTCGCCTGCCGCTGTGGCCTGCCCGACACCATCATGAGCCCGCTCGGCTAACAACTGGGCAAGCTCGATCAACTGCGCGACGCCCAGCAACTCCTCTCTTTTCGATCCTTCCAGGTCAAAGGCCAGGTCGCAACTCAGCGCATTGGCCGAGGCAAGTGTTTCGCTGAGGTTGACCAGCAGGTCTTCGGTACTGATGCCGTCGGCCACGGTGAACAGCCGAATGGGGGGATTGGGGGTGGGTTTGATCATGGTGGAGCTCCTTAGGAAAGTGGAACTGCCATTGATCGCCGCGACGCGATGGGGTGGCAGCTGTACGCAGGTTCGCGGACCGGTCCTAAGGAAACCCGGCATACCCGGAGGTATCCCGCGCACAGCCGCCATAGCACTGCACAGTAGACGATAAAAAAGCGCCAACTGAAAGCAGACGATGACGCTCAGCGTCCATAGAAATCCGGGCCGCGACGCCCGACCGCTGTGTTTGCAGCGGTGTACGGAGACTAGAGATTGAGTGTCCTAGGGACAACCTCAAATCCTTGTCGGAAATTTCTGTTTGAGCAGACGCAGAGCGTCCTGGGCAGCATTCCCACGCAGAGCGTGGGAATGATCGAATTGGAAAACGCTGGTTGCTTAGCTGCGCCCTCAATAAGGCGATTCATCCTACAAACTCTTCCGAATCCGCTGGCTGGCTCAACCAAAACCCTGCGCCCTAACCTCCCTCTCCCAGTTTTGCGTCTTCGCCCGCGATAGAGACGCTCTGCTTTTGCAGCACGTCGCAGCTTGCCATCGCGTATCCCAAGGAATACGATTCATGACAATTGAATTCGATGAAACCATTGAGTTTGTCAAATGGCTAAAAGCAGTTCGAGATCCATTCGCAAAAGTTCGGGTAGTGAAAAGATTACGAATGGCGGAAGCAGGAAACTTCGGCGACTGTGAGCCTGTAGGCGATGGAGTGTACGAAATGCGAATCCACTACGGCCCAGGGTATCGCGTCTACTTTACCCGCCGCGACGAAGTGGTTTATCTACTGCTGATAGGCGGTGACAAATCAACACAAGGCCGAGACATCAAGCGTGCAAAGCAAATAGCAATGAATTTGGTAGCGAGGAATAAATCATGAGCGAATCCTTTACCCGCTTCGACGCGGCAAAATATTTGAATACACCTTTGGAGATGGCCGCGTATCTGGAGACCTGTTTCGAAGATGATGCGGGTGACGGTCTTTTGATTCGCACTGCTCTCAACGACATCGCCCGCGCCCAAGGCATGACGCAGGTAGCCCGCGATGCCGGCCTCGGACGAGAAAGTCTGTACAAAGCCCTCTCCAGCACTGGCAATCCCGAGTTCGCGACTATCATGAAAGTCATGAAGGCGTTGGGCCTCAAGCTTCACGCCACGGCGATCTGATAGCACTGCGACACCAAACCACACCGCCCCTTTTTACTTATCCCCTTCGATCAGGCTAAATACCCGCCTGATCGATTAACCCCACGGATTATCCGCCATGGCCCGTCAACGCTTTGCAATTGCCTGGATCGCCTGCCTTGCAGTGCTGTTCAATGCGTTTGCCATGCCGTTGGCCAGTGCGATGCAGCAGACGGATGACCCGGTCAAGCGGCTGATGTGGGGCAGTTTTTGTTCTTCCAACGGCGCCAGCCTGAAGACGATCGCCCTGGGCAAGCTGGAGGTTCCGGCGCCACAGGATGATCACTCCGCCATGCAGCATTGCTGGTGTTGCTCGGGCTCCGCGCAGTTGCTGGCGTTGCCGGGGCATGTGCCGCAGTTGTATGTCACGCGGTTCGAAGCACTGCGCAGCCTGCCTGCGCCTGCCTTGCAAAATCCCAAACCACGCCAGCAATGGCCGAGCCTCAATCCCCGCGCCTCTCCAACGGTTTGATCGTCTTCGCAAGTGAACTGCGTTTTAGACCCGTTCTGGAGAACTGCCATGCTTAAATCTTCCCTGCTTCTGGCGGCATTGCTGCTGCCGGTGTTCAGTGCCGCCAATGCCGATGACTACAAGGCCGGCGACCTGCTGGTCAGCGATCCCTGGTCCCAGGAGTTACCGCCGAATGCGCCCACTGTTGCGGCCTATTTCGTGATTCATAACACCGGCGCTGCCCCCGACCGTCTGCTCGGCGCTGAAACCAGCGTCGCCGAAAAAGCCGAGCTGCACGAGCACGTGATGCAAGGCGACCTGATGAAGATGCAACAAGTGCCCAGCGTCGCCGTGCCGGCCAAGGGTGACCTGACCTTCGCACCAATGGCTTACCACGTGATGCTGCTGGGCCTCAAAGACCGCAGCCTGCTGGCCGACGGCAAGCAGTTCCCGCTGACCCTGACCTTTGAAAAGGCCGGCAAGGTCCAAGTGAACGTGTCGGTCCAGAAGACGCCGCCGATGGTCGCCCACGAGCATCAGCACGCCCAGTAGGACCACCTCGATGGGCGCCCCTCGCGCCAGGTTGTCTCAACGCCCGCGCCTGATGCGCGGCAGTTGGATCAGCCTGTTCGCCATGCTGATGATTTTTATCGGTCCGCTGATTTCCCAAGCGATGCCGATGGACCATCACGCCGGTATGTCGATGGACATGCCCAGCTGCCATGGCGAGCCCACCCCCACCAAAGCCCCCGACGAGCACCACGTGCTCTGGGAAAAGTGCGGCTATTGCAGCCTGCTCTTCAGTTGCCCGGCCCTGCCCGGCGGCGCGTCTTTCATCAGCCTCGACGCCCCGCCACCCGCCAACGCCCTGCCCTGCGCGCCGCGCCTGGGCCATGCCCGGCAAAACATCTTCCCCGGCGCCCGCAGCCGCGCGCCGCCCATCGCCTCGTAAGCACTTCATCGCGTTACTTCACTCCGGCCGACTTTAGACAGACAGCCGCAGGCTGCTGGCCGTGTTGTTTACGATTGATTGATGGAATTTGTCATGTCCAGGTTTCCTGCCGACACCCGTTTGGGCGCTGCCCCGGTGTTCGCCGTACTGTGCGGCGCACTGCTTGCCCCCTGCGCTCACGCGGACGAACACGAATTGAGCCCCACGGTGATCACGGCGATTGCCCCCAGCTCGCCTCTCACCGTTGTCACCCACCCGAAAGACCCACGCCAACCGGTGCCCGCCAGCGACGGTGGCGACTACCTCAAGACCATCCCCGGCTTCGCCCTGGTACGCAACGGCGGTACCAATGGCGACCCGGTGCTGCGCGGCATGTTCGGCTCGCGCCTGAATATCCTCACCAACGGCGGCGTGATGCTCGGCGCCTGCCCCGGCCGGATGGATGCGCCCACCTCGTACATCTCGCCGGAAACCTACGACAAGCTCACCGTGATCAAGGGCCCGCAAACCGTGCTGTGGGGCCCCGGTGCCTCAGCCGGCACCATCTTGTTCGAGCGTGAGCCGGAGCAGTTCGGTGAGCTGGGTACGCGGGTCAACGCCAGTGTGCTGGCCGGCTCCAACGGCCGTTTCGACAAGGTCATCGACGCCGCTGCCGGCGGGCCATTGGGCTACGTGCGGGTGATCGGCAACCAGGCCCATGCCGACGATTACAGAGACGGCAACCACGACACCGTCGCTTCGCGCTACGACAAATGGAATGGCGACGTTGCCCTAGGCTTCACCCCCGACGCGGATACGCTGCTGGAACTCACCGCCGGCCGTGGCGATGGCGAGGCGCGTTACGCCGGGCGCGGCATGGACGGCTCGCAGTTCCTGCGCGAAAGCCTGGGGTTGCGCTTCGAGAAGTCCAACCTCGGCGAGGTGCTGGACAAGGTCGAGGCTCAGGTCTACTACAACTACGCCGACCACGTGATGGACAACTACAGCCTGCGCGTGCCATCCGGCACCGGGATGATGGCCGGGCCGATGGCGTCCAACGTCGATCGCCGCACCCTGGGTGCCCGGATCAAGGCGACCTGGCGCTGGGCCGATGTGCAACTGATCGGCGGCCTCGATGCGCAGACCAACGAACACCGCGCGCGCAGCAGCATGGGCGTCGACACCTACAAGGACCTGCCCCGCGACAAGGACGCCAACTTCCATAACTACGGCGTGTTCGGCGAGCTGACCTGGTACGCCGCCGACCGCGACCGCCTGATCAGCGGTGCGCGTCTGGACCGTGCTTCGGCCAAGGATTTTCGCCAACGCACCGGTTCGGCAATGATGTCGCGCCCCAACCCCACCGCCGGTGACACCCGCGCCGATACCCTGCCGTCCGGCTTTGTACGCTACGAGCACGATCTGGCGGACACCCCCACCACGCTGTATGCGGGCCTGGGCCACGCCGAGCGCTTCCCGGATTACTGGGAGTTGTTTTCCCCCAACACCGGCGCGGTCGGTTCGGTGAACGCCTTCGACGGCGTCAAGCCCGAGAAAACCACGCAGTTGGACTTCGGCGCGCAATACAAAAGCGCCGACCTGGAAGCCTGGGTCTCAGGTTACGTCGGCCAGGTGCGCGACTTCATCCTGTTCGACTACCGGCCGGGCATGATGGGCACCACCTCCCAGGCGCGCAATGTCGACGCCCGCATCATGGGCGGCGAACTGGGCGCGGCCTACAAGCTGACGCAACACTGGAAAGCCGACGCCAGCCTCGCCTACGCCTGGGGCAAAAACAGCAGCGACGGCAAGGCCCTGCCGCAGATGCCGCCGCTGGATGCGCGCTTCGGCCTGACCTACAGCGAAGATGACTGGAGCGCCGGCGCGCTGTGGCGCGTGGTCGCGGCGCAGAACCGCATCGACCCGAACAAAGGCAACGTGGTGGGCAAGGATTACGACACCAGCAGTGGCTTTGGCGTGTTCTCGCTGAACGCCGCGTACCGAATCAATAAAAACTTCAAGGTCAGTACCGGTGTCGACAACGTGTTCGGCAAGGCTTACGCCGAGCATTTGAACCTGGCCGGCAACGCCGGGTTCGGCTACCCGGCGAACGACCCGCAGGCTATCAATGAGCCCGGGCGAACCCTGTGGACCAAGGTGGACATGAGCTTCTAAGAGCATCGGAGGCAAGCCCCCTCCCACATTGGACTGGGTTCACAGATTGAGCATTGTGAACACAGTCAAGTGTGGGAGGGGGCTTGCCCCCGATAGCGGTGTAACTGACACAGATAAATCAAAGCCTTGCGGAGCACCCGATGAGCACTCAAACAGTTTCCTTCTACAACCTGGCCTGGCGCTGGCACTTCTACGCCGGGCTCTTCGTCGCCCCGTTCATGGTGCTGCTGGCCCTGACCGGCATCATCTACC
This sequence comes from Pseudomonas sp. MUP55, assembly GCF_034043515.1. Lineage (NCBI taxonomy): Bacteria > Pseudomonadati > Pseudomonadota > Gammaproteobacteria > Pseudomonadales > Pseudomonadaceae > Pseudomonas > Pseudomonas sp. MUP55. Next base: position 716,844 of record NZ_CP138214.1, on the reverse strand, counting down.
TGTTCAAACCCCAGCTCGACCCGCTGATGTATGGCGAGCTGCTGAAAGTACCCGCAGCCGAGCACGCACTGAGCGCCGACGAGCAGTTGCAACGGGCCAAGGCTGTCTACCCCCAGGCCGCGATCAGCAAATACCTGCCACCCGCCGATGCCACCAGCAGTGCGCAGTTCGTGATGCAGCAGCAGGGCCGCGAGATCAGCGTATTCGTCGACCCGTATCGCGGCACCGTGCTCGGAGAACAGGACGCCAAAGACAACCTGCAAGCCATCGCCCGCGCCCTGCATGGGGAGCTGATGATCGGCACCACCGGAGATCGGCTGATTGAACTGGCCGCCGGTTGGGGCGTGATGCTGGTGGTGTCCGGCCTGTACCTGTGGTGGCCGCGCGGCCGGTCCCCGGCGGGGGTGTTATGGCCACGCTTGAACAGCCGAGGCCGCTTGCTCTGGCGTGACCTGCATGCTGTCGCCGGTTTCTGGGGCGCGGCGTTCCTGCTGGTGATGCTGCTCAGCGGCATGACCTGGACGGGTTTCTGGGGCAAGCAATACGCCGACCTGTGGAACACCTTCCCGGCGGCGATGTGGAACAACGTGCCGCAGTCGGACCAGCAGGCGCGCACCCTCAATACCGCCAGCCAGCAAACAGTGCCCTGGGCGATGGAAAACACGCCGATGCCGATGTCCGGCAATCATGCCGAACACATGAACCACGGCGCCATGCACGCAGGCCCCGCCGCGCCCGGCATCAGCCTGCAACAGGTGGTCGACCTGGCCACTGCGCGCAAGGTCGAACCTGGCTACAGCATCACCTTCCCCACCACCGCCACCGGCGTGTTCACCATCGCCGTATTCGCCAACGACCCTCGCAATGACGCCACGCTGCATGTGGACCAGTACACCGGCAAGGTCCTGGCCGACGTGCGCTGGGAACATTACAACGGCGTCGCACGTGCCACCGAAACCGGGGTGATGCTGCACGAGGGCAAGATGTTCGGCTGGGTCAATCAGCTGATCGTGCTGGTGATCTGCCTGATGATTCTGCTCAGCGCGGTGAGCGGCGTGGTGATCTGGTGGAAGCGTCGGCCACAGGGCGGGCTCGGTGTGCCGCCGTTGCGCCATGACCTGCCCAGGTGGAAAACCGCGATGGCGATCATGCTCGCGTTGGCGATCATTTTCCCGCTGGTGGGCGCCTCGCTGGTGGTGGTGTGGGTGCTGGACCGCGTGCTGCTGTCACGGGTCGGCGTCACCGCGTAATACCGGGTTGCGCACTGCCGGCACGGCCTGGTGCGCAACGCCCTGTTTTGAAGCTTGCCGTGCACTCAACAACGGAACGTGGCGCCATCCTGGTGCGCCACGGTGCCGATTCGCCTCGCTGAACCGCCTGTAATCCCGCGCCTCGCGTAGCAGGCACAGCCTTTGCAAAGTCGTGTGTATCTGCCCAACAAAAACTATCGGTTTTACGGAGATCGCACCATGAAGCGTCGCAGCTTGATCAAGGCTTTCACTTTGTCGGCATCCATTGCCGCCATGGGCTTGACCTGGACCGTCCAGGCCGCCGAGACCATCAAGGTCGGCATCCTGCACTCGTTGTCCGGGACCATGGCCATCTCCGAAACCTCGCTCAAAGACATGGCGCTGATGACCATCGACGAGATCAACGCCAAGGGCGGTGTGAACGGCAAGATGCTCGAGCCGGTGGTGGTGGACCCCGCGTCCAACTGGCCGCTGTTCGCCGAGAAAGGTCGCCAGTTGCTGACCCAGGACAAGGTCGCCGTGGTGTTCGGCTGCTGGACCTCGGTGTCGCGCAAATCGGTATTGCCGGTGTTCGAGGAACTCAACGGCCTGCTGTTCTACCCGGTGCAATACGAAGGCGAAGAGATGTCGCCCAACGTGTTCTACACCGGCGCGGCGCCCAACCAGCAAGCGATCCCGGCGGTGGAATACCTGATGAGCGAAGAAGGCGGCGGCGCCAAGCGCTTCTTCCTGCTCGGCACCGACTACGTGTACCCGCGCACCACTAACAAGATCCTGCGTTCGTTCCTGCATTCCAAAGGCGTGGCGGACAAGGACATCGAAGAGGTCTACACCCCGTTCGGCCACAGCGATTACCAGACCATCGTCGCCAACATCAAGAAGTTCTCCGCGGGCGGCAAGACTGCGGTGGTCTCCACCGTGAATGGCGACTCCAACGTGCCGTTCTACAAGGAACTGGCCAACCAGGGCCTGAAGGCGACCGATGTACCGGTAGTGGCCTTCTCGGTGGGCGAAGAAGAATTGCGCGGCATCGACACCAAGCCGCTGGTGGGCAACCTCGCGGCCTGGAACTACTTCCAGTCGGTGGAGAACCCGGTGAACCAGAAGTTTGTGGCCGACTGGAAAGCCTACGCCAAGAAACACAACCTGCCGGGGGCAGACAAAGCAGTGACCAACGACCCGATGGAAGCCACCTACGTGGGCATCCACATGTGGGCGCAGGCGGCAGAGAAGGCCAAGTCCACCGACGTCGACAAAGTGCGTGAAGCGCTGGCCGGCCAGACCTTCGCCGCACCGTCCGGTTTCACCCTGACCATGGACAAGACCAACCACCACCTGCACAAGCCGGTGATGATCGGTGAGATCCAGGCCGACGGGCAGTTCTCGGTGGTGTGGCAGACCAATGAGCCGATCCGCGCACAGCCGTGGAGCCCGTACATCCCTGGCAATGACAAAAAGCCGGACTACGCCGTGAAGAGCAACTAAGCCCCACCACAGGCCAAATGTGGGAGGGGGCTTGCTCCCGATAGCTGAGTGTCAGGCACCGAATGTGCCCACTGATACACCGCAATCGGGGGCAAGCCCCCTCCCACAATTGACCGCGTACGCTCAGGACAATTTGTATGCCCACTGCCCTGCACCGTTTCATCCTTACAGCCCTGCTATTGCTGCCTTTGGGCGCACACGCCAGCGATGCCGAAGACTTCATCAACGCCAACCCGGCGCAGCAAGCCAAGCTCCTCCAGGACTGGGCCGGCCAGCCAGATCCTGCGCGTATCGAACTAGTGGACGCGCTGCAACAAGGCCAGCTCACGCTCAACGGCGAAACCAAGACCCTGCGCCTGAACAACCGTCTGCGCGGTCTGATCGACAATGTGCAGGCCAGCCAGCAGTTGCTCGCGGCTGACCCCAAGGTGCGCCTTGATGCCGCGCGCACCCTGCAAAAAACGGCAGTGCCGGCCCAACTGAAATTCCTCGACCAGCAGGTCGCCGCCGAGACCGACGAGGATGTGCACAGCGCCCTCAGCCTGGCCCTGGCCAATCTGCAACTGGTCGATACCGACCCGGTGGTGCGCCTCGCCGCCGTGCGCCTGCTCGGCAACACCGGCGACCCGCTGGCCCGCACCCGCCTGGAAACCTTGCTTGCGCCCGGCGTCGAACCCGATGCCACCGTGCACACCGCCGCCGAAACCAGCCTGGCCCAGGTCAAACGCAAGTTGATGGTCGGCGAAATACTCGGCCAGGCGTTCAGTGGCATGTCGCTGGGTTCGATTCTATTACTCGCTGCCCTGGGCCTGGCCATCACCTTCGGCCTGCTGGGCGTGATCAATATGGCCCATGGCGAGATGCTGATGCTCGGCGCTTACTCCACCTACATGGTGCAAATGCTGATGCAGCGCTACGTGCCTCAGGCGATTGAGTTCTACCCGCTGATCGCGCTGCCGGTGGCGTTCTTTGTCACGGCCGCCATCGGCATGGCGCTGGAGCGTACGGTGATTCGTCACCTGTATGGCCGCCCGCTGGAAACCCTGCTTGCCACCTGGGGCATCAGCCTGATGCTGATCCAGCTGGTGCGGTTGGTGTTTGGTGCGCAGAACGTCGAAGTGTCCAACCCCGCCTGGCTCTCCGGGGGCATTCAGGTATTGCCTAACCTGGTGCTGCCGTACAACCGCATCGTGATCATCGCCTTTGCGCTGTTCGTGGTGGTGCTGACCTGGCTGCTGCTGAACAAGACGCGCCTGGGCCTGAACGTGCGCGCCGTCACGCAGAACCGCAACATGGCCGCCTGCTGCGGTGTGCCCACCGGGCGGGTGGACATGCTCGCCTTTGGCCTGGGTTCGGGCATCGCCGGGCTGGGCGGCGTCGCCCTGAGCCAGATCGGCAACGTCGGCCCGGACCTGGGCCAGAGCTACATCATCGACTCGTTCCTGGTGGTGGTGCTGGGCGGTGTGGGCCAGCTCGCCGGCAGCGTCACGGCGGCCTTCGGCCTGGGTATCGCCAACAAGATTCTCGAACCGCAGATCGGCGCCGTGCTCGGCAAGATCCTGATCCTCGCGCTGATCATTCTGTTTATCCAGAAACGCCCGCAAGGACTCTTCGCACTGAAAGGACGGGTGATCGACTGATGAACCAGCCATTGATGCTTACGGCCACGCAGAAAGCCGGCCCCAAGGTGACGATTGCCGTCGGCGCGCTCCTGCTTGTGGTGCTGCTGGCGCTGCCGTTGCTGTCGCTGTTGCCGGCGGAAAATGTGTTTCACATATCGGCCTATACCTTGACACTGGTCGGCAAGATCCTCTGCTATGCCATTGTCGCCCTGGCGCTCGACCTGGTGTGGGGCTACGCCGGGATGCTGTCCCTGGGCCACGGGCTGTTCTTCGCCCTGGGCGGTTACGCGATGGGCATGTACCTGATGCGCCAGGCCTCCGGCGATGCGTTGCCGGCGTTCATGACGTTCCTGTCGTGGACCGAATTGCCCTGGTACTGGGCGGGCACCCAACACTTCTGGTGGGCGCTGTGCCTGGTGGTGCTGGCGCCGGGGCTGCTGGCCCTGGTGTTCGGTTTCTTCGCCTTCCGCTCGCGGATCAAAGGCGTGTATTTCTCGATCATGACCCAGGCCCTGACTTTCGCCGGCATGCTGCTGTTCTTTCGCAACGAGACCGGGTTTGGCGGCAATAACGGCTTCACCAACTTTCGCAGCATCCTGGGCTTTGGCATCACCGAGCCGGGCACCCGGGCGGTGCTGTTCGTGGCCACGGTGCTGTTGCTGGTGGCGAGCCTGTACATCGGCTGGCGCCTGGCCCGCAGCAAATTCGGGCGTGTGCTCACCGCCCTGCGGGATGCGGAAAACCGCCTGATGTTCTGCGGCTACGACCCGCGTGGCTTCAAGCTGTTCGTGTGGGTGTTGAGCGCGGTGCTGTGCGGCTTGGCGGGGGCGTTGTATGTGCCGCAGGTGGGCATCATCAACCCCAGCGAAATGTCCCCGACCAACTCCATCGAAGCCGCCGTCTGGGTGGCCCTGGGCGGGCGTGGCACCTTGATCGGCCCGTTGCTCGGCGCCGGGGTGGTCAATGGCATGAAGAGCTGGTTCACCGTGGCCTTCCCGGAATACTGGCTGTTCTTCCTCGGGGCGCTGTTCATCATCGTCACCCTGTACCTGCCCAAGGGCGTTATCGGGCTGCTTAAGAAATGAGGAACGTCATGCTTGAACCTGTTTTCGACGCGGGCAGCGGTCGCGAGGCCATCGGTATCGGCCAGGCCGCGGGCAAAGGCCTGAACACTCGCCACGGCACCATTCTGACCCTGGAGGACATCAGCGTCAGCTTCGATGGTTTCAAGGCGTTGAACGACCTCAACCTCTACATCGGCGTTGGCGAACTGCGCTGCATCATCGGCCCCAATGGCGCGGGCAAGACCACCTTGATGGACGTGATCACCGGCAAGACCCGGCCCAGCCATGGCAAGGCCTGGTTCGGCGAGACGCTGGACTTGACCGGCATGAGCGAAGTGCAGATCGCCCAGGCCGGCATTGGCCGCAAGTTCCAGAAACCCACGGTGTTCGAAGCCCTCAGCGTGTTCGAAAACCTTGAGCTGGCGCAGAAAACCGACAAGTCCGTATGGGCCAGCCTGCGGGCGCGCTTGAGCGGCGAGCAGAAAGACCGCATCGACGAGGTGCTGAACACCATCCGCCTCAGCGCCTCGGTACAGCGCCCGGCCGGGTTGCTGTCCCACGGCCAGAAGCAGTTTCTGGAAATCGGCATGCTGTTGATGCAGGACCCACAACTGTTGCTGCTGGACGAACCGGTGGCCGGCATGACCGACGCCGAAACCGAATTCACCGCCGAACTGTTCAAGGGCCTGGCGGGCAAGCATTCGCTGATGGTGGTGGAGCATGACATGGGCTTTGTCGGCTCGATTGCCGACCACGTCACCGTGTTGCATCAAGGCAGCGTGCTGGCGGAAGGGTCGCTGGAGCAGGTGCAGGCCGATGAGCGCGTTATAGAAGTGTATTTAGGACGGTGATACATCGGCCAGCTTCGAGCCACAAGCTTCAAGCGGCAAGTTTTGAAGCAAAGCCAGGCACCCGCCCGCTCTTACTTGCAGCTTGAAGCTTGCCACTTGAAGCCCAACTAACGGAGTTCCAATGCTACAAGTCCAACACCTTCACCAATATTACGGCGGTAGCCACATCCTGCGCGGGCTGTCGTTTGACGTGAAGATCGGCGAAGTCACCTGCCTGCTCGGGCGTAACGGCGTGGGCAAGACCACCCTGCTCAAGTGCCTGATGGGCCTGCTGCCGGCCAAGGAAGGCGCGGTGAATTGGGAGGGCAAGCCGATCACCGGCTTCAAGCCGCACCAGCGCGTGCATGCAGGCATCGCCTACGTGCCCCAGGGCCGGGAAATTTTCGGACGGCTGACGGTGGAAGAAAACCTGCTGATGGGCCTTTCGCGTTTCCCAGGCTCCGAAGCCAAGGAAGTGCCCGCCTTTATCTACGAACTGTTTCCGGTGCTGCTGCAGATGAAACACCGGCGCGGCGGCGATTTGTCCGGCGGCCAGCAGCAACAGTTGGCCATCGGCCGCGCCCTGGCGAGCCGCCCGCGACTGTTGATTCTCGATGAACCCACCGAAGGCATCCAGCCGTCGGTGATCAAGGAAATCGGCGCTGTGATCAAGAAACTCGCGGCACGCGGCGATATGGCAATCCTGCTGGTGGAGCAGTTCTACGACTTCGCCGCGGAACTGGCCGACCAGTACCTGGTGATGTCCCGGGGCGAAATCGTGCAGCAGGGCCGAGGCGAAAATATGGAAAGCGAAGGTGTGCGCGGCCTGGTAACCATCTAACCTGTAGCGTCCTAACGATAAGCAAAAAAACATGAACCTGCCCGTTACCCCTGCCCTGTTCACCCCCAGCTGGCACGCCAAGCTGGAACTCGGCTACGCGCGTTTCGGTGATACCACACGCCCGGTGCTGCGCCGCCACCTCGGCCCGCTGCGCGTGCAAAAACACCTGTACGCCGAAGGCCCCGAGGTGTGCCAGCACATCATCGTGCACCCGCCCGGCGGCATTGCCGGCGGCGATCGCCTCGACATCAGCGCGCAGGTAGCCGAGGGTGCCTGGGCCCAATTGACCAGCCCCGGCGCGGCCAAGTGGTACCGCGCCAGCGGCCCTGCCTTCCAGCAGCTTGAACTGACCGTGCAAGCCGGTGCGACGCTGGAGTGGCTGCCCCAGGAAACCATTGTGTTCAGCGCCGCCCAGGCCGAACTGACCACCCGCATCGAACTGCACGGCGACGCGCGGTTGTTCTACTGGGACGTGGTCGCCCTCGGGCGCCCGGCCAGTGACGAGCGCTTCGACCTCGGCCACTTTCAATCCCGACTGGATATCCGTCGCGACGGCCAGTTGCTCTGGCACGAACGCCAGCGCATTGTGGGCGGCGATGGGCTGCTGGATTCGCCCATCGGGCTGGATGGACAACCGGTGTTTGCCACTTTGCTGGCGACCGGTGAAATTGATGCTCAACTGCTGGAACGCTGTCGCTCACTGCCCCACGCGGTGCGCGGTGACTTGACCCAACTGCCCGGTTTGCTCGTCGCACGCTGCCTGGCCAGTGAAGCGCTGCAGGCGCGGGGGTGGTTGATTGATTTATGGAAATTGCTCCGCCCGGCAGTCCTTGAGCGCGAAGCGGTCACACCGAGAATCTGGAACACATGAAGATCAAACTGTGGGAGGGGGCTTGCCCCCGATGGCGGTGGTTCAGTGACAGATGCATTGCCTGACACTCAGCTATCGGGGGCAAGCCCCCTCCCACATTTGACCTTCATTGTATTAACGAATGTATTTCAAGACGGACTGAACCATGGACCTGACCCCACGGGAAAAAGACAAACTGCTGATCTTCACCGCAGGCCTGGTGGCTGAACGCCGCCTGGCGCGGGGTGTGAAGCTCAACTACCCGGAGACCATCGCCTATATTTCCGCCGCGCTGATGGAAGGCGCCCGCGATGGTCGTACCGTGGCTGACCTGATGCACTACGGCACCACCCTGCTCAACCGTGAACAAGTGATGGAAGGCATCCCGGAAATGATCCCGGATATCCAGGTGGAAGCCACCTTCCCGGACGGCACCAAGCTGGTCACCGTCCACCAGCCCATCGCTTGAGGCACGGCCATGATTCGTGATGCAACCGAACACGACCTGCCGGCGATCCGCGACATCTACAACGATGCCGTCCTGAACACCACCGCGATCTGGAACGAACAGCCGGTGGACCTGGCGAACCGCCAGGCCTGGTTCAGTGCACGCCAGGCGCAGGGCTATCCAGTCCTGGTGGCCGTGGAAAACGCTGAGGTCACCGGCTACGCCTCGTTCGGCGACTGGCGGCCCTTCGAAGGTTTCCGCTACAGCGTTGAACACTCGGTGTACGTGCGCAACGACCAGCGCGGCAAGGGCCTCGGCCCGCGCTTGATGGCGGCCCTGATCGAACGCGCGCGCAGCGGCGACAAGCATGTGATGGTCGCGGCTATCGAAAGCGGCAATCTTGCCTCGATCCGCCTGCACGAACGCCTGGGTTTCATCACCACCGGGCAGATGCCGCAAGTGGGTATCAAGTTCGGCCGCTGGCTCGACCTGACCTTCATGCAACTGGCCTTGAATCCGGGCGCCGAACCGCCCAAGGAGTGAGATCGATGAGCGCTGCGCAACTGCGTCGAGTCAATGCTGAAAGCTTTGCCCATTACCGCCTCGGCTTGATCGAGCTGCTGCTGGACGCGGTCCGGCATGGCGCCTCGGTCGGCTTCATGGCCGACTTCGATGAGGTGCAGGCGCGCGCGTATTTGACCGGCGTGCAAGCCGGCATCGAAGAGGCCAGCCTGCTGCTGTGGGTGGTGGTGCGCGATGAACAGGTGGTCGCCAGCGTGCAGTTGGCGCTGTGCCAGAAAGCCAACGGCCTGAACCGCGCCGAGGTGCAAAAACTGTTGGTGCACAGCAGTGCGCGGCGCCACGGCCTGGGCCAGCAATTGATGAATGCCCTGGAGCTCGCCGCGCGCCAGCACAAGCGCGGCTTGCTGTACCTGGACACCGAAGCCGGCTCCGACGCCGAGGCCTTCTACCAATCGCTGCGCTACACCAAGGTCGGCGAATTGCCCGACTACTGCCAAAGCCCGGACGGGCGCTACAGCCCGACCGCTATCTACTTCAAGACCTTGGGGCAACCTGCATGATTCCTGGCCAATATCAGATCCAGCCTGGCGAGATCGAACTGAATGTGGGCCGCCGTACCCTCAGCCTGAGCGTGGCCAACAGCGGCGACCGGCCGATCCAGGTGGGCTCGCACTATCACTTTTTCGAGACCAACGACGCACTGGAGTTTGATCGCGCGGCCAGCCGTGGCATGCGTTTGAATATTCCGGCGGGCACGGCGGTGCGGTTCGAGCCGGGGCAGAGTCGGGAGGTCGAGCTGGTGGATTTGGGCGGTGGAAGGCGGGTATTCGGATTTGCCGGGCGGGTCATGGGCGACCTTTAGGGCCTCATCGGGGGCAAGCCCCCTCCCACCTTTGATCTGTGAACACGGCCAAATGTGGGAGGGGGCTTGCCCCCGATAGCGGTCTCACATTCAACACATATTTATCAGGTGCACACACATGAAAATCACCCGCCAAGCCTACGCCGACATGTACGGCCCCACCGTTGGCGACAAGGTGCGCCTGGCCGACACCGAGCTGTTCGTCGAAGTCGAAAAGGACTTCACCGTCTATGGCGAAGAAGTCAAATTCGGTGGCGGCAAGGTGATCCGTGACGGCCAGGGCCAGAGCCAGTTGCTCGCCCATGAAGTGGTCGACACCCTGATCACCAACGCGCTGATCATCGACCACTGGGGCATCGTCAAGGCCGATGTCGGCCTGAAGAACGGCCGCATCCACGCCATCGGCAAAGCCGGCAACCCCGACATCCAGCCCGGCGTGACCATGGCCATCGGCGCCAGCACCGAAGTGATCGCCGGTGAAGGCATGATCCTCACCGCCGGCGGCATCGACTCCCATGTGCATTTCATCTGCCCGCAGCAGATCGAGGAGGCGCTGACCAGCGGCGTCACCACCATGATTGGCGGCGGCACCGGCCCGGCCACCGGCACCAACGCCACCACCTGCACGTCAGGCCCGTGGCACCTGGCGCGCATGCTGCAGGCCACCGATTCGTTCCCGATGAACATTGGCTTTACCGGCAAGGGCAACGCCAGCTTGCCGCAGCCGTTGGTGGAGCAGGTCAAGGCCGGCGCCATCGGTTTGAAGCTGCACGAAGACTGGGGCACCACGCCCGCCAGCATCGATAACTGCCTGAGCGTCGCCGACGAATACGACGTGCAGGTGGCGATCCACAGCGACACCCTCAACGAATCCGGCTTCGTCGAAACCACCCTCGCCGCGCTCAAGGGCCGCACCATTCACACCTACCACACCGAAGGCGCCGGTGGCGGCCATGCACCGGACATCATCAAGGCCTGCGGTTTTCCTAACGTGCTGCCCAGCTCCACCAACCCGACGCGGCCCTTCACCCGCAATACCATCGACGAACACCTGGACATGCTGATGGTCTGCCATCACCTGGACCCGAGCATTGCCGAAGACGTGGCCTTCGCCGAAAGCCGCATTCGCCGCGAAACCATCGCCGCCGAAGACATCCTCCACGACCTCGGCGCGTTCTCGATGATCAGCTCCGACAGCCAGGCCATGGGCCGCGTCGGCGAGGTGATCACGCGCACCTGGCAGACCGCCGACAAGATGAAAAAACAGCGCGGCCCGCTGCCGGGTGACGGCGCGGGCAACGATAACTTCCGCGCCAAGCGCTATATCGCCAAGTACACCATCAACCCGGCGATCACCCATGGCATCAGCCACATCGTCGGTTCCATCGAAGTCGGCAAATGGGCGGATCTTGTGTTGTGGCGCCCGGCGTTCTTCGGGATCAAGCCGACGCTGATCCTCAAAGGTGGGGCGATTGCTTCAAGCCTGATGGGGGATGCCAACGCCTCGATCCCGACGCCGCAGCCGGTGCACTACCGACCGATGTTCGCCAGCTTCGGCAGCTCGCTGCATGCCACCAGCCTGACCTTTATCAGCCAGGCGGCGCAGGACGCCGGCCTGCCCGAGGCGCTGGGTTTGAAAAAGCAGATTGCCGTGGTCAAGGGGTGCCGTGATGTGCAGAAAACCGACCTGATCCACAACGACTACCTGCCGGATATCGAGGTGGACCCGCAGACGTATCAGGTCAAGGCTGACGGCGTGTTGCTATGGTGCGAACCAGCGGATGTGCTGCCAATGGCACAGCGATATTTCCTGTTCTGACAACCGCCTCACTGTAGGAGCGAGCTTGCTCGCGAAAAACGCCCAGACAACGCGTTCTTTCTGAATAAACGCGGTGACCTTGAGTGCTTCGCGAGCAAGCGCGTTCCTACAAATATCGCTTAGCCAGCCCCGGCACCGGCTCGCTTAGAAGTTTTCGCGAGGGTTGAAGTTGGCCTTTTTCGCCAATGCCTGCCACAACGCGATGGTCTCGTCGTCGGCCTGTTTGGGCATGACTGCCTTGAGTTGCACGAACAAGTAGCCACGCTGGCCAGCCTTGTTGAGCAACCCGTGGCCCTTGGCGCGCAAGCGCTGGCCGTTCTGGCTGCCGGCCGGCACCTTGAGGTTGATCTTGCCGGTCAGCGTAGGCACCGTGACTTCCGCGCCCAGCGCCAATTCCCACGGCGCGAGCGGCAGGTTGATGATCAGGTTTTCGCCATCCACCTCGAACCTGGCATGGGGCGCAAACTTGATCATCAAGTACAGATCACCGTTGGCCCCCCCGCCAATGCCGGGTGCGCCCTGGCCCTTGAGGCGAATGCGCTCACCGTCGGCCACACCGGCCGGGATCTTCACGTTCAGGTTCTTGGTGGTGTTGCTGACATGCCGGCCCGAGGCGTCGTATTGAGGCACCTGGAAGCTGATCTGCTTGGACTCCGTGGACAGCGTCTCCTCAAGGGACACCGACAACTGCATCTCCACGTCCTGGCCCTTGCGCCCGGCGGGGCGACGCTGGCCGCCGCCGAATCCGTCGCTGCGCGAGCCGAAGATGGAGCTGAAGAAGTCCGAGAAATCCTCAGTGCCCGCACCACCGCCAAAGCCGCCACGGCTCTGCCACCCCGGTGGCCCCTGGAATGGCTGGCCATGCTGGCCATACTTGCGCAGCTCGTCGTACTCGGCACGCTTGTCGGCACTCTTGAGCGCTTCATAGGCTTCGGACGCGTCCTTGAACTTGGCTTCGGCGTCTTTTTCCTTGCTCACGTCCGGGTGATATTTACGCGCGAGCTTGCGATAGGCGGCTTTGATTTCCTTGTCGTCGGCGCTCGGCTCGACACCCAGAATCTTGTAGTAGTCTTTGAAATCCATCGGTGGTTCACCATCCTTAATCGAGATCGCACAGCCCGGACACAAGGTGCGCTGCTTTGCACGTGTTGAGTCTTGCGCCCTGGGGGTGCGTCAAAGTGTTATCGGCACTTGCCGTATGCACAAGATGTGGGGGCAAATCCCGCACTTTCAAGCACGATTTAACAGATGGTCGGCCTACGCATCCGGCGTCGACTGGCATACACTGCGCGGCCGTTTTTCGACCGGAACCCGATAGACATGAAAAACCCATCCCCAGCCCGTGCCTGCGGCATCGACTTCGGCACGTCCAACTCCACCGTCGGCTGGATCCGCCCCGGCGAGGAGACGCTTATCGCGCTGGAGGACGACAAGATCACCCTGCCGTCGGTGGTTTTCTTCAACTTCGAGGAACGCCGCCCGGTGTACGGCCGCCTGGCGCTGCACGAATACCTGGAAAACTACGAAGGCCGCTTGATGCGCTCGCTCAAGAGTCTGTTGGGCTCCAAGCTGATCAAGCACGACACCAGCGTGCTCGGCACCGCAATGCCGTTCACCGACCTGCTGGCGCTGTTCATCGGCCAGCTCAAGAGCCGTGCCGAAGCCACCGCTGGCCGCGAGTTCGAAGAAGTGGTGCTGGGGCGCCCGGTGTTTTTTGTCGATGACGACCCGATGGCCGACCAGGAAGCGGAAAACACCCTGGTCGATGTGGCCCGCAAGATCGGCTTCAAGGACATCTCGTTCCAGTACGAGCCGATTGCCGCCGCGTTCGACTACGAGTCGACCATCGAGAAGGAAGAGCTGGTGCTGATCGTCGACATCGGCGGCGGTACGTCCGACTTCTCCCTGGTACGCCTGTCGCCGGATCGCCGCCACAACGACAACCGCCAGAGCGACATCCTCGCCACCGGCGGCGTGCACATCGGCGGTACCGACTTCGACAAACAGCTCAGCCTGCAAGGCATGATGCCGCTGTTCGGCTACGGCAGTCGCATGAAAAGCGGCGCCTACATGCCCACCAGTCACCACATGAACCTGGCCACCTGGCACACCATCAACTCGGTGTACTCGCAAAAATCCCAGCTGGCCCTGGGCAGCATGCGCTATGACATCGAAGACACCGGCGGCATCGACCGCCTGTTCAAACTGATCGAACAGCGTGCCGGGCACTGGCTGGCGATGGAAGTCGAAGAAACCAAGATCCAGCTGACCCACGAAGACAGCCGCCTGGTGCTGCTGGACCGGGTGGAGCCTGGATTGAGCGTGGAATTGAGCCGCACGCTGTTTGAGTCAGCCATCGACGGGCTGCTGGAACGGGTACGCGGCAGCGTGACCCAGTTGCTCAATGACGCATCGGTGGGCGTGGCCCAGGTGGACACGGTGTTCTTCACCGGCGGTTCCAGCGGCATCCCCGCGCTGCGTCACAGCATCTCGGCGATGCTGCCGAACGCGCGGCATGTGGAAGGCAATATCTTCGGCAGTATCGGCAGCGGGTTGGCGATTGAGGCGAGCAAACGTTACGGCTCCTGATCGAATGAGCGCTTGCTCCCCGTGGTGAGGGAGCTTGCTCCCGCTGGGCTGCGCAGCAGCCCCAAAACCATCACCCGCTGAATGTGGGGGGCGCCTGTCTCCTCCCACAGGGGACGATTACCCCGGCCTAGCGATGATAAATGGCCCACAGTCCAAGGAGTGTCATGCCCCACATGACAACACCCGGTACGATCACCAGGTAGTTCCACAGGTTAAAGCGAGCGTTGCTTTGCCCCTCCGGATCACCGGCGGCAAAGTTGATCAGGCCTTGGGCCTGCTGGAGGACGTAGGCGCACAGGGGAATCGCGAGCAGCACCAAGGGCTTGTAGGCAAACCACGCCTCGATTCGGTTAGCCGCCACTTCAAAAAGCCGCGAGCCGACCGTCACCACCACGAATACCGTCGCCCACTGTTCGAAATCAAAATCGAACTTGCGACCGCTGCGGGCGATGCGATCATCGGCCCGGCGATAGAGCTGGTGCATAAAGAAAATAAAGAACACCGCACGCGCCAGAGGCCAGATATCCAGCTGGTTGGCTTTCTTGTACAGGCTCCAGTTCTTATACGACCAGATATAGGTATAAAGCCCGAAACTGAGCAGGCTCAGGGTCAGCAACTTCGTTTTGGATATGACATAAAACTCGGAAGAGGCATTGACCACTTCGGTCAGCTGCGCCGTTGGCGGAGCGTAGATATTGTCATTCACGGCTTAACTCCCTGTAATCCATTTAGAACTCATGACGCAAAGGCTTTCATTGACGCGTCAAACCATCTCCCAGAGACACCGAAGATCGCTCCCATCAAGTGTGGGAGGGGGCTTGCCCCCGATGGCTTCAGCCCAGGCGACACAGAACCTAAACCATCCCGCCGAGCTTCAACTCACTCTTCAAATACGCATAGTAAATCGGCCCCGCCACCACCCCCGGCAAGCCGAACGCGGCCTCGAATACCAGCATCGCCAGCAGCAATTCCCATGACTTGGCACTGATCTGCCCACCCACGATGCGCGCGTTGAGGAAGTACTCGACCTTGTGGATCACGATCAGATACCCCAGCGCCGCCACCGCGACCCAGATTGACAGCGACAACGCGACAATCGTGATCAGGGTGTTGGACATCAGGTTGCCGATCACCGGCAGCAGGCCGAGCAGGAAGGTCAGCACGATCAGGGTTTTGGTCAGCGGCAGGTGAATACCGCACAACGGCAGCACCACGGCGAGGAACACGGCGGTGAAGGCGGTGTTGAGCGCGGCGATCTTGATCTGGGCGAAGACGATGTTGCGAAACGCCTGGACCAGCAGGTGCAGGCGGTCGAACAATGCGGCGGCCAGGGGCTTGCGCTTGGTCAGGTCGGGCACGCGCTGCAGGGCGATGATCGCGCCGAGCACCATGCCGATCAGCAGAGTGACGAACATATGCGCGGCGTCTTTGCCGACCAGTTGCAGCTCGCTCAGGTGCTTGCTCAGCCAGTCGCCGATGGCCACGCGAAATTCAGCGGCGCTGGCGGGCAGGTAGGCATCGATGGACGGAGGTAACTGGCCGCGTGCGCGGTCGACCACGTGCATGAATTTATCCAGCGAGGCGCCGGGATTTTCCGCTTCGTGAAGCAGGAAGCTGATGGCGCCGGCAAAGATCAGCGTGAGTACGCTGACGATCAGGGTGCCGAGCAGGGCCACCGCCAGCCAGCGCGCACGCCGTCCTTCGATCAGCCGTTGCAGTTGGGGCGTGAGCATGTTGACCAGTTCATAGACCAACAGGCCGGCCAGCAGGCTGGGCAGCAACTTCAGCGGCAGCACCAGCAGCAATCCGCCGAAAATAATGATGTAGCTGGCAAGCAACAACACATGACGCTGAGAAAACGTTGGCATACAGCCTCAAAACGAACGGTGTTAAAGGTGTGCAGAAGCGAGCTTGCTCGCGAAGGCCGCCAACGATAACGCGTTTATTCTGAATAAACGCGGGTAATTGCGTTCTTCGCGAGCAAGCTCGCTCCTACAGGGGGCTGTGTGCGAGTGTCTCAGCCTCTATGGCCTGGGGCTATCAATTCTTCAGGCAGGTGCTCATGAAGGTTTTACGCGCATCGCCGGCCAACGCCTTGGTTTTGGCCGAGGCATTGCAGTCTTTCATCTTCTGCTGCTGCGGGGTCAGGGTCTTGGCGTCATTGGCCGCCGGGGCCGAGAGGCAGGTCTTCATGAAGGCCTTGCGGTCGTCGCCCTTGAGAGTCTTGGTGGAGGCTTCGGCATTGCAGGTGGTCATCTTGTTTTGCTGGGCGGTGGCGGCAAAACCCTGGGAACACAGCAGCAGGCCCATCATCAACAGCGGAATACGCAGCATCTTCATGGAGTTTTCTCCCTGTTACCGCACCGAAGGGCGCGGCCTACAGCGCAGTGTAGTCAAAACCGGTTACAACTTCACCGGCCACGGATATTCGCCCGGCGGTAGTGCTCCGGCGTGCAGCCAGCGTGGCGCTGGAACATCGCGATAAACGCAGAGGCGCTGCTGTAGCCCAGGTCAAACGCCACGTGTTGCACGCTGCGCTCGCTGTCGAGGGCTTCGATGGCCGCCAGATAGCGCAGGCGCTGGCGCCACTCACCAAAGCTCATGCCCAGCTCACGCACAAACTGACGCGCCAGGGTGCGCTCGCTGACATGCACCTGTTCGGCCCATTGCGCCAGCGGGCGATTGTCGCCAGGTTCGGCCTGCATGCCTTCCAATACACCGAGCAGGCCGGCATGGCGCGCGTAAGGCAGGAAGCCATCGTGGATCGGCGCCTGCTTGAGCTGGTCCACCAGCACCTGGGCCAGGCGGATATCGGCGTCGGTCTGCGGCTGATTGACGTCACGCAGGGCAAAATCCTTGAGGATGGCCTTGAGGATGTCACTGATGGCCAGGGTGCAAGGCTGCCGAGGCAGTTGCTCGCAAAGCTGCGGCGCCAGGCCCACCGAGTGGTAGACGATCGCCTCGGCATTGTAGGAACTGTGCTCGGTATGCGGCGGCACCCACACCGCGTACTGCGGCGGCGACATGAAACGGCTGCCGGCCACTTCCATGCGCATCACGCCGCTGGCCGAATAGTCCAGCGAACCCCAGGCGTGCTGGTGCGGGGTGCATTCGGTGTCCGGGGCGAAGTCGGAGTAACGGAAGTACACGGGGCTGGGCAGGCTGGCGAAATCGGGCAGGCGTACGGTGTGTCTGGACATATTGTCTGGATTCAGCGGCGGGTTGTCTGGATTGCAGTATAGGCTTCGATCCAGACAGGGGATAATCCCGCCTCATCAACACACTGGATTGTTTTCGATGCAATACGCCTATCCCCTGCTGGCCATTTTTATCTGGGCCGGCAACACCGTGGTCAACAAGCTGGCGGTGGGTTCGATCTTCCCCGCTGAAATCGGCTTTTATCGCTGGCTGTTCGCGGCGCTGCTGTTTACCCCGTTCATGCTCAAGCCGGTGATCGCCAACTGGCCGCTGATCCGCCCCAACCTGGGCAAGATCTTCATTCTCGGCGTGCTGGGCATGGCCGTGTACCAGAGCCTGGCCTATTACGCGGCCACGCTGACCAGCGCCACCAACATGGGCATCATCCTCTCGCTGATGCCGCTGATGGCACTGACCGCCGCCATCATCAGCCTGGGCCAGCGCCTGACCTTTGGCGCGCTGACGGGCGCGGTGCTGTCGTTTGCGGGCGTGGTGGTGGTGGTGTCATCCGGCAGCCTGGGCACGTTGCTGCAACATGGGGTCAACCTGGGCGACGGCATGATGCTGATCGCCACGCTGGCCTACGCGGTCTACAGCACCTTGCTGAAAAAATGGCAGCTGCGCCTGCCGCCGTTGGTGCTGCTGTACCTGCAGGTGCTGGTGGCGGTGGTGGTGCTGTTGCCGCTGTTTCTGTTCTCCGCCAAGGCCGGCCTGGGCTGGGCGAATATCCCGCTGGTGTTGTATGCGTGCCTGCTGGCGTCGATGCTGGCGCCGCTGGCGTGGATGCATTCGGTCAAAGCCCTGGGCCCAAGCCGTACCACGCTGTTTTTCAACTTGCTGCCGTTGATTACCGCGCTGATTGCAGCGGTGGTGCTCAAGGAAGAGCTGGCGCTGTATCACGTGGTGGGTGGGTTGCTGACCCTGGGCGGGGTGATCCTGTCGGAACGCTGGACGACACCGGTCAGGCGCTCTGCTGACACATCCTGTTAAATCCGATAAAACTTTTCGCCTCCTGCGGGACTCACAACCTGGAGCGATCACGCCGCCAGAGTGTGACGTATAACCGGATTAGCCCCAGGAGATTGAGATGACTGAAGCACACTTGACTGACGTTGCGACCCTGCGCAGCCGCGCCCGCCAGAACGTCGAAAACGGTGCCGTGACCGAAGGCTATGACGCCGACCGCGAAGAAATCATTCGCCTGCTCAACGAAGCATTGGCCACCGAACTGGTCTGTGTGTTGCGCTACAAGCGTCACTACTTCATGGCCAGCGGCCTGAAAGCCAGCGTCGCCGCCGATGAGTTCCTGGAGCACGCCACCCAGGAAGCCGAACACGCCGACAAACTCGCCGAGCGTATCGTGCAACTGGGCGGCGAGCCGGAATTCAACCCCGACCTGTTGTCGAAAAACTCCCACGCCCAATACGTGGCGGGTAACTCGCTCAAGGAAATGGTCTACGAAGACCTGGTGGCCGAGCGGATCGCGGTGGACAGCTATCGCGAGATCATCCAGTACATCGGCGACAAAGATCCGACTACCCGTCGCATCTTCGAAGACATCCTGGCCCAGGAAGAAGAACACGCCGACGACATGGCGGATATTCTGCAGGACCTGTAATCCGCAACACTGCAATACCCGTGTGGGAGGGGGCTTGCTCCCGATGGCGGTTTCTCAGTCAAAGAGTGTTTGGCTGATGCACCGCTATCGGGGGCAAGCCCCCTCCCACATTTGGTTTCGGGTTCGCTCAGTTACTTCACGGTTTTCGGCGCCTTGCCTTCTTTCATCTGTTGCAGCAACGGTGCGCACTCATTGGGCTCGCCGCCACTTGGCGCGACCAGTGCGAGCAACCCGGCAGCCGGACCGGCGATCACACCCAGTGCGACCATGCCCGCTCCGCGCAGCGCCAGGGGAATGGCTTTGACCCCGGCGTTGGGCTTGATGAACGGCCCGTTCACATACAACGGCGAGCGCAGGGAGAACAGACGGAAGCCCTTGGACTCCGGCGTAATGGTCAGGTCCAACTGCTCGGTCGCCATATTCGCCGTGCCATCGACGTAGATGATCGCGTTCTCGGTATCGAACACGAACAAGCGCGTGGTCGCCAGACCCGTCTTGATACCGAAGTCCGCCGCCGCGCAGTTGATCTTCACTTCCTTGTCGCCAAACAGACGCCCCACCACGTAGTTGCCCACGTTGAGGCCGGCGATTTCCATCAGGCCACGGCTGATGGCGCCGTCGTTGATCAGCATCTTCAGGTCACCGTTGGAGGTGCCCAGCAGCGCCGCCACGGAGTTGCCGCGCCCGGAAATATCGGCGTCGCCGTTGAGCTCACCAAAGCTGGTTTTCATCGGTTCGAAGGTGGGGAACAGCTGTTTGAGCTTGAAGTTGCGCGCCGTGAGTTTGGCCCGGCCTTCCATCGGTGTGGTACGGCCATTCAAGCGGATCTGCGCGTCGAGCTTGCCGCCGGCCACGCCGAAACGCAGGGGCTCAAGGCTCAGCTCGCCGTCGTTGAGCACCAGGTGGGTATAGAGGTCGGTGAAGGGCAGCTCGGCGCTGTGCACGATGCGTTTGCCGGTGAATTCCACGTCGGCATCCATATCGCGCCAGCGCTCGGTGCGAAACTCTTCAACCGGTAACACCTTGGTGGCCGGTTGCTTGCTTTCACCGCCTCGGGCTTTCTGTTTGGCGTTGGAGTCGGCGCCGATCAGGGGCGCCAGGTCATCCATCAGCAGTTGGTTGGACACCAGCGCGCCGCTGAGCTTGGGCCGCGGCTGGCTGGCGACATAGGCCAGGTTGCCGTGGATGTCGCTGTTGCCGATCTTGCCGTTGAAATTGTCGTAGCGGAAGGACGCGCCACTGGCTTCATGCAGCTTGGCGATCAAATGGCCGTCGGTTGAATACGCCGGCGAATCCGGCAGCGTGACGCCGGTCAGCGGGTAGAGATTGCCCAGGCTTGCACCGGCGAGCTTAAGGCGCAGGTCCAGGGCGCCGAGGTTAAGCGGGTCGGTCAGGGTACCGGCCAGGGCGATGCTGGTGTCGGCGATCTTGACCTGAGCCTGCAGCGGGAACGGCTTGGCCGCATCCTGCAAGGCGAGCAGGCCGCCGATCTTGCCGGTGCCGGCGAGCGCCTGACCGTGGTACTGGCCTTTGACCTTGAGGCCGAACGCATAGTCTTGCGGCGCGGAGCCCTTCTCCAGGGCCTTTTTGGCATCGGCGTCACCGACGATTTCACCGAAGGGAATCGGTTTGCCCAGCGGGTCGATGATCACATCGAGGCGGGTCTTGAGGGTCTGGTCGTCGAGGGTGACGTGGCCTTTGTCAAAGCCGATGGCGCCGATATCCACCACCCAGCTGGACGGCTCGGCGTCGGGATCCTTGGGGTCGAATGTGAAGGTCCAGTTGGCCCGGCCGTCGGCCAGGCGCTGCAGGTCGGCGCTCGGTTCGGTGAGGTCGATACGCGGGATGACCACACGCTGCGCCAACAACGCCAAGAGCGAAATACGCAGTTCGACTTTCTTGAGCGTGACCATCTGCGGTTGCTTGGACCAGTCGGGATTACCCAGGCTCAGGTCTTCGGCGATCACATGCGGCCATGGCACCCAGGCCCGCCAGCCGCCTTCATCGGGCTCACGCTGCCACACCACCGCCAGGTTGCCATTGATGGCGAACGGGCGGTGCAGCTCTTCGGAGACCTTGGCATTGAGGGGCGGCTTGATGCGGTTCCAGTCGAAAAACACCAGGACCAACACCGCGATGGCAATTAACAGAACGAAGCTGGCGCAGCTCCAGGCGACGATTTTGCGAGTGCGCGTCATTGCACAAAACTCCTGAATACGACTGGCTGGGCAACAGCCTTTGACACAGCTTATAGGACTAGGACTGGCAAAGTGCCCGAGCGTTTAACGCAACGGCGGATTTAGCCGAAAAAAGCGATTTTCCTGATCAAGCAGACAGATTTTCTCCTTCCCAGCGCACCATTGTTACCCAGGTTCGTGTCGAAAATACCCACACCGGTGCAAAACCGCGTGCTTGAGAGGCGCGTTCTAGAGCCTCCGGCGAGAACAATCAATTCTGTTGATTATTACCATTGTGTTTATGAACTTTTATATCGACTTATCAAGAGTAGCATTAGCTCCGTACCCACTTTATCGCCCTCCCAAGGAGCAACCATCATGAAACGCCAAGTACTCGCCACCGTCCTGTTATCCATCCTGGCTTCCAGTGCCTTTGCCCTGCCAGCCGCCGAACAGGCCACTCCACAGAACAAGGCCCAAGCCGTCCAGTCCGCCCAGACCCTGGCGCGCAGCGGTTCGCAAGAAGACGAAAACCGTGACTACGCCAAAGGCGCTGTCGCTGAAAACGGTTCGGAACAGGCCAACAAACGCGCCTACACCGAAGGCCTGACCGAAGGTGGTAACGACCGCCTGCAGGAAAAAGGTCTGGTCGAAGGCGGCGCCGAGCAAGCCAATGATCGCGCCTACACCCAGGGTATTGCCGAAGGCGGTGCCGACCGTCTGGAAGAACTGCATCAAGCACAGAGCTGAGCCCATGGTGGCCCATAAAAAAGCCCGATCAGTCGATCGGGCTTTCGCTTTTCTATAGACCGCGTCACGTCTGCCCCCTGCCAGGTTCGACGCCGGCGAAGCGGTTTTGCTAGAGTGCGTCGCTGTACTTGCCGACAAAGCCCATCCGCTCATGCTGCCCCGTGCCGAACAAAAGCAACAGACTCGCCTCGCCTTGATGGACGCTGCTCGTCATTTGATGGAGTGCGGCCGTGGGTTTGGCAGCCTGAGCCTGCGCGAAGTGGCCAAGACAGCGGGCATCGTGCCCACCGGCTTCTATCGCCATTTCGCCGACATGGACCAACTCGGGCTGGTACTGGTCAGTGAAGTCGGGCAGACCTTCCGCGCCACGATTCGCCTGGTGCGCCACAACGAATTCGTCATGGGCGGGATCATCGACGCGTCCGTGCGGATCTTTCTCGATGTGGTATCGGCCAACCGTTCCCAATTTCTGTTCCTGGCCCGCGAACAATATGGCGGTTGCCTGGCCGTGCGCCAAGCCATCGGAGCCCTGCGCGAAGACATCACCACGGACCTTGCGGCCGACCTCACGCGCATGCCCAAGCTGCAGCACCTGGATGCCGAGGGGTTGCACGTGATGGCTGACCTCATCGTCAAAAGTGTGTTCGCCACCCTGCCCGACATCATCGACCCACCGGCCCACGCCCTGCCTGCCCACCTCACGCCCCAGGCGAAGATCACCCAGCAATTGCGCTTTATCTTTATCGGCCTCAAACATTGGCAAGGCCTGGGCAGTACCGAGTAAGCGGATCAACCGGCCTTATGAAAGCGCTTGGCGGTGGTGTAGTTCCTGTCCCAGTAACTATTGCTCAACGAATCGATACGCACGTTCTTGCCGGCACGCGGTGAATGGATGAATTTGCCTTCGCCTATATAAAGGCCGACATGGCTGACCTGCCCACGCCCATTGCCTTTGAAGAACACCGCGTCACCCGGCTTGAGCGCGTTACGCCCGATGGTGGCGGCGGTGGAGCGATGCATCGCTTGGGTCGTGCGCGGCAGCTGGATATTGGCCTGGGTCTTGAACAGATAAACCAGCAGGCTGCTGCAATCGAAACCCTGCTTTGCCGACGTACCGCCCCACTTGTAAGGCGTGCCCAGCAGTTGGTGGGCACGGTCGATCACATTCTCAACCGGCGAGGATTGCAATGAAGCGTCGAAGGGTGCCCGATGCTGGAAACTGGCAGCGGCAGAATTGATGAAACAGGACAGGCTGACGACAACCAGGCAGATAAATGACTTGAACATGATAAACATCGCGGTGAGTTAAATTCGGCGCGAATGTTAAGCAACCGCGAAGTAAGGCCTTGAACTCCAAATCCTCATGCCATGTAGGAAAATTCCCAAACCCGCCGCAACGAAGAAGATGAAAAAAGTTTCATGCAGACACCCGCCGCTTTGCGCGCAAAACGCCCTCCTCCGGTGCTATACCTTTCGGCATGCACCAATTTGAAACATTTTGTGAATGAGCTGACGCCCTATTCGGTGGCAATACTGCAATTGCCTACACGGATTTCCTACACGCCTGCGCGGTTGGCAAGGCCCTTGCTCTAGCTCCCTTATCGTTCATAGCTGGAAACCTTCCGATGCTGGTGATCCACCGCCGAATCGCACCGCAACCCCTCTGGGACGCCGAACTGCTGCTCAACTTCGAAGCCCGCAGCAAAAGCCGCTTGCGCTGTTTCAGTGCTGACGGAGAAGACGTCGGCCTGTTTTTGGAGCGTGGACAACCGCCGCTGCATGATGGCGAATTCCTACAGGCCGAAGACGGACGTGTCGTACGCGTCTGCGCACGCCCTGAACAACTGCTGCACGTCACCTGCCGCAACGCGTTCGAACTGACCCGCGCCGCCTATCACCTGGGCAACCGCCATGTGGCCCTGCAGGTCGGCGATGGCTGGCTGCGCCTGCTTGACGACTATGTGCTCAAGGCCATGCTCGAACAGCTGGGCGCCGATGCGCAAACCATCGAGGCGCCCTTCCAGCCCGAACACGGCGCCTACGGCGGCGGTCATCATCACTCGCGCCATGGCGATGAAGATTTCAACTATGCACCCAAGCTGCATCAGTTCGGCGTGCGTCCATGAACCCAGCCTGGGCGCTGTTGCGCCTGGCCAGTCCGCAGTTGCCGATTGGCGGTTACAGCTATTCCCAGGGCCTGGAAATGGCCGTGGAGAATGGCCGCGTCAACGATGCCGCCAGCGCGCGGCGTTGGATCAGCGATCAATTGCTGCTCAACCTCGCACGGTTCGAAGCGCCGTTGCTGCTGGCCCACTGCCGCGCCGCCGCTGACCAGGCATGGCCACGCCTGGCGCAGTTGTGTGAAGAACACCGTGCCAGCCGCGAAACCCGCGAGCTGTACCAGGAGAGCCGGCAAATGGGCTACTCCCTGCAACAACTGCTCACGGGCTTGCCGGAGCTGGACACCGCCGCCCGTGACTTCCTTGGCCAGCACCCCGAACCCCATCTGGCCCTTGGCTGGGCGCTGGCCGCGCGGGCCTGGGCAATCAGCCCGGACGACGCCCTCGCCGCCTGGCTATGGAGCTGGCTGGAAAACCAATTGGCCGTGCTGATGAAGACCCTGCCTCTGGGCCAACAGGCCGCACAGCGCCTGACCAGCGAGCTGCTGCCGTTGTTGCAGCAGGCCCAGCAGGCGGCCGGTCACATCGAACCCGATCATCTGGGCAGCGCCGCCTTCGGCCTGTCTTTAGCGTGCATGGCCCACGAGCGCCAGTACAGCCGCCTGTTCCGTTCCTGAGGCTTTTTTGGAGAACCCGATATGAACACACAACCCCTGCGCGTCGGCATCGGCGGCCCGGTAGGCTCCGGCAAGACCGCCCTGACCCTCGCCCTGTGCCTGGCGCTGCGTGAGCGCTACAACCTGGCCGTGGTCACCAACGACATCTACACCCGCGAAGACGCCGACTTCCTGGTGCGCAACCAGGCTCTGGCGCCGGAACGCATCATCGGTGTGGAAACCGGCGGCTGCCCGCACACGGCAATCCGCGAAGATGCTTCGATCAACCTGGAAGCGGTGGACCAGCTCAACCGCCGTTTTCCCGGTCTGGACCTGATTCTGGTGGAGTCCGGCGGCGATAACCTGTCGGCGACGTTCAGCCCCGAACTGTCAGACCTGACTATCTACGTGATCGATGTGTCGGCCGGCGACAAGCTGCCGCGCAAGGGCGGGCCCGGTATTTGCAAATCCGACCTGCTGGTGATCAACAAGATCGACCTCGCGCCGCTGGTGGGTGCCTCGCTGGAGTTGATGAACAGCGACACCCAACGCATGCGCAATGGCAAACCCTTTGTGTTCAGCAACCAGAAAACCGGCGTCGGCCTGGATGAAATCGTCGCCTTTATCGAACGTCAAGGTCTGCTGACTGCTGCCTGATTTCCCTACGGAGCCTGTTTATGAAACTCAAGAAACTGTTCACCGCCGCTGCCTTGCTGCTGGCCCCCGCCCTGGCCTTTGCTCACCCGGGCCACGGCGACAATGGCCTGGTTGCCGGCATCAGCCACCCGTTGGGCGGTCTGGACCACCTGCTGGCCATGGTCGCGGTCGGGCTGTGGGCGGCGCAGCAAAAAGGCAATGCACGTTGGGCGCTGCCTTGCGCGTTTGTCGGCACCCTGTTGATCGGCGGCCTGCTGGGTTTCGAAGGCCTGCACCTGCCGGCGCTGGAAAGCGGGATTGCCGCGTCGGTGCTGGCCCTGGGTCTCGCGGTGGCGCTGGCGGTGCGGCCACCGTTGTTTGTGGCGGTGGGTGCGACGGCGTTGTTTGCGCTGTTTCACGGCGTGGCCCATGGCCTGGAGCTGCCGGACATGTCCAGCCCCTGGGCGTATGCGGCCGGGTTCGTCGGTGCGACCGCAGCGCTGCACGCGGCGGGTTATGCCGTGGTGCGCTTGCTGCCGGCGGCAGCGGCGCCGTTGGTACGCGTGGCCGGGGCTGCTTCTGCGGCGACTGGGGTCTGGTTGCTGGCAGGCTGATCTTCAGCGCTGCTGGAGGCCTCATCGGGGGCAAGCCCCCTCCCACACTGTGATGTGTGAATACATTCAAATGTGGGAGGGGGCTTGCCCCCGATAGCGGTACCACAGACAACACAGTTCCCAAGCCTGATACCATGCGCGCCACACCCCTGCCGTGACGACGCCAGCCGATGCCCCAACCTCTCTTGAATTCCGTGCTCACGCACTTCCACGACCTGATCGTGCCGCTCTGGCAAGGCCCGGGCTGGAACGCCGACCTGGCGTTGCCGTACGAAGCACTGGATGCCGACCACCACCCGCTGCCCCCGCAACGCTATCGCGCCATGGCCTGCGCCCGGCAGTTGTACCTGTTCGCCAGCCTGATCGGCGAACCCGGTGCGGCCTTTGCCGAGGAACGCGCCGCCGCGCTGTTTCGTTCCCTGCAGCGGCACTTCCATGACGCCGAACACGGCGGCTGGTTCTACAGCATCGACCCGGCCGGGCAACCGCTGGATAAACGCAAAGACCTCTACACCCACGCCTTCATCATCTTCGCCTGCGCCCATTACTGGGCCAAAGTGCGCGAACCGCTGGTGGAGTCGGTGCTCAATGCCGCCCTTGCAGTAGTCGCCGAACGCTTTGCCACGGGCGACGGCCTGTACGAAGCGGTGCTGGAGCGCAACTGGTCGAGCCTCGCTTGCGGCCCCTTGCAGAACCCGCTGATGCACCTCGCCGAAGGCTTTCTCGCCACGCTGGCGGTGCGGGAAGATGCCATCACCCGCGACGCCCTGCTGGACCTGGCCGGCGCCCTGCAAAAGCGCTTTATCGACCGCCAGCACGGCGTGATGATGGAAAAACCCCTGGGCGCTGTGGATAACTGGTTCGAGCCAGGGCACCAGTTCGAATGGTTCTTTTTGCTCGAATCGTCGGAAGTGCTGCGCGGTACGGCGCTGCATGCCTCACTGACGCAAGCGTTCGAATACGCCGAGCAATACGGTGTGGATAAGTTCAGCGGAGCGGTCAGCGGCATGCTGGCCCTGGACGGCAGCGTGCGCGACGGCACGCAACGTATCTGGGCCCAGGCGGAATACCTGCGGGCCTTGACCTTGCGGCCCGGCAGTGAGGCCGTGTTACGGCGCCAGTTGCTGGCGCTGCAGAACAACTTCCTGCATGACAAGGGCTGGCACGAATGCCTGGATGCCCAGGGCGTGGTGAGCCGGCGGGACATGCCTTCCACCACGCCTTATCATTTGGCTACTTGCTATCAAGGGCTGATCCGGCATCTGGGTTGAGTTTCAGGGCCTCATCGGGGGCAAGCCCCCTCCCACACTTTGATTTTTGTGAATACATTCAAATGTGGGAGGGGGCTTGCCCCCCAATAGCTTCACCTCGGACTCAGGCAATCCACTTGCGATCCCCGGTAAAACTGATCGTCAGCCAGCGCGCCGCATCCGGCGTGCCAAGCCCTGTGGATATCTCCTCGCGCAGCCGGTCGAGGGTGGCGACGTTATCCACCGGGTAATCCGCCGGCAACACCACATGAATTTCGATGAACCGCGCGCGCCCGTGCTTTTGCACGTAGGACACGTAATCGTCGAAGCCGTGCCTGGCCTTGGCCGCATCCATCACTTCGCGCACGGTGTCATCCAGGTGGTCCGGGGCAATCCCCAGCACCTCACGCAACGCCGGACGCAGGATCTTGAACGCCGGCGCCAGCATGCTCAGGGCCAGCAAAATCAGGATCAAGGGGTCGACGTACACCGCCCACTCGCCATAGCCCTGGGATTTGAGCAACAGTGCCGCCAGAAAGCTGATCAACAAGCCCACCGACAGCATCGCGTCCACCAGCCAGCTGATGCTGTCGAACTGGATCAGTGAGGATTTCAAGCTGCGGTTGCGGTAACGCACATAGAAGAAGTAGGCGAACTCCACCACGGTAAACACCGCCGCATAAATGATCACCAGGCCCAGCTCGATCTCACGCCCGCCGTTGATGATGCCGAACACGCCATTGAGGAACGCGTAGATGGCGATCAGCAGCAGAAAACTGCCTTCGATCAGCAGCACCATCGGCTCCAGGTGCCAGTAGCCGAACTGGAAACGCTCGTTGCTTTTCTTGGCGATCAGCTTGGCCGTGATCAGCATCAGCACCTTGATGGCGGTGGCGATCAGCGAGAAAAAGCCGTCGAACAGAATGGATTGGGCGCCGGATATCACACCCGTGACAATCCCGGCGATCGCGACTGCGAACATCAGGATGGTCGATTGTTTGAGCAGTGCCTGCTCACCTCGGTTACTCACATTTCCTCCCGTCAAAACCTTTAAACCGCACAGTGCGGAGGGTTTTCAGGGTGGAGTGTACCTTATGCCCTGTTTTTGGCAGATTTGACGTCATCGGGGGCAAGCCCCCTCCCACATTGGATCGGGTTCACAGGTTGATACGTGTGAACACAGTCAAGTGTGGGAGGGGGCTTGCCCCCGATGCAGACGACTCGGTGTTAAGCCCTACTTGGCCCCACGCTCAATCGCAAACCCAGCCCAGGTCTGGCTCACCGGCATCAGCTCCAAGCGGTTGATGTTCACGTGCGCCGGCGTATTCATGACCCAGAAGATCGTGTCGGCAATATCCTGCGGCTGGATCGGCTCGGCGCCTGCGTAGGTCGCGTCATAGCGCGCCTGGTCACCGCCGAAACGCACCAGGGAAAACTCGCTCTCGCACAAGCCCGGCTCGATGTTGGTCACCCGCACGCCAGTGCCTTGCAGGTCACAGCGCAGGTTCAGCGAGAACTGTTTCACGAAGGCCTTGGAGCCGCCGTACACGTGGCTGCCCGGATAAGGGTAATTACCGGCGATGGAACCCAGGTTGATGATCCCGGCGCCACGGCCATGGGCGATCAGGCGTGGCAGCAGCAGGTTGGTGGTCGTCAGCAGCCCCTTGATGTTGGTGTCGACCATGGTTTCCCAATCGTCGAGGTTGCACTTGGGCGCAGGGTCGGTGCCCACGGCGAGGCCGGCGTTGTTGATCAGCCCGCGCAACGTCGCGAACGATGGCGGCAGGTTGGCGATGGCCTCTTCCATGCCTTTGCGGTCACGTACGTCTACCACCAGGCCGTGCACTTCGGTCTGCTTGGAAAGCTCTTCGACCAACGCATTCAAGCGCTCGGCACGCCGGCCGGTGAGCACCAGCTTCCAGCCGGCGTCGGCAAAACGGCGGGCGCAGGCTTCACCGAAACCTGAAGTGGCGCCGGTAATAAACAGCGTGTCGGACATGGTGTTCTCCTTGCGGGCAACGGGAAAAAGTTGCCAGCAGAATGCCCTTACGCCGTCTTCGCGGCAACCGCTATGCACTCACCTTCACGTTTGCCTGCTCACTTTTTAACCACCCCCGGCAGAGCCAGGCAAATCGCGGCCTGCAGCCATGTACGCGCAGGTTATCCACAACTGCGCCCACAGTCTTTGGGGGCAAGTGCAAAACGCCGCGAGCCCCGTCATACAAGGCTTGCAGGTGGTTTTAGAAAGTTTTTTGCTTGACCTGGACCGGGGCGTATGTAGGGATTTTCCGCGCTGACAATCTGGACGATGGCTCCAGGCCAGTCATTCCGGCCCCTGCGGCGGTCTTTCCAGAGTTTAATCACAGACTTATCCACAGGCTGACATGACATGAAATCGTCACATACCTGTGTCTTTAAACAGGTTGACAAACGGCTCGGCAGGTCGCGAAAAAACCGCTGATCAAATAATAGCCACACCCCTGCAAGCCCCGGTTTACGTGGCTTTCAGCCAGCTACTCCCACGTTACCCACAGCCGGTTCCACAGCGGATGGGGACAAGTCAAAACTGTGACAAAACAGGAATTTGCGGCGGCTATATGTCGCGCTTTGGAGGTGGGCTGGATTTGTTTTCCACAATTCGAAGCGAACTCAAAAACCAATGTGGGAGGGGGCTTGCTCCCGATAGCGTTTTGTCAGTCAGCACATCTGAAACTGACACTCCGCTATCGGGGGCAAGCCCCCTCCCACAGGGGACCGAGGGGTTGGTTAGATCAGTGGCCGCCGAGGTAGGCGTTGCGCACTTCCTCGTTCACCAGCAGTTCCTTGCCGGTGCCCGTCAGGCGAATCTCGCCGTTGACCATCACGTACGCCCGGTCCGACAGGCGCAGGGCGTGGTTGGCGTTCTGCTCCACCAAAAAGATGGTCATCCCGGTGGATGCCAGCTCGCGCAGGGTGGAAAAGATCTGCTTCACCACAATCGGCGCCAGGCCCAGACTGGGTTCATCGAGCAGCAACAGCTTGGGCCGGCTCATCAGTGCGCGGGCGATGGCGAGCATTTGCTGTTCGCCACCGGACATGGTCATCGCGCGCTGGTTACGCCGCTCCTTGAGCCGTGGAAACAGCTCGAACATGCGCTGCATGTCTTCCTGGGCGAACTTGTCGCCAATGGGGATGGTGCCCATCAGCAGGTTTTCCTCGACGGTCATGTCGGGGAATACCCGCCGCCCTTCCGGCGACTGCGCGATGCCGTTGGAGGCGATGTAGTGGGACGACTTGTGGGTAATGTCCACGCCGTTGTACAGAATTTGCCCCGACTCGGCCCGTGGCTGGCCAAAGATCGACATCAGCAGCGTGGATTTGCCCGCGCCGTTGGAGCCGATCAGGCTGACGGTCTCGCCTTCGTTGATGTGCAGCGAGACTTTTTTCAGGGCCTGGATCGGACCGTAGTACACGTCCAGGTCCTTCATTTCGAGGATAGGCCCGCTCATACGAGTTCCTCTTCGTCCGCGCCCAGGTAGGCGGCAATCACTTTCGGGTCGTTGCGGATCGCATCCGGCCCGCCTTCGGCAATAACGTTGCCGTGGTCCAGCACCACGATGTGGTCGGAAATACTCATCACCATGCCCATGTCGTGTTCGATCAGCACCACTGTGAGGTCGTGTTCGTCGCGCAGCAGGCGAATCATCGCGCTGAGGGCTTCGGTTTCCTGAGGGTTGAGGCCGGCTGCCGGTTCATCCAGGCAGATGATCTGCGGTCGCGTGCACATCGCGCGGGCGATTTCCAGGCGGCGCTGCTGGCCGTAGGAAAGCTCACCGGCGAGGCGGTTGGCGCAGTCCACCAGGTCCACCACTTCCAGCCAGTAGAATGCATGGTCGAGCGCATCGCTTTCAGCCTTGCGGTAGCCCTTGGTGTTGAGGATACCCGCGAGCATGTTGCGGTTGACCCACATGTGCTGGGCCACCAGCAGGTTTTCCAGCACCGACATTTCCTTGAACAGGCGAATGTTCTGGAAGGTGCGCGCCAGGCCGGCGCGGTTCACCAGGTGAGTGCCGCCGAACATCTTGTAGTACACCCGGCTGAGGAAGCTTTTCGGCGACACGAAATCGGTGGCCTGGAAGCGCTCGCCCAACAACTGGATCACGTTGGTCTGCTTGCCACGCACGTTGAGTTCGATCTTGCCGCCACTGGCTTTGTAGAAACCGGTGAGGCAGTTGAACACGGTGGTCTTGCCTGCGCCGTTGGGGCCGATCAGGGCGAAGATCGAGTTGCGCTTGACCTTGAGGCTCACGTCGCTCAAGGCCTTGATGCCACCGAAGTGCATCATCAGGTGTTCAACGGAAAGGACGACTTCCTTGCTCATGGCGCCACTCCTTTACGTGGTGTCACACCGGTACGGCTGATGCGGATCAAACCGCGCGGTCGCCAGATCATCATCACCACCATCAACACGCCAAACAGCAGCACGCGGTACTCGGAGAAGCTGCGCAGCAGCTCAGGCGCAACGGTCAGCACGAACGCCGCAATCACCACACCGACCGTGGAGCCCATGCCGCCCAGTACCACGATGGCCAGGATCAATGCCGATTCGAAGAAGGTGAACGACGACGGGTTGACGAAGCCCTGGTAGCTGGCGAAGAACACCCCGGCCAAACCGGCCGTGGAGGCCCCGATGGTGAACGCCGAGAGCTTGACCAGCACGTGGTTCAGGCCCATGGAGCGGCAGGCAATTTCGTCTTCACGCAAGGCTTCCCAGGCGCGCCCGACCGGCATGCGCGTCAGGCGGTGCTTGATGTACAGCACGGCCAGCACCACCAGGAACAGCACGATGTAGATGAACATGAACTTGATGTTGGGGTTGTAATCGATGCCGAAGAACTCGTGGAACGGAATGCCACCATCCTTGGCACGCTTGCCGAACTCGAGCCCCAGGAAGGTCGGCGAAGGCACCGGCATGCCGTTCGGGCCACCGGTGAACGACAGCCAGTTGTTGAGCACCAGGCGGATGATTTCACCGAAGCCCAGGGTCACGATGGCCAGGTAGTCACCGTGCATTCGCAGCACCGGGAAGCCGAGTATGCACCCCGCCAGCGCCGCCGCGATGGCCGCCAGCGGCAGCACCGTCCAGAACCCCAGGCCAAGGTATTGGTAACCCAGCGCCAGGCCGTAGGCGCCGATGGCGTAGAAGGCCACGTAACCCAGGTCGAGCAGACCGGCCAGGCCCACCACGATGTTCAAGCCCAGGCCGAGCAGGACGTAGATCAGCCCGAGGATCACCACGGTCAGCAGGTACTTGTTGGCGAAGATCGGGAACACGATGGCGATCACGATCAGGGCCGGGATGATCCAGCGCAGCCGCGACTTGTAGTCCGGCGGCAACACGTGCACGCCGGAGCCGCTGCTTTCGAAACCCTGCAGGATCTTCACGCCCTTGGGGGTTTGCAGGAACAGGCTGAGGGCAAAGCGCCCGATCATCACAATGGCCACCAGCGTGGCCACGCGCGCCGGTTCCAGGTTGAAGCTGTAGCCGTCGAGTACCACGCCGACGATCGGACCGAACACGATCAGGGAAATCAGCCCGGCGAGGACCGTATCGACCACACTTTTCTTGATATCGATAGATTTGGCAGCAGACATGTTTACACCTTCGCCACGAGTGGGCGACCAAGCAGGCCCTGGGGACGGAAAATCAGAATCACCACCAGCAGGGAGAAACTGAACACGTCTTTGTAGTCGGAGTTGATCAACCCCGAAAACAGCGACTCGGAGATACCCAGGATGATCCCGCCCAGCATCGCCCCAGGCAGGGAGCCGATGCCGCCGAGTACCGCTGCGGTAAATGCCTTGATGCCGATGATGAAGCCGGCATAGAAGTCGAAGGTGCCGTAATTGAGGGTGATCAGCACGCCGGCCAGCGCGGCCATGGCGGCGCCGATGACGAATACGTAGGAGATCACGCGGTCGGTGTTGATGCCCAGGATCGAGGCCATCTTGCGGTCTTGCTGGGTGGCCCGGCACATGCGGCCAAGCTTGGTGTATTTGATGATGTAGGTGAGCAACGCCATGCCGGCGAAGGCCGCCACGAGGATGAACACTTTGGTGTAGGTCAGTTGCACGAACCCGGTGCCGATATCGACGCGCCAGGCGCCGGCCAGCAGGGTGGGAATGCCTTGTTGCTTGGCGCCCTGGGCGATCTGCGCGTAGTTCTGCAGAATCAGCGAAATGCCGATGGCGCTGATCAGCGGAGCCAGTCGAGTGGAGTTACGCAGCGGCTTGTAGGCGACACGCTCGATGACCCAACCGTACACGCCGGTGACGACCACGGTGAAGATCAGGGTGCCGAGAATGAGCAGCGGGAAGGATTCGATGCCGAAGTAAGCCAGCAGTGCCAGACTGATCGCCGCGAGGTAAGCGGAAATCATATAAACCTCGCCGTGGGCGAAGTTGATCATGCCAATGATGCCATAGACCATTGTATAGCCGATGGCGATCAGGCCGTAGACCGACCCGAGGGTCAGGCCATTGACCAGTTGCTGCAGGAAAATACCATCCATAACGCAATCTCACGCGGTGAGCACCTGCACACCGGTGGGTGTGCGGCGCTTCTGGAGGAAAAGACAGACTTTGAACACAACCCTGTCCCCTTGTGGGAGGGGGCAAGCCCCCTCCCACAAGGGAACTGTAAGGCTTACTTCTGCTTTTCCAGCTGGTGGTATTTGCCGTCTTTGTCCCACTGGTACACCACGTAGTCGGAGATTTTCAGGTCGCCCTTGGTGTCCCACTCTTTCTTGCCCATGACGGTCTGGACCGGGTTGGCCTTCAACCACTTGGCAGCATCCTCGCCCTTGTTGGACTTGGCACCGTTGAAGCCGGCGGCCAGGGCCTGAATCGAGGCGTAGGCGTACAGGGTGTAGCCTTCCGGCTCGGTGCCGTTTTTGCGGAATTGCTCCACCACAGCCTTGCTGTCCGGCAGCAGGCGCGGGTCGGCGCCGAAGGTCATGTACACGCCGTCCACGTACTGCGCGCCACCGGCGGTCGCTACCAGTTCGTCGGTGACCACGCCGTCATCGGACATGAACTTGACGTCTTTCAGGCCGGCTTCACGGATCTGGCGAACCAGCGGGCCGGCTTCAGGATGCAGGCCACCGAAGTACACGACGTCGGCGCCCAGGGAGCGGATCTTGGTGACCAGGGCGCTGAAGTCTTTCTCGCCACGGGTCAGGCCTTCTTCGAGCACCGGCTTCACGCCGCGCTTGGTCAGCTGAGCCGCGGTGGCGTCGGCCAGGCCTTTGCCGTAGGTGTCCTTGTCGTTGATGACCGCGATTTTCTTGCCCTTGAGCACGTCGACGATGTAGTCGCCGGCAACGATGCCTTGCTGGTCGTCACGCCCGCACATGCGGAACATGGCGCCCAGGCCGCGCTCGGTCACCTGTGGGTTGGTAGAGCCTGGGGTGATTGCGATGATGCCTGCTTCGTCATACACCTCGGAGGCGGGGATGGTGTTGGACGAGCAGAAGTGCCCGACCACGCCGATCACTTTGTCCTGGTCGGCCAGACGGTTAGCCACCGCCACTGCCTGTTTTGGCTCGCAGGCGTCATCGCCGGCCACCAATACGATCTTCTCGCCGTTGATGCCACCCGCCTTGTTGACCTCATCGGCTGCCGCCTGGGCACCCTTCATGTACTGCTCACCGAAAGCGGCGTTGGCGCCCGTCATAGGGCCTGCCACACCGATTTTCACATCAGCTTGAACAAACGTAGAAACACCCAGCGCCGCTGCAACGGCGAGGGCCAGAAAACCTTTCTTGTAAAACGTCTGGGACATGAGTGGTGCTCCGATATTTTTGATTTTTGGCACGACAACTTGCATTCAAACCTTTCACCGAAAGCTCAGAGCAAGCCGCGTGCCATTACGTTTTTATTCTTCAAAAAGACACGGTGTCATTGTTATTGCAGGCGTTTCGGGTCCTTTTGCCAGTACGTGCAACCGTCTAGCCCCGATAGGTGCAACCAATCAGCCAAAAAAGTACAACCTTGAGCGGTGGCACCTGCAACCGCAGCGATAAACGACAGCTCCACCACCTGTAACCCTGGGCGTAACGGAACTGCACATTTACAGTGCGCGATTGCTACGACTTGCACCAATACAGATGGTTAGCCGGCTAAGAAAATGCCGGCTTCTGCGCGCTATTTCGCGGATCAGATCACGATCCGCAGGCATTGGCCCGCGTGATACAGCGAAAAGCCTGCTTCATACAGGCAACTGCGCAAGCCGGCCCCCGCCAGTGGCTGCATCGGTGCAAAGGGGATCGGCAGCGCCTGGGGATTCTGGTGACACAGATAGTCGGCAAATGCCTTGCCGACCACGCTGCCGGTGGTGACCCCGCGTCCGTTATAACCGGTGACCGACACCAGCCCGGGCGCCGGCTCGAACAAGCGCATCAGGTGATCGGGCGTAAAGGCGATGCAGCCGGTCCAGGTGTATTCCCACTGCACCGATTTGAGGTACGGGAAGTAGTGCTGCTGCACCCGATCGGCCCACGCCTTGAGGAACCAGGCCGGTTTCTGGTTGCCATTGCCCAGGCTGCCGAGCAACAGGCGGCCCTCGGCGTCCCGGCGAATGCTGCTCAGCACCTGGCGCGTGTCCCATGAGCCCTGGCCGCCGGGCAGGATGCGCGCGGCGGCGTCATCGGTGAGCGGCGCCGACGCGACCTGGTAGTAATAACCGGGGAAGAAGTTACGACGCAGCTCGGTCCATTCGCCTTCGGTGTAGGCATTGGAGGCGATCACCACCTGCGCGGCGCGCACCGCGCCCTGGGCGGTCTGCACCAGCCAGTCGGCGCCCTGGCGCTCAAGCTGGGTGACGGGGGAATGGTCGAATAACTGCCCGCCCAATCCGACGGCCGCATTCGCCAGACCGCTGGTGTAGGCCATGGGGTTCAAGGTGCCGGCGCGTCGGTCCAGCAACGCGGCGGCAATTTTGCTGGTGCCGGTGGCGTGTTCGCACGCTTGCCCGGTCAGCAACTCGACCGGCGCGCCCCGGCGCTTCCACTGTTCTTCACGACTGCGCAAATCCGCCTCGCCGCGGGCGTTGTGCGCCATGTGCAAGGTGCCCTCGCGGCGTAATTGGCAGTCGATGTTGTATTTGTCGATCAGGCTGAAGACCAGCGCCGGGGCGGCGCCGAGCATGCGATTGAGCTGACTGCCCACCGCTTCGCCGAAACCGGCTTCGATCTCGTCCGGCGGGATCCACAGGCCAGCGTTGACCAGCCCGACGTTGCGCCCCGAACCGCCGTGCCCGGTGCGATGGGCCTCCAGCACGACGACGCTTTTGCCCTGCTCGAGCAAGTGAATGGCTGCCGACAAACCGGTGATACCGGCGCCGATCACGCACACATCCGCCTTGATCTCGCCCTTAAGTGCGGCGCGATCCGGACGGCTGGGGGTGAGGTGTTCCCACAAACATGTTTCACGTAGTGCCATTGCCAGACTCCGGGATGAAACCTAACAAACAACAATTATTTTGACGTGCAAACCCAATCAACTGTGGGAGGGGGCTTGCCCCCGATGGCGGCGTGTCAGCCAACCCATGCACAGCTGACCCACCGCTATCGGGGGCAAGCCCCCTCCCACATTGCCTTCACGTCGACTTGAGGCTTCAGTCGAAGGTGATGCCTTGGGCCAATGGCAATTCCAGCGAGTAGTTCACGGTATTGGTCTGGCGACGCATATACCCGCGCCATGCATCCGAGCCTGACTCACGCCCGCCGCCGGTCTCTTTCTCGCCGCCAAACGCACCGCCAATTTCCGCCCCACTCGGGCCGATGTTGACGTTGGCAATGCCGCAGTCGCTGCCCACCGCCGACATGAACTGCTCGGCTTCGCGCACGTCAGTGGTGAAAATGCACGACGACAAGCCTTGTGGCACTGCGTTGTTCAGGCGCAGGGCTTCGGCGAAGTCGGTGTAGCCGATCACATACAGAATCGGCGCGAAGGTTTCGGTGCACACCACGTCGCTCTGCTCGGGCATTTCCACAATCGCCGGCGACACGTAGTAAGCGTTGGGGAACTGGTCTTCCAGCTGGCGCTTGCCGCCGAACACCTTGCCGCCTTCGCTCAATGCTTGCTCCAGGGCATCCTGCATGTTGTCGAAGCCATGCTTGTCGATCAGCGGGCCGATCAGGTTGCCTTCCAGCGGGTGGCCGATGCGCACCTTGGCGTAGGCGGCCTTGAGGCGGGTGACGATTTCGGCCTTGACCGATTCGTGGGCGATCAGTCGGCGCAGGGTGGTGCAACGCTGGCCGGCGGTGCCGACCGCACTGAACAGAATGGCGCGCACGGCCATGTCCAGGTCGGCGCTTGAGCCGAGTATCATCGCGTTGTTGCCGCCCAGTTCGAGGATGCTGCGGGCAAAGCGTGCGGCGACTTTCGGCGCCACTTCGCGACCCATGCGGGTGCTGCCGGTGGCGCTGATCAGCGCCACGCGCGGGTCATCCACCAGCGCGGCGCCGGCGTCGCGGCCGCCGATAATCAATTGGCTGAGGTACTGCGGTGCGTCCTTGAAATTCTTCAACACGCGCTCGAACAACGCCTGGCAGGCCAGTGCGGTGAGCGGGGTCTTTTCCGAGGGTTTCCAGATCACCGCGTTGCCGCACACCAGCGCCAGCGTGGTGTTCCACGCCCACACGGCGACCGGGAAGTTGAACGCGCTGATCACGCCGACCACACCCAGCGGGTGCCAGGTTTCACGCATATGGTGACCGGGGCGCTCGGAAGCGATGGTCAAGCCGTAGAGCTGGCGCGACAAGCCGACGGCGAAGTCGCAGATGTCGATCATTTCCTGTACTTCGCCAAGGCCTTCCTGGGTGATCTTGCCGGCTTCCCAGGAGACCAGCTCGCCCAGGTCGGCCTTGTACTGGCGCAACACATCGCCGAACTGGCGCACCAGCTCGCCGCGACGCGGGGCCGGCACTTTGCGCCAGGCTTCGAATGCATGCTCGGCACGACTGACCTGCTGCTCCACCTCGGCGGCGCCTTCCCAGTGCACGCTGCCGATGCGGCTGCCATCGATCGGCGAATGCACGGGCTGTGTGCCCGCCTGGTACAGCGCCGGGTCTACCCCGAGACGGTCAAGCAATGCGGCAACCATGGGTCACTCCTTCAATCACAAGCAGAAAAATGTGCGCCGCGCCCGGCACGACGATCCAGGCCTTATTTGTAGCTGGCCCAAGACTTGCCAACAAACGACGATTAGGCGAGATATCATTCCGTTTATTCATGCAAAGAATAAAAAAAGAGGCAGGCCGTGCTGAACAAAAGACATTTGCCCTCGATCACTGCGCTGCAGTGTTTCGAAGCCGCCACCCGCCACCTGAGCTTCACCCGCGCCGCCGAGGAGCTGAACCTCACGCAAAGCGCGGTGAGCAAACAGGTGGCGCAGTTGGAAGAATTGCTGCAACACCTGCTGTTTCGCCGAGTGCGGCGCCGCTTGCAGATGACCCCGGCGGGCGATTTGTACCTGGTGGAAGTGCGCAAGATCCTCACTCAAGTGGAGATGTCCACCCATTACCTGCGCTCCTACGGCGGCGAAACCGAAGTACTGCGCGTGTCCACGCCCTACACCTTCGGCGCACGCTGGCTGGTGCCACGCCTCAAGGGCTGGCGTCTGCGCCACCCGCAGATCCATCTGGACCTGTGCAACGAGCAGGAACCGGATGAACTGCTGCAAGGCAAGGCCGACCTGGCGTTCTATTTCGGCCAGGGCTCGCGCCCCGGCACCGAGAGCCTGAAGTTGTTCAGCGAAGAGCTTGTACCGGTATGTTCGCCAGAGAGCCTGCCGGCCGCGCCGTTCACCGACCCCACCCAACTGAGCGAGCTGGTGCTGCTGCAAAACGCTTCGCGCCCCCAGGGCTGGCATGACTGGTTCGCCAGCCAGGGTTTGCACACCGAGCACAGTTACCATGGGCCGCGCTTTGACACCTTTTATATGTGCATCCGCGCGGCGCAGGTCGGCTGCGGCGTGGCGCTGCTGCCCAGGTTTCTGGTGGAAGAGGAACTGGCCGACGGCAAGCTGGTGATTCCCTGGCAGCATGCGATGCCGAGCCAGGATG
This sequence comes from Pseudomonas sp. MUP55, assembly GCF_034043515.1. Taxonomy (NCBI): domain Bacteria; kingdom Pseudomonadati; phylum Pseudomonadota; class Gammaproteobacteria; order Pseudomonadales; family Pseudomonadaceae; genus Pseudomonas; species Pseudomonas sp. MUP55. The sequence continues at coordinate 677,536 of NZ_CP138214.1, read as the reverse complement.
CCTATTACCTGGCTTATCCGGAGCACGCGGCGGAAGTGCCGAAGGTGCGCGAATTTGTGAAGTGGATGATGGAGCAAGTCGTTTAGTGCCTGGAATACCGCTATCGGGGGCAAGCCCCCTCCCACAGGTTGGAATGCATTCCAACCTGTGGGAGGGGGCTTGCCCCCGATGGCGCCAGTGGCCTTGGCAAAAAAATCACTGGCAAACCGACCCGGGTCTATGCGCCACTAGCCCCCTACTTCAATCGTGCGTAAAGGCCGGCGCCCATCGCCGAGCCGTCTGGAGATTCCCGTTATGAGCGAGAGTGTGTTTGCCGATCGCATCGTGCAGAACCTGCTCGACACCGACTTCTACAAGCTGACCATGATGCAGGCGGTGCTGCACAACTACCCGAACGTGGAAGTTGAATGGGAGTTTCGTTGCCGTAACAGCGAAGACCTGCGCCCTTATCTGGCAGAGATCCGCTACCAGATCGAGCGTCTCGCCGAGTTGAGCCTGAGCCCGGATCAATTGGGTTTTCTGGAACGCATCAGCTTCATGAAGCCGGACTTCCTGCGTTTTCTGGGACTGTTCCGCTTCAACCTGCGCTATGTGCAAACCGGTATCGAAAATGGCGAGCTGTTCATCCGCCTGCGCGGCCCGTGGCTGCACGTGATCCTGTTTGAAGTGCCGATGCTGGCCATCGTCAGCGAAGTGCGCAACCGCTACCGCTACCAGACCGTGATCCTGGAACAGGCCCGCGAACAGCTGTACCGCAAGTTCGACTGGCTGACGGCCAATGCCAGCAGCGACGAACTGTCGGAGCTGCAAGTGGCCGACTTCGGCACGCGGCGGCGCTTCTCGTACCGGGTGCAGGAAGAAGTGGTCAGCGTGCTCAAGCACGACTTCCCCGGGCGTTTTGTCGGCACCAGCAACGTGCACCTGGCCCGCGAATTCGACATGAAGCCGCTGGGCACCATGGCCCATGAATGGATCATGGCCCACCAGCAACTCGGCCCGCGCCTGATCGACAGCCAGATCGCCGCCCTCGATTGCTGGGTACGCGAGTACCGTGGCCTGCTGGGCATCGCCTTGACCGACTGCATCACCACCGATGCGTTCCTCGGCGACTTCGATCTGTACTTCGCCAAGCTGTTCGATGGCCTGCGCCACGACTCCGGCGACCCGGTGCAGTGGGCGGAAAAAGCCATCGCCCATTACCACAAGCTGGGCATCGAACCGATGAGCAAGACCCTGGTGTTCTCCGACAGCCTGACGCTGCCCAAGGCCCTGGAGATTTTCCGCGCGCTGCGTGGCCGCATCAATGTGAGCTTTGGCATCGGCACCAACCTGACCTGTGATATTCCAGGGGTGGAACCGATGAGCATCGTGCTTAAAATGACCGCCTGCAATGGCCAGCCCGTCGCCAAGATCTCCGACGAAGCGGGCAAGACCCACTGCACCGACCCGAATTTCGTCGCCTATTTGCGTCACGTTTTCAAAGTACCTGCCCTATCCAGCAAGGAGTGAATCATGCAAGCCGTACAGCGTGAGATTGCGCAGCAGCTCAAGGTGCAAGCGCCGTTCAAAGACCAGGCCGCGCTTGAAGCAGAAGTCGCCAGGCGCGTGGCCTTTATCCAGAACTGCCTGCGCAATTCCGGGCTCAAGTCGCTGGTACTGGGCATCAGCGGCGGTGTCGACTCCCTCACCGCAGGCCTTTTGGCCCAGCGCGCGGTGCAGGAACTGCGCGCCAGCAGTGGCGATGAAGCCTATCGCTTTATCGCCGTGCGCCTGCCCTACGAAACCCAGTTCGATGAACACGAAGCCCAGGCGTCGGTGGACTTCATCGAGCCGGACGAGCGTCACACCGTCAACATCGGCCCGGCGGTCAAAGCCCTGGCCAATGAAGTGGCGGCCTTCGAGGGCAAGCCGGCGGCCTCCCGCGACTTCGTACTGGGCAACACCAAGGCGCGCATGCGCATGGTCGCGCAGTACACCATCGCGGGCGCAGCCGGTGGGCTGGTGATCGGAACCGACCATGCGGCGGAAGCGGTGATGGGCTTTTTCACCAAGTTTGGCGATGGTGCCTGCGACCTGGCACCGCTGAGCGGGCTGGTAAAAAACCAGGTGCGTGCGATTGCGCGGCATTTCGGCGCGCCGGAGTCGCTGGTGGAAAAAGTCCCGACCGCCGACCTGGAAGACCTGTCGCCGGGCAAGCCGGACGAAGCGTCACATGGCGTGACCTATGCCGAGATCGATGCGTTCCTGCACGGTGAACCCGTGCGTGAGGAAGCGTTCAGGATTATCTGCGAGACCTATCGCAAGACGGAGCACAAGCGGGTCATGCCGTTTGCGCCTTGAGGTGGGTCAGATAGTGTTGCGTTGAGTGTTGGAATGCCATCGGGGGCAAGCCCCCGATGAACGATAACGCGGTCTTATTTAACGACCACAGTGCCTTTCATCATCGAAATGTGGCCCGGGAACGAGCAGAAAAACGCGTAGTCCGTACCCGCAGTCAGCTTGGACACATCGAAAGTCACCGAATCTTTCTCGCCGGCACCAATGATTTTGGTGTGAGCGATGATGCGGTCGTCGCCCGCCTTGAGGTATTCCTTGTCAATACCGGCGGCCATGCCGTCGGTAGCCACCGGCTGCATGTTGGCGGCGCTGGTCAGCACCCAGTTATGGCCCATGACGTTTTTCGGCAGGTTGCCGGAATGGGTCAGCTCGACGGTGAACTGCTTGCAGCTCTTGTCGATGGTGATTTCTTTGGTGTTGAACGACATCTGGTCGGTGGAGTCGACAGTGACCTTGCACTCTGCAGCAAGCAACTGGCCGCTAGCCAGAGTCAGCAGGGAAACAGCAACGAGTTTGGCGAACATGTGAATCTCCAAGGCAGGGTTGAATAACGCGTATTGCGACGAAGGGTGCCTCAATCAGGCTTGAGTTCTTATGATCTGCATCAACAGATTGTATACAACTTTAGGCTATCAGACTCATCAACACAATCTACCAGCCAATCGCATGGCAACTGAATATGATCGGCCCATCATTCATTGGAGCCCCCGCCATGCACCTCAATCAATTGTTCAACGGCCTGCTGGCCGCTTACGCCAACGGTAAGTGAAGGCCAACCGCGCTGCTAAGCTGCTACCATAGCGACCCAAGGCAGCCGCGCGCCGCCCACCCTCACCTTCGACCCTAGAGGATCGCCCATGGCCAAACCTAATTACTCCTTCGCCAAACGTCAGAGAGACTTGGCCAAGGAACAGAAGAAAGAGGAAAAGCTGCAACGCAAGAAAGCCGCTGCGGATGAAGAAGCCAGTGGGCTGAACGCGGACGTCGACGCTGAAGAAACCAGCGACGAGACTGAAACACCAAAAGACCCAGCTGACTGATCGTTCCCACGCGCCGCGTGGGAATGCAGCCTCGGACGCTCCGCGTCCCGGCACACGGTAGACTCCGAGCGTCACAGCAGGCGTTCCCGCGCAGAGCGTGGGAACGATCCCGTTATTCCAGCGGCATCACCGTCACCCGCACTTCCGGGTCATGGTTCCCCCCTCCCAGAATCACCCCTCGCAACGGCGACACATCGGAAAAATCCCGGCCCCAGGCCAGGGTGATGTGCTCCAGCGCCGGCTGCACGTTATTCGTCGGATCGAAATCCACCCAGCCCGCCACCGGGCAAAACACCGAAACCCACGCATGCGACGCGTCGGCGCCGATCAACCGTGGCTGGCCGGGCGGTGGCTGGGTCAACAGGTAGCCGCTGATATAGCGCGCCGCCAGGCCCCGCGAACGCAGGCAGGCGAGCATCAGGTGGGCGAAGTCCTGGCACACGCCGCGCCGGCGCTCCAGCACTTCCACCAGCGGCGTGGCGACCTGCGTGGCTTCGCCATCGAAGGTGAACTCGCTGAAAATCTTGTGCATCAGCGCCTGCACGCCCAGCAATAAGGGCTCGCCAGGCGGGAAGCAGCTTTCGGAGAACTCGACGAAGATTTTTTTCAAATGCACGTAAGGCGATTCGAAGCGATAGCGGCAGGCTTCGATCACTTCAAGCGACAGCGGCTGGCTGCTGTAGGTGAGGCTGTCGCGGGTGCGGTCCCACGGCGGTGACTGGCGCAAGTCCAATGCGGGTCGCGCCAGCACTTCAACGGTCAGCCCGGCATTGACCAGCAATTCATCATGGGGCCGCTCGAACGCCAGGCGCGTGATCGGGTTGCCGAACACGTCCAGCTCATCGCGGCGTGAAGAGGGCTGCGGGCTGATGTCCAGGGTTTGCCAGGTACAGCGTTGCCACGCACAGGGCCGTGGCCATAGATGCGCCAGCTGCTGGGCCAGGGACACCGGGCTGTCATAGTGATAATGGGTGTCATGGAAAATCTGATAGCGCGCACTCATCACAGCGACACCGTTTGCTGGCTGACATCATCCACATGGGCAAAGTGGCGCAAGGCCAGGCGATCCGACACTTGCCCGCTCTCGTCGGCGACCGCCTGCAGCAGGTCGGCCAGGCCGTCCAGTGCGGCACGCACGCTGGATTCGCCAAACAGCGGGTTCTCCAGGCAACCCAGGTCGAAGCGCGCCAACCGCACCACCAACGGCCCCAGGCCGGTTTCCCGCGGCACGCCGAAATCATCGTTCAAGCGCCGCAGGGTGCGGCTCACCAGTTTGAGCTGGAACAGCACCGCATGGGGGTTCTGCTCGTCGAGCAACAACAGGTCGAGCACCGGAATCAGTTGCGGCACCGCCAGGTAACGCGAGCGGTAGGTGATGCTGCTGTTGCCCAGCTCCAGCAGCCATTCCAGTCCGGCCTGATCGACCACCGCCACACCGCGCAGGAACGCGGCAAGGCTGCTGCTGAGAAACTGCAGGCGCTCGATGCGCCGGCCCATCATCAAGAAGCGCCAGCCTTCATCGCGGGTCATGTCGTCCAGGGCAAACCCCGACAGCGCCGCCAGGGACATCACCAGGCGGTTGAGGAAATCCAGCAACTCGCCGAAGTCCGGGGTGTCGCGCTCCAGCTCCATGGCTTCGCGCTGCAATTCCACCAGAGCCTGCCAGTTTTCCCGGGACAACTTGCCGCGCACCTGGGACGCCGCCCACTGCAAGCGCTGCAAATTGGCGCGCAGGCTCGAGGGCCAGTCATCGCCGAGCAACGCGGCGAGCAAGCGCTCGGGGAGTGGCCCTTCATCCGGCAACAGCCGCAGGCTCTCGCCCAGTTCCACGGCCGCCTGCAAGGCCAGCGGATCGTCGCCGTCGACATAGCGCGCCAGCACGATGCGCAGCCAGCGCGCGCTGTCATCGCAGCGCTCGCAATAACGGCCAAACCAGAACAGGTTTTCCACCACCCGTGACGGCAGATAGGGATCGCGGCGCACCAGATCGTGCGCCCCAATCGTGCGCTGGGCCCGCCACTGCTCGCTACCGGGCGCCCCTTCGCCGAGTACCCAGGTGTCCTTGCTCGCGCCACCCCGCTGCATCGACACCACTTCGGCATCGGCTTCGGCGGCCACGCGGGTCAGGCCGCCGGGCAGTACCCGGTAGCCCTCGTCACTGGCCACGGCGTACACGCGCATGCCGATGGCGCGGTGTTGCAAGTGATCATCCACGGTGTGCCACACCGGCGCCTGGGACAGTTGCGCCAGTTCCTGTGCGACGTAGGCGTAGGGCCGCGCGCGCATGCGTTCGGCCAGGGCCTCGCGTTGTTCGGGGTTCAGGTCGCGACCGAATACCGGGGCGAAACTTTGCGAGGGGAACGCCGGTTTGATCAGCAGCTCCGGCAGCTTCTCCAGCGCCTCGGCCAGCACCGGGGCCTCACCGCACCACCAGGTGGCGATGGACGGCAGGATCAGTGCCTCACCAAACAGGAACTCGTTGATCTTCGGCAGAAAACCCAGCAGCCCCGGCGATTCCAGCACACCGCTGCCCAGGGCATTGGCCACCAGCACATTGCCTTGGCGCACGGCATCGAGCAGGCCGGGCACGCCGAGGGCTGAGTCGGTGCGCAGCTCCAGGGGGTCGCAGAAGTCGTCGTCCAGGCGACGCATGATGGCGTGTACACGGCGCAGACCGCTGAGGGTTTTCAAGAATACGGTGCTGTCGCGCACGGTGAGGTCGCCGCCTTCCACCAGCGGGTAACCGAGCTGGCGGGCGAGGTACAGATGCTCGAAATAGCTTTCGTTGAAGCGCCCCGGCGTGAGCAGCACGATCAGAGGGGTCTGGTCATCGCCGGGGGCCTGGCGGGCCAGGGTTTCCTGGAGGGTGCGGAAGAAACCAGTGAGGTGCTGCACCTGCAGGTCACGGTACAGATCCGGGAAGGCGCGGGACACGATGGTACGGTTTTCCAGGGCGTAGCCTGCGCCCGACGGTGCCTGGGTGCGGTCGGCCGTCACCCACCAGCGACCATCCGGCGTGCGCGCCAGGTCCACGGCGTACAGGTGCAGAAAGGCACCGTCCGGCGGCTGGATACCCTGGCACGGCCACAAAAAGTTGTTATGCCCGAATACCAGCTCGGCCGGCAGCAGGCCTTCCTTGATCAGGCGCTGCGGGCCATAGAGGTCGGCCAGGACCGCATTGAGCAGACGCGCGCGCTGGGCAATGCCGGCCGCCAGGTGCTGCCACTCATCGGCCGCCAGCACATGGGGCAACAGGTCCAGTTCCCAGGGACGATCGGCGCCCTTGGGGTCGGCGTAGACGTTATACGTCACGCCGTTTTCCTGGATCTGTCGCGTCAACAACGCCTGGCGCTGGGCCAATTGGGCCGGCGTGCTGCGTTGCAGGTGGTCGAGCAAGCGCTGCCAATGGGCCCGTACCGCGCCGCTGTCATCCAGCAGTTCGTGATAGGTGCCCGCAGTCAGCGGATAGCGGTCGAGCAAATCGGACATGGAACGCTCGGCAGAGGCAAGGGAAGTCAGGTTAACTCAACAAACACTGCAAATCCGCTGTGGGAGGGAGCTTGCTCCCGATGGCGGCGGATCAGTTAACTCATGTATCGGCTGATACTCCGTCATCGGGAGCAAGCCCCCTCCCACATTTGATCGCATTCAGTCATTTTTATTGGGGAAACGCCGCAGGTCGAGGGTCATCGGTAACTCATCGTTGATAACGACGGTTGGCACGTCGAGCTTGCCTGGACTATGCCCCAAGCGGAAAAACCGCGCCATCCGCCGGCTCTCGGCTTCATTGGCATTGACCGGCAAACTGTCGTAATTGCGCCCGCCCGGATGGGCCACGTGGTATTGGCAGCCGCCCAGCGAGCGTTGCATCCAGGTGTCCAGCAGGTCGAACACCAGCGGCGCATGCACGCCGATGGTCGGTTGCAGGCAGTTGGACGGTTGCCAGGCACGGTAACGCACGCCGGCAACGAACTCGCCGACCCGGCCGGTCGGCTGCAGCGGCACCGGGATGCCGTTGCAGGTCAGCAGATAGCGCTGCGGTGGCAAGCCGCTCACCTTCACTTGCAGACGCTCCAGGGACGAATCCACATAGCGCACCGTGCCGCCCGCCGTGCCCTCTTCGCCCAGCACATGCCAGGGTTCCAAAGCCTGGCGCAGCTCCAGTTCGATGCCGCTGACGGCATAGTCGCCGACCTTGGGGAAACGGAACTCCAGGTGCGCGGCAAACCACTCGGCGCGCAGCGGATAACCGGCGGCGTTGAGTTCGACGATCACATCCGCGAAATCCTGCTGGATAAAGTGCGGCAGCAGGAAGCGGTCGTGCAGTTCGGTCCCCCAGCGCGCCAGCTTCGGTGGCGCGTAGGGTTCACGCCAGAAACGCGCGACCAGCGCCCGCAACAGCAACTGCTGGGTGAGGCTCATGCGTGCATGGGGCGGCATTTCAAACGCGCGCAATTCCAGCAGGCCCAGACGGCCGGTGGCGCCGTCGGGGGAATAGAGCTTGTCGATGCAGAACTCGGCGCGGTGGGTGTTGCCGGTCACGTCGATCAGCAGGTTGCGCAGCAAACGGTCGACCAGCCAGGGCGGGCATTCTTCACCCGGCGCGGGCATTTGCGCGAAGGCGATTTCCAGTTCGTACAGCGCATCGTTGCGCGCTTCATCCACCCGGGGCGCCTGGGACGTCGGGCCAATAAACAGCCCGGAAAACAGATAGGACAGCGATGGGTGGTTGTGCCAGTAGCTGATCAGGCTGCGCAGCAGGTCGGGCCGGCGCAGGAACGGCGAGTCCTTGGGTGTGGCGCCGCCCAGCACGAAGTGGTTACCGCCGCCGGTGCCGGTGTGGCGACCGTCGATCATGAATTTTTCCGTGGTCAGGCGAGTTTGCCGCGCCTCTTCGTAGAGAAACTCGGTGCGCTCCACCAACTCGTCCCAGGTGGCGGATGGCTGCACGTTGACCTCGATCACGCCAGGGTCAGGCGTGATACGAAAGTTGCTCAGGCGCGTATCGGCCGGCGGCTCATAGCCCTCCAGCAATACCGGGCAATGCAGTTCTTCAGCGGTCGCCTCAATGGCCGTCACCAACTCGAGATAGTCTTCGACGCGTTCCAGCGGCGGCATGAACAGATAGAGGCGCCCTTCCCGCGCTTCGGCACACAGCGCGGTGCGGGTCAGCCAGTCGGCGGATTCATCCAGCTTCGGCGCACGCTCTTCGCTCGCCGCAGGCTCGCCATGGCTTTGCAGTTGATCGGTACTCGGCAGCTGCGGCTGGTCCTGGTTCGGATCGGTGGGGTGCACGAACGGATATTCCGCCGCCGTCACCCATGGCTGCGAGGCCAGCGGCAGCCGGTAACCCAGCGGCGAATCGCCCGGCACCAGGCGGCAGTGATTGTCGCGCAGGTACCAGCGACCACTCTGCCAACGGTCATTGGCGGCCGTGCGCGCCAGCGGCAGCACCTGGCCGATGACTTTATCCAGGCCCTGGCCGAAGACCTTGCGCAGACGTTCGCGCTCCAGATCGTCGCCAAGGCGCGGGTCCTGGGCGGTGACGTTTTGCGGCAGCGCACCTTCGCGCCACAGGTAGTAGAAATTGTCTTCGTAGGCCGGGAACACAAAACGTGCCGGCAGCTTCAGGCGTTCGGCAATGCTGGCCAGGAAGCGCCCGGCCAGCGCGCCGTCAGCGCCGTAGTCCTCTTGCTCATCGGCGATCAGTGCGCTGTTGTGCCAGATCGGCACGCCGTCGCGGCGCCAGTAGCAGTTGAGCGACCAGCGCGGCAGTTGTTCGCCGGGGTACCACTTGCCCTGACCGAAGTGCACCAGGCCCTTGGGGGCGTAGTGGTTGCGCATGCGCTGGAACAGCTCGGCGGACAGGCGCCGCTTGTCCGGGCCGAGGGCGGCGGTGTTCCATTCGGCGCCGTCGGGGTCGTCGATTGAGACAAAGGTCGGCTCACCGCCCATGGTCAGGCGCACATCATCCCTGTGCAGGTCACCATCGATCTGCCGCCCCAGGGCCTGGATCGCCAGCCACTGCTCCTCGGTGTAGGGCTTGGTCACCCGTGGGGCTTCCCAAATCCGCTCTACCGACATTTCGTGGGTGAATTCGCACTCGCAAGGTTCCACCAGCCCACTGATCGGTGCGGCGGAGGAAGGATCGGGGCTGCAGGCCAACGGGATATGCCCTTCACCGGCGAACAGCCCGGAGGTGGCATCCAGACCGATCCATCCGGCGCCCGGCAAATACACTTCGCACCAGGCGTGCAGGTCGGTGAAGTCCACTTCGGTGCCGGAGGGGCCGTCGAGGGCTTTGACGTCGGCGGTGAGCTGGATCAGGTAGCCGGACACAAACCGCGCGGCCAAACCCAGGTTGCGCAGCAGCTGCACCAACAGCCAGGCCGAATCGCGGCACGAGCCGCAGGCGTTTTCCAGGGTGAATTCCGGGGTTTGCACGCCCGGTTCCATGCGGATCAGGTAGCCGATATCGGCAGCCAGGCGCTGGTTGAGGCCGACCAGAAAATCTACGGCCGGCAACGGCGTACGGTCGATACCGGCCAGGTAGGCGGCAAACGTCGGCGTCAGCGGCAAGGTTTCCAGGTACGGCGCCAGCTCGCGCTGTTCATCGGCGGCGTAGCTGAAAGGGATGTTTTCGGCGTAGGGCTCGAGGAAAAAGTCGAAGGGGTTGAAGACCGCCATCTCGGCGACCAGATCGACCTCGATGCGCAGCTCGCCGGTTTTTTCCGGAAATACCAGACGCGCCAGGTAATTGCCCTGGGGGTCCTGCTGCCAGTTGATGAAATGCTGCTCGGGCAACACCTTCAGCGCATAGGACAATATCCGCGTACGGCTATGGGCCGCCGGGCGCAACCGCACGATCTGCGGGCCGAGTTCAACAGCCCGGTCGTAGCGGTAATGCGTAACGTGGTGCAACGCGACATGAATCGACACGGCGGCCTCCTGCGAGCCAGGGCATGGGCACAACGCGCGCAAGACTTATGCCAGAGCGGCAGTCATTGCGCTTTATCGTGGAGCCCGGTGCAGTACAGCACCAAAACGACGCTGTAGCGGCGGTTATGGTGCGAGGGTTGCACATATTTGTGGCGAAGGGGCCAGATGAGGTGGTGAATCTACCCATCACCGGGCTTTGTACCGGGCGTGCAGCGCTTGGCGAAGTCGGCGTATTTCGAGAAGCTTGTGGCGCATCTCGCGATGGCGCTTGCTGTTGAGCAGCAATAACCCCAGCAGCGGGAACAGCACCGCCGAGGCGTAAACCAGCGGATTGATACCGTATAGAATCATGGGCAAAACGAACAGCAGGCAACATGCGAGGTATCCCGCCACTAGTTTGGTCGCCCAGAGATACCCACGCGCGATCATCAGATTGCCAAACACCAGTACCGTTACCAGCACAAGGATCGCAGCCCCTGAAGAGCCGGACTTGAGCGCAGGATCGACCCCACGTAAGTAGGTAACGCCAGCGGTGGAAACCGCCGCAGAACCCGAGAAAATCGCCATGAAAATGGTGCCCATGAAAACGGGGAAGTACCGGGCGAGAAAACTGCGCGTGTCGGGAAAGCCCTTCATTCCGTCAGGTCCTCATACAGGCCAATGGCGATCGTCTCGGCCGTACCCACGTTACCGGCTCGATGGCTGCCCCAGATACCCAGCATACCGCCCAAGGCATCCTTGAGCTGGGTCAGCGTGGCATGCCGAATTTGCGTGGAACTGTAGCTCTTGGTCAGTTTGCCGGCGCGCTGCTGTAACTTCAGTATCTTCGGAGTCAGGCTTGGGTCTTTGAGACTTAGCAGTTCCTTGGTTAACTTCTTGCGCTCCTGACGACTCAATCCCTTGAGTAACTCATACCAACTCTTGCCCAATGCAGCGGCCTTTTTGGCTTTAAGCAGCCTGAACGTGGTGAACGCCCCCGTACCAATACCCAGCAACGAAGCCGCATCCAGGATGGGTGAAACAGCGCCATACCATTGCGCGTCGTCCATGCGGTCGTTGGCATCGGGTTCAAGCACTTCGTTATAGGTACGCGCCACGCCAAACCCACATTGAGCACTGCTGGCCAACGCCGCCGTGACACCTATGCCGACCACAAACGCACTGGCGCCAGCCGTAAACGGTACGGCGACACTTCCGCTGAACACCACGATCCAACCGATCACAGCTGCGCCACAGGAAAGCCCCATGTCAAACGCTTCCTTTCTAAGACGTCCTTCACGGGGATCAGTCTTTACCTGCTCCACAAACTGGGCTGGCGAAATGTACTTCTGCGCCTCACGCAGAATAACGCGCTTGGGCTTGATGCTGCAGATGGGCTTGAATTCGCGCAGTGTGACGACATTAAAGTCGGCATCGATATACACCACGCCAGCACCGACAATACCTGGATCGGCATCGATGGCGGCAAACAGGCGCGGCAGGTTGATCTGGCTCTAAATGCGCTGGCGCGCCATGAATTGGGAGCGGTTGGAGTCCATGCCGATACCGGCCAGGGGGTTGCCCATGGGTGTTCTTCCTTGAAGAGGTGGAAACTGGACTGACGTCATCGGGGGCAAGCCCCCTCCCACACTTTGAATGTAGACACAGTCTAAATGTGGGAGGGGGCTTGCCCCCGATAGCGCTTCAATGGCCGCCACCTTACCAAACAGGCTCACCACCGGCCAGAAAGCAAAACGCCAGCACGAGGCTGGCGTTTGGCATGTTCAGGCTGCGATCAACGCGGCACGACCGGTTTGCGCGCAGGCTTTTTGCCTTTGCCCTTGGCCGCGTCGGTGCGCTCCTTGGCTGCCTGCTTGTTGCGCGCCTGGGCCGCGGCCTTGGCTTGCTCACGCTTGTCCCACGGGTTGCTGCCGTCGCTGCCGCGAGGTGGCAGGCCGGTGTGCTGGGTGAGGATCTTGGTGGTGGTTTCCTTGGCGACCTTGTGGCTGCCGGCCGGCGTCGAGTTTTTGCGACGCGCGCTCTGGTAGCTGTCGGTGGACGGCTGGTGCAGCGGGATCAGCTGGTCCTTGCCCGGCCCGATGAGGTCGGCACGGCCCATGCGGGTCAGCGCTTCACGCAGCATCGGCCAGCCCTTCGGGTCGTGGTAGCGCAGGAACGCCTTGTGCAGACGGCGCTGTTCTTCGCTTTTGACGATGGTCACCGCGTCGCTCTTGTAGGTGACCTTGCGCAGCGGGTTCTTGCCCGAGTGGTACATCGCGGTGGCGGTGGCCATCGGCGACGGGTAGAACGCCTGCACCTGGTCGGCACGGAAGCCGTTGCCCTTGAGCCACAGGGCCAGGTTCATCATGTCTTCATCGGTGGTGCCGGGGTGGGCGGCGATGAAGTACGGGATCAGGTACTGCTCCTTGCCTGCTTCCTTGGTGTACTTCTCGAACATGCGCTTGAACTTGTCATAGCTGCCGATGCCCGGTTTCATCATCTGGTTGAGTGGACCTTCCTCGGTGTGTTCCGGGGCGATCTTGAGGTAGCCACCCACGTGGTGGGTGACCAGCTCCTTGACGTATTCCGGCGACTCGACGGCAAGGTCGTAACGCAGGCCGGAGGCAATCAGAATCTTTTTCACACCCGGCAATGCACGGGCGCTTCGGTACAGCTGGATCAACGAAGAGTGATCGGTGTTCAGGTTCGGGCAGATGCCAGGGAACACGCACGACGGCTTGCGGCACGCGGATTCGATTTCCGGGCTCTTGCAGGCGATGCGGTACATGTTCGCGGTCGGGCCGCCGAGGTCGGAAATCACCCCGGTAAAGCCAGGCACCTTGTCGCGAATCTCTTCGATTTCGCGAATGATCGATTCTTCGGAACGGTTCTGGATGATGCGGCCTTCGTGCTCGGTGATCGAGCAGAAGGTGCAGCCGCCGAAGCAGCCACGCATGATGTTCACCGAGAAACGGATCATGTCGTAGGCTGGAATTTTCTCTTTGCCATACGCCGGGTGCGGTACGCGGGCGTACGGCATGCCGAACACGTAGTCCATTTCTTCGGTAGTCATCGGAATCGGCGGCGGGTTGAACCACACGTCCACTTCACCGTGCTTTTGCACGAGGGCGCGGGCGTTGCCGGGGTTGGTTTCCAGGTGCAACACGCGGTTGGCGTGGGCGTAGAGCACCGCGTCGCCACGGACTTTTTCCACCGAAGGCAGGCGGATCACGGTCTTGTCGCGGGTCATGCGCGGGCTGGCCAGGATCTGTACGACCTTGGCTTCTTCCGGGTCATCCACCGGCCCCTTCTCCTGCTCGATGGCGCAAGCCTGGGTGTCCTGGGTGTTCACGTACGGGTTGATGATCTTGTCGATCTTGCCCGGACGGTCGATGCGCGTGGAGTCCACTTCGTACCAGCCGGCCGGCGTGTCACGGCGAATGAACGCGGTGCCGCGCACATCGGTGATGTCTTCGATCTTGTGGCCCCACGACAGGCGCTGGGCAACTTCGACGATGGCCCGCTCGGCGTTGCCGTACAGCAGGATATCGGCGGTGGCATCGATCAGGATCGAGTTGCGCACGCGGTCCTGCCAGTAGTCATAGTGGGCGATGCGGCGCAGGGAGGCTTCGATGCCACCGAGCACGATCGGCACGTTCTTGTAGGCTTCCTTGCAACGCTGGCTATACACCAGGCTCGCACGGTCCGGGCGTTTGCCAGCCATGCCGCCAGGGGTGTAGGCGTCGTCGGAACGGATTTTCTTGTCGGCGGTGTAGCGGTTGATCATCGAGTCCATGTTGCCGGCCGCGACGCCGAAGAACAGGTTCGGCTCGCCGAGCTTCATGAAGTCGTCTTTGGACTGCCAGTTCGGTTGGGCAATGATCCCGACGCGAAAGCCCTGGGACTCCAGCAGCCGGCCGATGATCGCCATGCCGAACGACGGATGGTCAACGTAGGCATCACCGGTGACGATGATGATGTCGCATGAATCCCAGCCAAGCTGATCCATCTCCTCCCTGCTCATCGGCAGGAATGGCGCAGGACCGAAACATTCGGCCCAGTACTTGGGATAGTCAAATAACGGCTTGGCTGTTTGCATGACGGTGACCGGTGTTGAGATGAAAAATCGCGGGCGCGGAATATAGCACAAATTTTGACCAATTCCGACGGTAATGGTCGGAATTGAGCAGAAGCGTTATTCGTCGTCGTCGAAGTTGTAGCTGCCCGGCGCGAGGTTTTCGAAACGGGTGTATTTACCGATGAACGCCAGGCGGATAAAGCCGATGGGGCCGTTCCGCTGCTTGCCGATGATGATCTCGGCAATGCCTTTGTGTTCCGTCTCGGGGTGATACACCTCGTCGCGGTACACGAACATGATGACGTCGGCGTCCTGCTCGATCGCTCCGGATTCACGCAAGTCGGAGTTCACCGGGCGTTTGTTGGGACGTTGTTCCAGGGAACGGTTGAGCTGGGACAGCGCCACCACCGGGCAGTTGAATTCCTTGGCCAGGGCCTTGAGGGACCGGGAGATTTCGGAAATTTCGTTGGTGCGGTTGTCGCCGCTGGAACCCGGGATCTGCATCAGCTGCAGGTAGTCGATCATGATCAGCGCGATGTCGCCGTGTTCACGCACCAGGCGACGGGTACGTGCGCGCATCTCCGACGGGCTGATACCGGCCGTGTCATCGATGAACAGCTTGCGGTCGTTGAGCAGATTGACCGCCGAGGTCAGGCGCGGCCAATCGTCGTCCTCGAGCTGGCCGGAACGCACTTTGGTCTGGTCGATGCGGCCAAGGGACGAGAGCATACGCATGATCAGCGATTCGCCTGGCATCTCGAGGGAGTACACCAGCACTGCCTTGTCACTGCGCAGTACCGCGTTTTCCACCAGGTTCATCGCGAAGGTGGTCTTACCCATCGACGGACGGCCGGCGACGATGATCAAGTCGGACGGCTGCAGGCCGCTGGTCTTCTCGTCGAGGTCGGTGTAACCGGTGGAAATACCGGTAATCGCGGCATCGGTGTTGAACAAGGTGTCGATGCGGTCGATGGCTTTGGTCAGCAGGTCGTTGACGCTGACCGGGCCACCGGTCTTGGGCCGTGCTTCGGCGATCTGGAAGATCTGGCGCTCGGCCTCGTCCAGGATCTCGGCGGCGGTCCGGCCTTCGGGGTTGAAGGCGCTGTCGGCGATTTCGGTGCTGATGCCGATCAACTGGCGCAAGGTGGCGCGCTCGCGGACGATCTGCGCATAGGCCTTGATGTTGGCGACGGACGGCGTGTTTTTCGCCAGTTCGCCGAGGTACCCCAGACCGCCTACTTGGGAGGTCTGGCCTTCCTTGTCCAGTTGCTCGGCCAGGGTCACCACGTCGATCGGTGAGTTCTGGTCGGCCAGCTTGGCGATGGCGCGGAAGATCAGGCGGTGGTCATGACGATAGAAGTCGCCGTCCGAGACTTGATCCAGCACGCGTTCCCAGGCGTTGTTGTCCAGCATCAAGCCACCGAGCACGGCCTGTTCGGCCTCGATGGAATGCGGCGGCACCTTCAGGGCAGCGGTTTGCAGATCGTATTGCTCAGGAGCGGAGATTTCGTTCATGGCCACTTGGAATTAGGGGTGTGTAGAAAAACAAAAGGCACGACCTGTAAACAGGATCGTGCCCGATGTTAACCGGCTGACACGCGAGGTGCCAGTCAGTTAGGTGCGGCTTAAGCTGCTACCACGACAACGCGTACGGTGGCTTCAACTTCGGCGTGCAGGTGCACGGCTACGTCGAATTCGCCTACGTTGCGGATGGTGCCGTTCGGCAGACGAACTTCGCTCTTCTGCACTTCAACGCCGGAGGCGGTCAGTGCATCAGCGATGTCGTGGGTGCCGATCGAACCGAACAGCTTGCCTTCGTCACCGGCGGTGGCAGTGATAGTCACTTCCAGCTCAGCCAGTTGGGCAGCGCGAGTTTCGGCCGAAGCTTTTTTGTCTGCTGCGGCTTTTTCCAGCTCAGCGCGACGCTCTTCAAACGCAGCCAGGTTGGCAGCGGTTGCAGCGGTGGCTTTGCCGTAAGGCAGCAGGTAGTTACGACCGTAGCCGGCCTTAACGTTCACTTTGTCGCCCAGGTTGCCCAGGTTGGCGACTTTTTCCAGAAGGATCAGTTGCATGTGAAAATCCTCTAACTTTTAACCTTCACCGTTCGCGCTATCGGCATCTTTCGACGCCAGACGTCCGCGAAAATCAATCAGGCCGTCGACAATGGCCAAAACCACGAGTAACGGATAGATCAGTTGCATGAACACCAGCATGGTCACGTACATCCCCACCAGCCAGAACTTGGCCAGGCGCTTCTGCGCAACCAGCCCGTGAATCAGGGCCAGTCCGGAAAACACCAGCGGTACGCTGCAAAACAGCATCATCAGGGCCATCTGTGAACCGAGGTTCGGTCCGATAACCATGAGTGCCAGCAGCAACATTGCCGGGCCCACGGGGATTCTGATACTGCGAAATTCGCGACCAAAACCACCCGGGTTGTACAACAACGCCTGCCAATATCGCCCAAGCATCAGGCTCAGCAAACTGACGATCTGCAACATTACCGCCATCAGGCCGATCAGGGCCGGTGCAATCAGTGCTGCAAGACGCGCTCGCTCATCTACCGAAAGCTGCTGGTAGAGTTCCCCGAGAGCCAGCGGCAGGACCTTGACGATCTCTTGCGCCAGCGCCTCGATCTGCGGGCGGAAAGCCGCGTCAATCAACACCGAAAACACCAACCCCAACGCCACGCTGACCAGCAGCGTGCGGACCCAGGACTCACTTGCGCGCAAAACCAACGCAAGGCTCGATGACCCCAACAGCACCAGAAGCACCTTGGGTTCACCCAGTTGCAGCCACCAGATCAAGGCGGCCAGCAGTCCCAGGGACAGGACACCAAAGGCATCCTGCAATCCACGCCGCAGGAGCACAAGGCATCCAGCGGCAGCGCCCAACCAATACAACAACGGCAATGCTGCACATCCAGCCACTACCAGAGTGGCCTGCACGCGACCGCGCATGATGAACTCAGCTAAGGCGCGCATGCATTCAATCCCTTACTACTTGTCGACTGCCCGGTCTCAGCGGCCGTGGCTGTCGGTGTAGGCCAGCAGGGCCAGGAAGCGGGCGCGCTTGATAGCGGTGGCCAGCTGACGCTGATAACGTGCTTTGGTACCGGTGATACGGCTTGGAACGATTTTGCCGGTCTCGGATACGTAGGCTTTCAGAGTGTTGAGATCTTTGTAATCGATCTCTTTCACGTCTTCAGCGGTGAAGCGGCAGAATTTACGACGACGGAAGAAACGTGCCATTTGATAGGCTCCTTAAAAGGTCCGTGGATTACTCGTCAGCGTTATCGCTGTTGTCGCTGTCATCACTATCAGCGCTATCAGCGCCTTCGTGCTCAGGACGGTCGCGACGCTCACGGCGCTCACTGCGGTTTTCTTCAGCCTTGAGCATCTCGGATTGGCCGGTAACGGCTTCTTCGCGACGGATGACCAGGTTACGGATCACTGCATCGTTGTAGCGGAAGTTGTCTTCCAGCTCGGCCAGGGCCTTGCCAGTGCACTCAACGTTCAGCATCACGTAGTGAGCCTTGTGAACATTGTTGATTGCGTAGGCCAGTTGACGACGGCCCCAATCTTCCAGACGGTGGATTTTGCCGCCGTCTTCTTCGATCAGCTTGGTGTAACGCTCAACCATGCCGCCGACTTGCTCGCTTTGATCCGGGTGGACCAAAAAGATGATTTCGTAATGACGCATGAATGCTCCTTACGGGTTGTAGCCTGCCGCTCAAAAACGGTCAGACAAGGAGTGAATGACACTTATGGACCTTGCCGCAGGGGAGGCACATCAGTGCCTGCCAGGAAGGCAAGGGGCGCAATTGTAGAGAAGGGGGAGAACAGGCGCAAGGTAATTGGTGATTATTTGAACAATCTCCCAAACACCACATAAACAATGTGGGAGGGGGCTTGCCCCCGATTGCGGTGGGTCAGTCACAACATCTGCAACTGAAACACCGCTATCGGGGGCAAGCCCCCTCCCACATTTTGACCTGCATCAACCTGATTACTTCTTGGGCTTGGCCTTGGCCTTCGCACCGCGCTGGCGCTGGGCTTCGAACAGGCACACGCCTGTCGCCACCGAAACGTTCAGGCTGCTGACGCTACCGGCCATGGGCAGGTGCACCAGGTAATCGCAATGCTCACGGGTCAAGCGACGCATGCCCTTGCCTTCGGCGCCCATGATCAGAATGGTCGGACCGGTGAGGTCCTGGTCATAGATACTGACTTCGGCCTCCCCCGCCGTGCCGACGATCCACAGGCCACGTTGCTGAAGCTTTTCCAGGGTACGCGCCAGGTTGGTCACGGCCACCAGCGGAATCACTTCCGCCGCACCGCAGGCGACTTTACGCACCACAGGTGTAAGGGTTGCCGACTTGTCTTTAGGCACGATCACCGCCAGCGCACCGGCAGCATCCGCCGAACGCAGGCAGGCGCCCAGGTTGTGCGGGTCGGTCACTCCGTCCAGCACCAGCAGCAACGGCGCGCCTTCGGTACGGTCGAGCAGCTCGTCGAGCATCGCTTCGCCCCACACCTGGCTCGGGCTGACATCGGCAACCACGCCTTGGTGAACGCCTTCTACCCACACGTCCATTTCACGGCGCTCAGCCTGGCCGATGGCAACCTTGTTCTGGTTGGCCAGTTCGACCAGCGCCTGCACGCGTGGCTCGCTGCGACCTTCCGCCAGCCAAACCTGCTTGACGCGCTTGGGATGGTGACGCAGCAGTGCTTCTACGGCGTGCACGCCGTAGATTTTTTCCAGACTCATGACTTGGCCTTAGGTTTGCGCGACCCGCCGCTTTTCGCGGGAGCCGAACCCGCTTTCGGCGGGCCTTTACGGTGTTTACTTGGTTTGCTCGACGGTTTTTCCGCCCCTTGGGACTTTCCCCCAGACGCCGCTTTACCGCCGCTTTTGGCTTCGTTGAGCAACTGCTGCTTCAACTCGCGGCTCTTGCGCAACTCGGCATTCTTCGCCGCCGCATCGCTGGGGCGATAGGCCTCAGGAGCCTTTTCCTTGGCAGAGGAACGACGACCGGCCTTGGCTGGCGCAGCCTCGACGGCCGTCGCTTTCGCTGCAGACCCTTTGCCTTTGCTCGCTGGAGCTGGAGTTTCAGCACCACGCTTTTTACGGCCAACCGGCTCAGCGGGCTTGTCGGGCATGCCGAAGTCGATCTTGCGTTCGTCGAGATCGACGCGCATGACCTGCACTTCCACGGTGTCACCCAGACGGAAACTGCGCCCGGTGCGCTCGCCCGCCAGGCGGTGATGCACAGGATCGAAGTGGTAGTAGTCGCCCGGCAAGGCGGTGACGTGCACCAGGCCCTCGACGTAGATGTCGGTCAGCTCGACGAACAGGCCGAAGCCGGTCACGGCGGTGATCACACCAGGGAACGACTCGCCCACGCGGTCCTTCATGAACTCGCACTTGAGCCAATTGACCACGTCACGGGTGGCTTCATCGGCGCGGCGCTCGCTCATGGAACACTGTTCGCCCAACTGCTCCAGGGCCGCTTCGTCGTACGGATAGATCCGCGCCTTCGGAATGGTCATGGCACCGGCGCGCTTGACGTGCGGGGTGTTCTGCTTGGAATGGATCACGCTGCGGATCGCGCGGTGCGTGAGCAAGTCCGGGTAACGACGGATCGGCGAGGTGAAGTGGGTATACGCTTCGTAATTGAGGCCGAAGTGGCCCTGGTTATCGGCGCTGTACACCGCCTGGCTCAGCGAGCGCAGCATGACGGTCTGGATCACGTGGTAATCCGGACGGTCCTTGATGCTGGCCAGCAAGGCCTGGTAATCCTTCGGCGTTGGGCCGTCCTTGCCTTTGTGCAGGGACAGGCCGAGCTCACCGAGGAACGCGCGCAGTTTCTCCAGACGCTCCGGCGGCGGGCCGTCGTGCACCCGGTACAGCGCAGGAATCTCGTGCTTTTTCAGGAACTCAGCAGTGGCCACGTTGGCCGCCAGCATGCATTCCTCGATCAGCTTGTGCGCATCGTTACGCGTTGTCGGGGTGATCGCGGCGATCTTGCGCTCGGAGCCGAAGACAATCCGGGTTTCCTGCGTTTCAAAATCGATCGCGCCACGGGTATGACGGGCGCCCAGCAATACCTTGTACAGCGAGTACAGCTGCTTGAGGTGCGGGACCACGCCGGCGTACTCGGTACGCAGCGCCTTGGCTTCGCTGGTCTTCGGCGTTTCTAGAATGGTGCTGACCTTGTTGTAGGTCAGACGCGCCTGGGAGTGGATCACCGCTTCGTAGAACTGGTAGTCGGTCATTTCGCCGGTTTTCGAGATGGTCATCTCGCACACCATGGCCAAACGGTCGACTTTCGGGTTCAGGGAGCACAGGCCGTTGGACAGCTGCTCGGGCAGCATCGGGATCACGCGCTCAGGGAAGTACACGGAGTTGCCGCGCACCTGGGCTTCGTTATCCAGGGCCGAACCGATCTTCACGTAGCTGGACACGTCGGCAATCGCGACGAACAATTTCCAGCCGCCGGAGAACAGGCGCAGTTTGCCAGGCTTGGCTTCGCAGTAGACCGCATCGTCAAAGTCGCGGGCATCTTCGCCGTCGATGGTGACGAACGGCAGATGGCGCAGGTCGATGCGCTTCTCTTTGTCTTTGTCTTCAACTTCCGGCTTGAGCTTGGCGGCTTCCTTGAGCACAGCCTCGGGCCAGACGTGAGGAATATCGTAGGTGCGCAGCGCAACGTCGATTTCCATGCCCGGTGCCATGTAGTTGCCGACCACTTCAACGATATCGCCCTGGGGCTGGAAACGCGCCGTTGGCCAGTGGGTGATTTTCACCTCGACGAACTGGCCGACCTTGGCGGCGCCATTGCGGCCCGGGGTGATCAGCACTTCCTGCTGGACCTTCGGGTTATCCGGCACAACGAAGCCAATGCCGCCTTCTTCGAAGTAACGACCGACGATGGACTCGTGGGCACGGGACACCACTTCGACGATCACGCCTTCACGGCGACCACGACGGTCCAGACCGGAAACACGCGCCAGTGCGCGGTCGCCGTCGAACACCAGGCGCATTTGCGCCGGGCTCATGAACAAGTCGTCGCTGCCGTCATCCGGAATCAGGAAGCCGAAGCCATCCCGGTGACCGGCAATGCGGCCGAGGATCAGGTCGAGCTTGTCGACCGGCGCGTAAGTGCCACGGCGGGTGTAGATCAGTTGAGCATCGCGCTCCATCGCACGCAGACGGCGGCGCAGGGCTTCGATCTGGTCTTCGGTGGTCAGACCGAACTCTTCAACCAGCTGCTCGCGGCTAGCAGGCGAACCACGATCGGCGAGGTGCGCCAGGATCAGTTCGCGGCTAGGAATAGGGTTTTCATATTTTTCCGCTTCACGAGCGGCCTCGGGATCGAGGGACTGCCAATCGGCCATTAGAGAGTTTTCACCTTGTCTATATGCGGGTTAGTTTGGCATACGCGTATTGAAACGGGAAATTTCAGGCATCAACAAGTGTTTAAAAGCCTTTTGTAGCCCCCTGAGCGCACCTTGCACGACCAATGGTGAGATTTTCCAGTTTTTTTTCATACCTGGGGTTTACAGCTGAAAAAGGCCTCCGTATAGTGCGCGCCATCGACGACGGCAACGTTGTTGATGCTGCCCAGGTGGTGAAATTGGTAGACACGCCAGCTTCAGGTGCTGGTGATCGCAAGGTCGTGGAAGTTCGAGTCTTCTCCTGGGCACCAAATTCAGATCAAACCCGCGAAAGCGGGTTTTTTCGTTTCAGGCCTTTGATTTCTAACGTAAAACTTGATTTATTTTTTTGAATCAGGGGTTTACAGATCAAAAAGCCCACCGTATAGTTCGACCCATCAACAGCGGCAACGTTGCTTGATAATGCCCAGGTGGTGAAATTGGTAGACACGCCAGCTTCAGGTGCTGGTGATCGCAAGGTCGTGGAAGTTCGAGTCTTCTCCTGGGCACCAAATTCAGATCAAACCCGCGAAAGCGGGTTTTTTCGTTTCTGGGGTTTAAAACTTGGCAGTGGCGCCTGCTCATCCGCACATGAGAAGTTTTATCGTTTATCCTTGTAAGAATTTGTATCTTACAAGTGAGGAAAACCCCGGATGATGATCCGCGATACCCGTCTCAAGACATCCCTTCTGCGCGGCCTGACCATCACTCTGCTCGGCCTGACCCTGCTCTCGCCCGCTGCCTATTGCGCTGACAAGGTCTCCCTGACCCTCTACAACGGCCAGCACAAGGAAGTCGGCGATGAACTCGCCAAAACCTTTGAAGCCAAGACCGGCATTCACGTCAATGTGCGCAAAGGCAGCAGCAACCAGCTGGCCAGCCAAATCGTCGAAGAAGGCGACCGCTCCCCCGCCGACGTGATCTACACCGAAGAGTCGCCGCCCCTGAACAAACTGGGTGAGCAAGGCCTGCTGGCCAAAATCGATGCCAGCACCCTCGACGTGCTGCCCAAGGATTACGTGGGCAGTAACGGCGACTGGATGGGCGTGACCGCACGCACCCGCGTCGTCGCCTTCAACCCCAAACTGATTGCTGAAAAAGACCTGCCCAAATCGGTACTGGATTTCGCCGGCCCCGAGTGGCAAGGCAAGGTTGGCTTCGTCCCCACCAGCGGCGCGTTCCAGGAACAAGCGGTGGCGATCATCAAGCTGCACGGGCGTGAAGCCGCAGAAGAATGGCTGACCGGCCTGCGCGCATTCGGCAAGGTGTACAGCAACAACATGGTTGCGCTCAAAGCCGTGGAAAACGGCGAAGTGGCCACTGTACTGGTGAACAACTATTACTGGTTTGCCCTGAAGAAAGAGAAAACCAACCTCGACTCCCAACTGCACTATTTCACCGACGGCGATGCCGGCGGCCTGATCACGGTGTCTTCCGCTGCGGCGCTGAAATCCAGCAAGCACCCCAAGGAAGCCCAGCAACTGTTGGCGTTCATGGCCAGCGAAGAAGGCCAGCGCGTGATCACCAACACCTCGGCTGAATACCCGCTGCGCAAAGGCATGCAGTCCAATCGTGGCCTCAAGCCTTTCAGCGAACTGCAGCCGCCGAAAGTCACCCCCGCGGACCTTGGCAACGCAGAAGAGGCCCTGGACCTGGAACGTGACGTTGGCCTGAACTGATGACCCCATCGCTCAGCGCCGCAGGTTTTCGTCCCCGGCGCAAACGCCCCTCCATCTGGCTGCTGTTGCCGGTGCTGTTGCTGGTTGGCCTGAGCCTGTTGCCGCTGGCCTATGTCGGGCTCAAGGCCTGGCAAGCCGGCTGGGCGCAGGCAGTGCATCTGCTGTGGCGGCCTTATGTGTTCGGGCTACTGCGTAACACCCTGGCGCTGATGGTCGGCGTGACGGTGGTGTGCGGCGTGGTCGGCCTGTCCCTCGCCTGGCTGCTGGAGCGCAGCAACCTGCCTAGGCGCCGCCTTTGGGGGGTGATCCTGTGCCTGCCGTTTGCGGTGCCGGCATTTGTCAGCAGCTTCACCTGGGTGTCGCTGAGTGCCAACTTCGAAGGCCTCGGCGGCGCGATCCTGGTGATGTCGCTGTCCAAATACCCGCTGGTATTCCTGCCGGTGGCCGCGACGCTGCGCAATCTCGATCCCGCCCTGGAAGAATCGGCGCGCACCCTGGGGCTGAATCGCTGGGGCGTGTTCCGGCGCGTTACCTTGCCGCTGCTGTGGCCCTCCTTGGTGGCTGGCGCGCTGCTGATTGCCTTGCACATGCTGGTGGAGTTCGGCGCTCTGTCGATTATTGGCCTACAGACCTTTACCACCGCGATCTATCAGCAATTCGAGCTGGAATTCAGCAACGCCAATGCGGCGATGCTCTCGGCGGTACTGCTGGCGATGTGCCTGACTTTGTTGTGGCTGGAGCTGCGCATGCGCGGCAAAGGCCGCCATGTGCGCATCGGCCAGGGCGCGGCGCGGCATGCCGAACAGGTGAAACTGGGCAAGTGGGCGCCGCTTGGGCAGCTGTATTGCCTGGTGCTGGCGATCATCGGCAGCGGCATTCCGCTGGGGATGCTCGGTTACTGGCTGGCCGTGGGTTCGTCGGCGGCATTTCCGGTAGCCCAGATCAGCGAAGCGTTGTTGTCGTCCCTGGCGCTTTCCCTGGGTGGCGCAGCGTTGTGCCTGGTGCTGGCCGTGCCGGTCGGCTTGCTGGTGGTGCGTTATAAAGGCCAACTGGCGATCTGGGCTGAGCGCCTGCCCTACCTGCTGCACGCCCTGCCCGGCCTGGTGATCGCCCTGACCCTGGTGTATTTCGCCCTGCATTATGTGCCGGCGCTGTATCAGACCTCGGCACTGTTGCTGATCGCCTATGCGCTGTTGTTTCTGCCACTGGCCCAGGCGCCGATTCGCACCGCGCTGAACAAGGCCGCGCCCCAGCTGGAAGAAGCGGCACGCACGCTCGGCGCATCATCCTTCAGTGCGTTTTGCCGGGTGACATTGCCAATTATCTTCCCCGCACTGGGCGCCGCGTTCGCCCTGGTGTTTCTGGATGCGATGAAAGAATTGACGGCGACCTTGCTGCTCAGCCCGACCGGGCTCAACACCTTGGCCACCGCCGTGTGGGCGCATACCTCGAATGTGGAGTTTGCGGCGGCGGCGCCTTATGCGGCGTTGTTGATTCTGGTGTCGGGGTTGCCGGTTTATCTGTTAACAACTCGGATGTACCTGAGCCGCTGAGATCGCTATCGGGGGCAAGCCCCTCCCACACTTGATTTGTGCACACATTCAAATGTGGGAGGGGGATTGCCCCCGATGAGGCCGGCACAGACAACCCTAAGCCCGAAACTGCCCCAGGCTCGCCTTCAACTGCGCCGCCAACCCATCCAGCACCTTGCCACTGGCCGTGGTTTCCACCACCGCCTGCGCCGCACGCTCGGCCTGCGCATGGATCACCTCGACCCGCCCACGCACGGCATGCGCGCCCTGAGCCTGATGTTCGGCCGCGCGGGTCGCCAGGCCGATCGCCGCGTGCACCTGCTCCACCGACGCCTGCACCGTCTGTTGCAGGCGCACGCTGTCGCGCAGCACCAGCAGCCCTTCACTGGCCTGGCGTCCGGCCTTGCCAATGGTTTCCACCGCCTCACGCGCGCCCTGCTGCAACGCCACGATATGTGCCTGGATGTCACCGGTGGAGCTTTGGGTTTTACTGGCCAGCGCACGAACCTCGTCCGCCACCACCGCAAACCCGCGCCCTGTTTCACCCGCACGCGCCGCTTCGATGGCCGCGTTCAGGGCGAGCAGGTTGGTTTGCTCGGCGATGCCGTGGATCACCGTCAGCACCACTTCAATCTGCTCGCTCTGTTGGGCCAGGCGCTCGATAACCTGGGACCCCGCCTGCACTTGCCCGGCCAGCGCCTCGATCAAACTGCCGACTTCGGCCGAGGTGCGTGAGTTTTCATCCGTCGCCTGGCGAATGTCGACGACCTGTTGCAGCGCCGCCTGCATGGCATGGCTTTCGGCCTGGGCCTCGTCGGCCATTTGCGACAGCGCACGCAGACTCTCTGCCACCTCATCACGCTGCAAGCCGGCCGCTGCATCGGCACCGGCATTGCGCAAGGTCATCGCGCCGATTTCCACACCCGTGCGCTGGGCGACGTCTCCGGCCTCGCGCACGATGGGCTGCAATTTATCCACAAAGCGATTGACCGCCGAAGCCATGTCGCCGATTTCGTCCTTGCTGTTGATTTGCACGCGCTTGGTAAGGTCGCCGTCGCCGGCGGCCAGATCGTCCATGGCGGCAATCAGCAGTTTCAGGCGGTTGACCACACGACGGCCCAGCACGATGGTGATCAGCAGCAGTACACCCAGGCCGACCAGCGCCAGCCCCATGCCGATGCGCCAACGCAGGGTGCCCGCGGCCTCCTGTACAGCCCCGCTGGTATTGACCGTCATCTGGGTGGCGGTGGCTTGCGCCGATTGCAGCCTGGCGCCCATGGCCGCAGCGCTGTCAGCCGCGGCGCCCTTGAGACTGTCACCGACCAATTGATCGCTATTGGCGATCAATGCGGCAAAACGCTTATCCAACGCCTGCAGGTCAGCTTCAACCGAAGCGGTGGAAACCCCCATGCGGACCTTGCCGATCTCCACGCCGTTGGGGCTGATCGATGCTTCGACGTAATACACCGAAGGATCAGCCTTGGCCGCGTCAAGTACCTTATCCAGAGCCCGCTCCCCCGCGCCTTTTGCCAACAAGGCCTGGTTGATCGGGTTTTCACGGTTCAAGTAACGGGTCAGGTGCTCACCCGCCGCGTCGTCATAGACCACGAACAACACGTTGGGATTGCGCTGGGCACGCCGGGCAAATTCGGACAACGTCGGCACGTCGCTGTCCCACATGGCACGCGGTGCCACCGACGCCAGCAACTGCGCCATGTCATTGGCAGAGTCCTGCAGGTCTTTCTCCAGGGTCGCACGCAACTGCTTCTGCTCTTCCTGAAGACGCGTGGAAAGCCCGGCGGTCAGACGCTGACGGGTGCTGGTGGATAAGCTGTCCAGGCTGGACGTGACTTCCTTGCCGGCCTGGGCCAATTCGCCGGACAGCTTCTGACTGTCGACGCCCAAGCGATTGCCCAAATCGGCCTCCAGGGCGGTGACCGTGCTCCGCGTCAGCGCGACAGCCACCAGCACTTGCACCAAAAGAGCGATACCGAGGGTAACGAACACCGGCCGCAACAGACGGCTTTGTAACAACGAGAGAACGGCAGACACTGGAAATCCCTCCACCACGGGTGCCATTAATTTGATAGCACCTCGAAAGATGGAAATACAGCAAGGGTCGTGCCGTTTGCCCGGCAGAAACGACAAAGGGCTCCCGAAGGAGCCCTTTGCTTTTTACATCAACAGCTTATTACGCGAACGGGTGACGCAGAACGATGGTCTCGTTGCGGTCCGGGCCCGTCGAAATAATGTCGATCGGTGCGCCAATCAGCTGTTCAACGCGCTTGATGTAAGCACGTGCATTGGCTGGCAGCTCTTCGAGGGTCTTGGCACCCACGGTCGATTCGGTCCAGCCCGGCACTTCTTCGTACACAGGCTGCAGGCCCACGTAGCTGTCAGCGTCGGTTGGCGCAACGTCGTTGCCCTCTGCGTCCTTGTAACCGATGCAGATGTTGATGGCCTCCAGACCGTCGAGTACGTCCAGCTTGGTCAGGCAGATGCCCGAAATGCTGTTCACATCGATAGCGCGACGCAGGATAACGGCATCGAACCAGCCGCAACGACGGGCACGGCCGGTGGTTGCACCGAACTCGTGACCTTGCTTGGCCAGGTGGGCGCCGACTTCGTCGAACAGCTCAGTCGGGAACGGGCCCGAACCTACGCGCGTGGTGTAAGCCTTGGTGATGCCCAGGATGTAGTCCAGGAACATCGGGCCAACGCCTGAACCGGTGGCAACGCCGCCAGCGGTGGTGTTGGAGCTGGTCACGTACGGGTAGGTGCCGTGGTCGATGTCGAGCAACGAACCCTGGGCGCCTTCGAACATGATGTCCTTGCCGGCGCGACGCAGGTCGTGCAGCTCGGCAGTCACGTCCAGCATCAGCGGCTTGAGCAGCTCAGCGTATTCCTTGCACTCGGCCAGGGTCTTTTCGAACTCGATGGCCGGCTCTTTGTAGTAACCCACCAGCATGAAGTTGTGGTAATCCACCAGTTCACGCAGCTTGTCTTCAAAGCGCGGCATGTTGAGCAGGTCGCCCACACGCAGGCCACGACGCGCCACCTTGTCTTCGTAGGCCGGGCCGATGCCGCGACCGGTGGTGCCGATCTTCAGCTCGCCACGGGCCTTTTCACGGGCCTGGTCCAGCGCCACGTGGAAGGACAGGATCAGCGGGCAGGACGGGCTGATACGCAGGCGCTCACGCACCGGTACGCCTTTCTCTTCCAGCTTGGTGATCTCGCGCAACAGGGCGTCCGGTGCAACCACCACGCCGTTGCCGATCAGGCACTGCACGCCTTCGCGCAGGACGCCCGAAGGGATCAGGTGCAAGACGGTTTTTTCGCCATCGATGACCAGCGTGTGACCCGCGTTGTGGCCACCCTGGTAGCGCACTACGGCGGCAGCATGTTCGGTCAGCAGATCAACGATCTTGCCTTTGCCCTCATCACCCCACTGGGTGCCCAGGACTACGACATTCTTACCCATAACACTTGTCCTCATTCGCGCAAACTTGGTGCCGGCGATGGCCGGCAGGAAAACTCAAGAAGCCAGTGGCGATACTTGCCAAAGCCCGTTCTGCTGAATCAATTGCCGGTCGCAGTCCGCTTCACGGGCGGCGGCCAATGGCTGCCCAGGCAAGGCCTGGACGACACGCTGACCCTCACTGCGCAACTGGCAAACCTGCTGCCAGAGTGCCGCGTCCGTACTGTCGGGCATCCAGATGCCACCAGACGGCAGCTCGACCTCAGCACGCCCCAGGGTCACCAGGGTTTTCAAATCGGTGGAAAAGCCCGTCGCCGGGCGGGCGCGACCGAAGTCGGCGCCGATATCGTCGTAGCGACCGCCCTGGGCGATGGCCTGGCCAACACCCGGTACAAACACCGCGAACACCACACCGGTGTGGTAGTGGTAGCCGCGCAACTCGCCCAGGTCAAAATACAGCGGCAACTGCGGGAAACGCGCCGACAGCTGCTCGGCAATCGCCAGCACATCGTCCAGCGCAGCCAACACCGGCGCCGGCGCGTTGGCCAGGCGTTCACGTGCGGCCGCCAGCACTTCACGGCCACCGCACAGGTTGACCAGCGCACGCAGCATGTCGGCCAATTCAGCCGGCACGCCGGCGGTCAGGGCGATGACTTCATCGATGGCCTTGCGTTGCAGGGCGTCGAACAGCTGTTGCTCGACCTCACCGGACAAGCCGGCCGCACGGGCCAGGCCACGGTAGATACCGACGTGACCAAGGTCCATGTGTACGTCTGGCACGTCAGCCAACTGCAACATGGCCAGCATCAGGCTGATCACTTCGACGTCGCTGCTCGGGCTCGCATCGCCATACAACTCGGCGCCCAACTGGATCGGGCTACGGGAAGAAGACAAGGCCCGCGGCTGGGCATGCAGCACGCTGCCGGCGTAGCACAGGCGGCTTGGGCCTTCGCGGCGCAGGGTGTGCGCATCGATGCGCGCCACCTGCGGCGTGATGTCGGCACGGAACCCCATCTGCCGGCCCGATTGCGGGTCGATGACCTTGAAGGTGCGCAGATCCAGGTCCTGGCCCGCGCCGGTCAGCAGGGATTCCAGGTACTCGATATGGGGGGTCACGACAAACTCGTAACCCCAGCTCTGGAACAGATCCAACACCTGGCGACGCGCAACTTCGATGCGCGCAGCCTCTGGTGGCAGTACTTCTTCGATGCCATCTGGCAGCAGCCAGCGGTCTACCGTTGCCATTACGCCATTCCCCTATGATCCGGGCGGCCAGCCCTCGGCCGAGCCTTGAGTGAAGCAGAAAATACATGCCGCCTGCATAAACCACGCGCAAGAGCGACGTGACGAACGACCTCTAACCGGCCTCGTCGGGCACTTTCCTCGAAAAACTGTCACGCCTGCCGAATCGAACACGCAGACGCAAAAAAGCCGGGAATTTCCCGGCTGCCGCATCATACACCCGTTTTCTGAAAGGATCACCCCGCCAGGCATTTTAGCCGCCCGACGGAGTAGTTCCTACACAGTCTCAGGCCTGTTACTTGGACTTTTCCAGGTAGCGGAAGAAGTCGCTGCTTGGGTCCAGCACCAGGACGTCGGTCTTGTTCGCGAAGCTTTCACGGTAGGCACGCAGGCTACGGTAGAACGCGTAGAACTCCTGATCCTGGCCGTAAGCCTTGGCGTAGATCGCCGCCGCTTGAGCATCACCATCACCACGGGCCTCTTCAGACTCGCGGTAGGCTTCAGCCAACAGTACACGGCGCTGACGATCGGCATCCGCACGGATCCCTTCAGCCAGCTCGTTACCCTTGGCGCGGTGCTCACGGGCCTCACGCTCACGCTCGGTGCTCATGCGCTCGAACACGCTGCGGTTCACTTCCTTGGGCAGGTCAATGGCCTTGACCCGGACATCGACCACTTCGATACCCAGCTCTTTCTCGGCCATGGTGTTCAGCGAGCGGGTGATGTCAGCCATCAGCGCGTCACGTTCACCGGATACCACCTCGTGCAGGGTGCGCTTACCAAACTGGTCACGCAGGCCCGATTCCAGACGGCGCGACAAACGCTCGTCGGCAATCTGCTTGAGGCCGGAAGTCGCGGTGTAGAAGCGCTCGGCATCCTTGACGCGCCACTTGGCGTAGGCGTCAACCATCACGGCTTTCTTTTCCAGGGTCAGGAAGCGTTGTGTCGGTGCATCCAGCGTCATCAGGCGGGCGTCGAACTTGCGCACCTGGTTGACGTAGGGGACTTTCACATGCAGGCCCGGCTGGACATCCGCCTGGACCACGCGACCGAATTGCAGCAGCACCGCACGCTCGGTCTGAGCGACGATGTAGAAGCAGTTCCAGGCAGCGATGACCACGACGACGCCCACAATCAGGGCGGTCAGCGATTTATTGCTCATCAACGACTCTCCCTGGTACGTGTTTGCTGTTGCAGCAAGTCAGCGGCCGCACGGGCGCTCGCTTCGTTGGCAGCGGCATTCGAACCGGTGGACGGCGCGCTGGTGCCACTACGACCACCTTCGATCATCTTGTCCAGCGGCAGGTACAGCAGATTGTTCTGCCCACCCTTGCTGCCGGTCACGAGAACCTTGCTGGTGTTGCTGAAGACTTCCTGCATGGTGTCCAGGTACAGACGCTCACGGGTCACCTCAGGGGCCTTGCGGTACTCGGCAACCAGTTTGGTAAAGCGGTCTGCTTCACCCTTGGCGCGGGAGACCACTTCGTCGCGGTAACCGTTGGCATCTTCAAGGATGCGCTGGGCCTGACCACGGGCTTCCGGCACCACGCCGTTGGCGTA
The DNA here is from genome assembly GCF_034043515.1 of Pseudomonas sp. MUP55. Classification (NCBI taxonomy): domain Bacteria; kingdom Pseudomonadati; phylum Pseudomonadota; class Gammaproteobacteria; order Pseudomonadales; family Pseudomonadaceae; genus Pseudomonas; species Pseudomonas sp. MUP55. The sequence continues at coordinate 646,233 of NZ_CP138214.1, read as the reverse complement.
GGTTTCAGCCTGGTTGCGCGAACGCTGCTCGTCTTCACGGGCACGGATCACGTCGTCAAAGGCTTCCTGCACTTCACGCGGTGCAGCAGCGCTCTGTACGTTGACCTGAGTGACGGTAATACCGGTGCGATAGGTATCGAGGAAGCGTTGCAGGCGCTCCTTGATTTCGCTGGCCATCAATTCACGCCCTTCGGTCAGTACCTGGTCCATGGCGGTAGAACCCACCACGTGGCGCAAGGCACTTTCGGTTGCGTGTTGCAGGCTGATTTCCGGCTGATCGACGTTAAGCACGAAGTCCTGCAGGTTGCTGATCTTGTACTGCACGGTCAGCGGCACTTCGACGATGTTTTCGTCTTCGGTCAGCATCTGGCCCTGCTTGGTGTAGGCACGCTCACGCGTGACGTTCTCCATGTACTTCTTGTCGATCGGCGGGAAGTAGATGTTCAGGCCCGGCCCGACTGTCTCGTAGTACTTGCCGAAGCGCAGCACCACGGCTTGCTCCTGCTCGTCCACCACATAGACCGCGCTGTACAGCCAGACAGCCGCGAGCACGACAAGACCCAGGCCCAGCAGGCCATAGCCACCGCCCTTGCTCGTGCGACCACCTTCGTCACCACCGCGTTTTTTTCCACCACCGAACAACCCATTCAGGCTTTCCTGCAGCTTTCGGAAGGCCTCGTCGAGATCCGGCGGCCCCTTGCGGTCGCCATTATTGCGGCGCTTACCACCCCAAGGATCCTGATTATTCGAGTTGCCACCCGGCTCATTCCAAGCCATAGCGCTCTCCATCTGATAAAGCAAAGACGCACCCACGGCGCGCCGACCAATGCTACAGAATGCCTGCTACTGCGGCACAACCGCTTTCTCAGGCTTTTATTGCAAAGTGTGTTGCTCGATGAACTCCGCCGGTACCACACCCTCGCGACTGACCAGTCGATTGAGCTCCGAACGCGGCAATCGAACGGCCAGCAAGCTGACACCTTCTTCGTCGTGTTCTTCTTTCTGTACCGCGCCCAGCTCGAAAAACTGTGCACGCAGTCGAGCAAAACGCTGCGGCAAGCGCAAGGTGCCGACGAACAAATCACTGCCGAGCAATTCGGCAATGGCTTGCTCAAGCAGCTCCAGGCCACTGCCATCACGCGCCGACAGCCAGACCCGCTGGGGCTTGCCGTTCTCGTCGCGCTGGATTTGCGGCTCAACGCCTTCAAGCAAATCGAGTTTGTTATAGACCTCGAGGATCGGCAAGTCTTGCGCACCGATCTCGCCCAGCACCACCATCACCTGCTCGATCTGCAGCATGCGATCCGGTTCAGCCGCATCGATCACGTGCAACAGCAGGTCGGAATTGCTCGACTCTTCGAGCGTAGACCGAAATGCCTCGACCAGCTTGTGCGGCAAATGCCGGATGAAACCCACGGTATCGGCCAGAACGATCGGCCCCAGGTCGTCGATGTCCAGACGGCGCAGGGTTGGGTCGAGCGTGGCGAACAGTTGGTCTGCCGCGTACACGTCCGATTTCGTCACGTTGTTGAAGAGTGTGGATTTGCCGGCGTTGGTGTAGCCCACCAGGGACACGGTGGGGATATCCGCGCGCGAACGGCCACGGCGCGATTGCTCGCGCTGGCTGCGGACTTTCTCCAGGCGGCCCTTGATCTGGCGCAGGCGAACCCGCAGCAGACGCCGGTCGGTTTCCAGCTGGGTTTCACCCGGACCACGCATGCCGATGCCGCCGCCCTGGCGCTCAAGGTGAGTCCAGCCGCGGACCAGCCGGGTGCTCATGTGGTCAAGCTGGGCCAGTTCGACCTGGAGCTTGCCTTCATGGGTACGCGCGCGTTGAGCGAAGATATCGAGAATCAGGCCGGTGCGGTCGATCACGCGACACTCGAAGACGCGTTCGAGGTTACGTTCCTGACTGGGCGTGAGGGTGTGATTGAAGATCACCAGATCGGCTTCTTCGGCGTGGACCAGGTCGCGCAGTTCCTCGACCTTGCCGCTGCCAATCAGGTATTTGGCGGTTGGCCGATGACGCGGCACGTTAAAAAACGCAACGGTCTCGGCGCCGGCCGAATTCGCCAACTCCTGAAACTCCTGCGGATCTTCGCGCGCCTCAGGGTCCTGTCCATCCAAGTGAACGAGGATTACTCGCTCACCACCACCGTGGCGCTCAAAGAACAAAGGAGACTCCTATCAGGCGTTACCTGGCTCAGCGTCAGCTGCTTCATCACCGGCTGCGCTAGGCAGACGGATTGGACGAACAGGGACGACGGTCGAGATAGCGTGTTTGTAAACCATCTGGCTGACGGTGTTTTTCAACAGAATTACGAACTGGTCGAACGACTCGATCGTACCTTGCAACTTGATACCGTTGACCAGATAGATGGAAACCCCCACTTTCTCTTTACGTAAGGTATTCAAGTAAGGGTCTTGTAGCGAATGCCCTTTTGACATGTGCCGCACTCCTTTAAGGATCAATAATAAAAAATCGGAAAAATAAATAGCTCATGGCCGTCACACCCCCAAGGATAGACGGCAATTGCAAGGACTCAGCTCAATATGGAGACCGTTCCCAAGTATTTCAAGGCGCGTGACAGATTGTCGCTGTCCAGGCTGTCCAACCAGTGCAAATCGCTCCAGCTGCGCAGCCAGGTGAACTGGCGCTTCGCCAATTGGCGCGTGGCAATGATGCCGCGCTCCTGCATGTCGGCTGACGTCAGCTTGCCATCCAGATGATCCCAGACTTGGCGGTAGCCTACAGCGCGTATCGAAGGCAACCCTGGGTGCAGATCACCTCTGGAACGCAGAGCTACGACCTCCTCCACAAACCCCTGTTCCAACATATTTGTGAATCTTTGTGCAATTCGTTCATGCAGCACCTGGCGATTTGCCGGAGCAATGGCCAGGTTCGCCACAGTATAGGGCAATTGTGACTGACCAGATGCGCCTGCATCAGCACTTTGCGCAGTTTGTTTCAGCCTGTGTTCAGTCATGGTCTGGCCGCTGACGCGCCAGACTTCCAGCGCGCGGGTAAGGCGCTGGGGGTCATTGGGGTGGATGCGCGCCGCGGACACCGGATCTACTGCCGCCAGCTGGTCGTGCAAGGCTTGCCAGCCAAGGCGTGCCGCTTGCTCTTCAAGCTCGGCGCGCACCTGGGCGTCAGCGGGCGGCATATCCGCCAGGCCCTCCTGCAAAGCCTTGTAATAGAGCATCGTGCCGCCGACCAGCAACGGGATGTTGCCCCGCGCGGTGATTTCGGCCATGGCGGCCAGGGCGTCGGTACGGAAATCTGCCGCCGAATAGCTCTGGGCCGGGCCGATGATGTCGATCAGACGGTGTGGATGCTGCGCCAGCACCTCTTTCGAAGGCTTGGCCGTGCCGATGTCCATGTCCCGGTAAACCAGGGCAGAGTCGACACTGATCAGCTCGCACGGCAACACCTTGGTCAGCTCGATGGCCAGGTCGGTCTTTCCGGCGGCCGTCGGGCCCATCAGGAAAATCGCGGGGGGCAAGGCACTCATCAGCGACCGCGCAGAAACAGTTTGTCCAGATCATCCAGGCCCATCTGGGTCCAGGTCGGTCGGCCATGGTTGCATTGGCCGCTGCGCTCGGTGTTTTCCATGTCGCGCAGCAGGCCGTTCATTTCCGGCAGGGCCAGTCGACGGTTGGCGCGGATGGCGCCGTGACAGGCCATGGTGCCGAGCAATTCGTTGATATGCGCCTGGATGCGGTCGCTGGTGCCGTATTCCATCAGGTCCGCCAGCACGTCGGCCACCAGCCGGTTGGCTTCTGCCTGCTTGAGCAGCGCGGGAATCTGGCGGATCGCCAGGGTTTCCGGGCCCAGGCGTTGCAGTTCAAAACCCAGCTTCTGGAACACGCCGTGATGTTCCTCGGCACAATCGGCTTCACGCTGACTGACTGCCAGGGATTCGGGCACCAGCAATGGCTGGCCACTGAGCCCCTCGCTGGCCATGGCAATCTTCAGGCGCTCGTACATGATCCGCTCGTGGGCGGCGTGCATGTCCACCAGCACCAGGCCATGGGCGTTTTCCGCAAGAATGTAGATGCCTTTGAGTTGCGCCAGCGCGTAACCCAGCGGCGGAATATCACCGCCGCCCTCGGGCAGGGCAACCGTGCTCGGCTCAGCCCCCGGCAGCGGCGCGAAGAACTCCCGGTAGGCTGCCTGCGCCTCAGCCGCCGGCACGGTCGATTGCGGCCGCGGGGTGTATTGATACTGATAACCCGCACCGGCTCCCGCGTTGGGCGCCGTGTAACTTGGCTGCGGTTGCGATGATTGCAACAGGTTACCGGCGAGACTCATTTCGCCCTGGGGGCCGAACTCACCGGCCTCCGGGCCGCTTGGGCGAACCACTGCGGTTACGATGGGCGCAGACAACTGATCATCCGGACGCACGTCGCCCAGGGCGCGGTGCAAGGTGCCGTAGAGGAAGTCATGCACCATGCGCCCGTCACGGAAGCGTACTTCGTGCTTGGTCGGGTGCACGTTGACGTCGACCACCGAAGGGTCGACCTCGAAAAACAGCACAAACGTCGGGTGCCGGCCGTTGAACAACACGTCGCGATACGCCTGGCGCACCGCGTGGGCCACCAGCTTGTCGCGCACCGCACGGCCGTTCACGAAGAAGTACTGCAAGTCGGCCTGGCTGCGCGAGAAGGTCGGCAAACCGACCCACCCCCACAGGCGCAAGCCGTTGCGTTCGATTTCTATCGGCAGCGCCTGCTCCAGAAACCCGCCACCGCACACCGCCGCCACTCGTCGAGCGCGCGCAGCGTCGTCATTGGCTTCGTGCAGGCTGAGGATGGTCTTGCCGTTGTGGCGCAGATGAAACGCCACATCGAAACGCGCCAGGGCCAGGCGCTTGATCACTTCTTGCAGGTGATCGAATTCGGTTTTCTCGGCCTTGAGGAATTTGCGTCGCGCCGGGGTGTTGAAGAACAGGTCGCGCACCTCCACCGAGGTGCCCACCGGATGGGCCGCCGGCTGGACCCGGGGCGCCATGTCGCGACCTTCGGTTTCCACTTGCCAGGCCTGTTCGGCACCACGCGTGCGGGACGTCAGGGTCAGGCGGGCCACGGAGCTGATGGAAGCCAGGGCCTCACCGCGAAAGCCCAGGCTCATCACCCGTTCCAGGTCTTCCAGGTCGCGGATCTTGCTGGTGGCGTGACGGGCCAGGGCCAGCGGCAGGTCATCTGAAGAGATGCCGCTGCCATCGTCACGCACCCGCAGCAGCTTGACGCCGCCCTGCTCCACGTCGACGTCAATGCGCTTGGCGCCGGAGTCGATGCTGTTTTCCAGCAGCTCCTTGATCACCGACGCCGGGCGCTCGACCACCTCGCCCGCGGCGATCTGGTTCGCCAGACGCGGGCTGAGCAGTTCGATACGCGAGCCGGTGTTCAAGACAGATTCGCTCATTACTGCGCCGCCAATTCGGTGCCAGGGATGGTCAACACCTGGCCGATTTTCAATTCGTCGGTTTTCAGGTTATTGGCGCTGCGCAAGGCGGCGGGGGTGACCTGAAAACGTACGGCCAGCATGGCGACGGTGTCACCGGGCTGCACGCGGTGGTCGCGCGGGCCCTGGGCAATCTTGCCGGAGTCACGCAACCAGGCGATGTAAGTGCCCGGTGGCGGGTTCTGCTGGAAGAACTGGCGCACGCCGGCACTGATCGAGCGCGCCAAGGCCTGCTGGTGGCTGGCACTGGCCAGCTTCGAGGCCTCGTTGGCGTTGGAGATGAACCCGGTCTCGACCAGGATCGACGGGATGTCCGGCGACTTCAACACCATGAACCCGGCTTGTTCCACGCGCTGCTTGTGCAGCGACGTAACCCGGCCAATGTTACTCAGGACTTTCTGGCCGACGTTCAGGCTGGACGTCAGCGAGGCAGTCATCGACAGGTCGAGCAGTACGCCGGCGAGCATTTTGTCCTTGTCATCGAGGGAGACGTTGCCGGCCCCGCCGATCAAGTCGGAACGGTTTTCGCTGTCGGCCAGCCAACGCGCGGTCTCGGACGTGGCGCCACGATCGGACAAGGCAAACACCGATGCACCGAACGCTGCGGAGGAAGGGGCGGCGTCGGCGTGGATCGATACGAACAGGTCCGCGCCTTTCTTGCGGGCGATTTCGGTGCGCCCGCGCAACGGGATGAAGTAGTCGCCGGTACGGGTCAGCTCGGCGCGATAACCTTTCATGCCGTTGACCTGACGCTGCAGCTCGCGAGCGATGGCCAGCACCACGTCTTTTTCATGCTGACCGCGCGACCCGGAAGCGCCCGGGTCTTCGCCACCGTGGCCAGCGTCGATCACCACGATAATGTCGCGCTTGCCTGCCGGAGCGGGCGGCGGCGGTGGCAGCTTGACCTGCGGCTGCGAGGGGTTGACCGGCACCGCAGGCACCGTCGCCACGCTGGGCGTCGGCGCAGGCGGCGGTGCGGCATCGGCGGGGTTGTCGAACAGGTCGACCACCAGGCGGTTGCCATATTGAGCGTTCGGCGCCAGAGAGAAGCTTTTGGGGGTGACCGCCTTTTTCAGGTCGATGACCACGCGCAAATCGGTTGGCGTGCGCTGGGCCGAGCGCATCATCGTAATCGGGGTGTTGGCGGTGGAGACTTTCAAGGGCGCGGCCAGGGTCGCACCGTTGATATCGATCACCAGGCGATCAGGCGCCGTAAGGGTAAAGACACTGTGCTGGACCGGACCCGACAGGTCGAACACCAGTCGCGTGTTATCCGGCGCTCGCCACAGGCGAACACTCTTCACCTGTGAAGCAGCCAGAGCATTGACAGTCATTGCCGCAAGCAACACCCCCACGACAGCAACCAACGCGCGAAAGCGCATACCTAACCCCACCAATTATTTGAATTCCAATGCCAGAGCGGTACACCACGACTCAGCGCGCGGGCTCTGGGGCAACAACTTCAGCTGACGTCCGTGCTCATGCGGCGTAATGGTAATGGTCATGTCAGGCTTTGGCAAAAAGCCTGTGCCTTTATTTGGCCACTCGATCAGGCACAACGCGTCTTCGTCGAAGTAATCACGGATGCCCATGAACTCCAGCTCTTCAGGATCGACCAGGCGATAGAGGTCGAAGTGGAAGGCGCGCACGTCACCGATCTCGTAGGGTTCGACCAGGGTGAACGTCGGGCTTTTCACCGCACCGGTATGGCCCAAACCGCGAATGATGCCCCGGGACAGCGTGGTCTTGCCCGCGCCCAGGTCACCTTCGAGGAAGATCAGCCCCGCCCCGCCGGTCACCCGCGCAATAGCGTGACCGAGCGCGACCATCGCGTCTTCATCAGCCAGGAAAAGAGTTACTTCAGGCACGGCGAGTGTTCCTCCAGCAATTGACGAATGGCAGGTATCAGGTCGCTCGCGGCAAGCCCGCGTCCGAATGTGCCCTGGCGATCCCCCGCCGTGGCATGCAACCACACGGCCAGGCAACTTGACTCATAAGCCGGCATGCCTTGGGCCAACAAGGCGCCCACCAGGCCGGCGAGGACGTCACCGAGACCGGCCGTGGCCATGGCGGGATGGCCTTGGTCACAACGGGAAACGCGACCGTCCGGGCTAGCAATCAAACTGCCAGCACCCTTGAGCACAGCCACTGCGTTGAATTGACGACTCAACGCACGCACCGCCTCAAGGCGGTCGGCCTGAACGTCGGCGGTGGAAATCCCCAGCAAGCGCGCAGCTTCGCCCGGATGCGGTGTGATCACACAATGGGCCGGCAGACTCACGCCGCCAGCCGCCAGCTGATTGAGCGCATCGGCGTCCCAGACTTGCGGCAGCCGGGCATTAGCCGCCACGGACAACAGGCTTTTACCCCAGGACGCTGCGCCCAGGCCGGGGCCGATAACGATCACCGAGATTTTCTCCAGCAACCCCATCAACTGGTTGGCCGAACTTACGCCCACGGTCATGACTTCCGGCAAACGGGCCAACGCGGCCGGCACGTGCTCGGCACGGGTCGCCAGGGACACCATGCCGGCGCCGCTGCGCAACGCACTTTCGCTACTGAGCAACGCTGCGCCGCCAAAGCCGCGGTCGCCGCCGATCACCAACAGATGGCCAAACTGGCCTTTATGGGCGTCTACAGAACGTGCAGCCAGTTGCGGCAAGTGGCCTGGCAAAAGAAGCTGAACGTCGGTTATTTCGTGTTTTGTCTGAGGCATGCGTCTTCAAGCTCCGATGTCTGGCAGAATTATACGCATCTAACCTGTGGTTTCCCGTGTCTCATGCCCGCTATTACCTCCGATCTGCCCGCCCTCGCCCAATCGATCAAAGACTGGGGCCGCGAGCTGGGCTTCCAACAAGTCGGCATCAGCGGCCTGGACCTGGCCGAGCATGAACAGCACCTGCAACGCTGGCTCGACGCGGGCTATCACGGCGAGATGGACTACATGGGCGCCCATGGCAGCAAGCGCTCCCACCCCGACGAACTGGTACCAGGTACCTTGCGGGTGGTGTCACTGCGCATGGATTACCTGCCCGGTGATACTCAAATGGCGCAACGGCTGGCCGAGCCGGAAAAAGCCTATGTCTCGCGCTACGCCCTGGGCCGTGACTATCACAAGCTGATTCGCAAGCGCGTGCAGCAACTGGCCGACCGTATCCAGGCGCAGATCGGGCCCTTTGGCTTTCGTGCCTTTGTCGACAGCGCACCGGTGCTGGAAAAAGCCATCGCCGAGCAGGCTGGCCTCGGCTGGATCGGCAAAAACACCCTGGTGCTCAATCGCAAGGCCGGCAGCTACTTCTTCCTGAGCGAGCTGTTTGTCGATTTGCCGTTGCCGGTAGACCCACCCCATGCCACCGAACATTGCGGCCGCTGTACCGCGTGCCTGGACATCTGCCCTACCAACGCATTCGTCGGCCCTTACGTGCTGGATGCCCGACGCTGTATTTCCTACCTGACCATCGAACTCAAGAGCGCCATCCCCGAGGACCTGCGCCCGTTGATCGGCAATCGGGTATTTGGCTGCGATGACTGTCAGATCGTTTGCCCATGGAATCGTTTCGCCCGGCCCAGCAGCGAAAGCGATTTCAAGCCACGGCACAATCTGGATAACGCAGAACTGGCTGAACTGTTTATGTGGGACGAGGATAAATTCCTCAGCAGCACCGAAGGCTCACCCTTGCGCCGCGCCGGATACGAGCGCTGGCTGCGCAACCTGGCGGTGGGCTTGGGTAACGCCCCGTCGAGCATTCCGGTGCTGCAAGCCTTGAAAGCGCGGCGCGACTACCCGTCGGAACTGGTGCGCGAGCATGTGGAATGGGCGCTGAACCAGCACGCCGCTCGCTAGTGGACGTCGTCGTTGTAGACGAACTTGGGCATTTCCCAATGAAACCGGATCGCCAGCAAGCGTAATAGAAAGCCGCTGAACAAGGTCAGCAGAATCGCCTGTTCGCTGGGCAATTCCAGGTACAGGCACAGCAAGTAGAACCAGGCAGCGAGGAACGACACGCTGGCATACAGCTCACGCCGGAAGATCAGCGGGATGTCGTTACAGAAGATATCCCGCAGGATGCCGCCGAATACGCCGGTGATCACGCCACTGACCGACGCAACCAACATGCCATGCCCCATTTCCAGGGCGGTCATGCAGCCGATCAAGGTGAACGCCACCAACCCCACGGCATCCAGCGCCAGGAACAGCGAACGCAGGCGGCGCATCAGCGGTGCAATGAAGATGGTCACCAGTGCGGCGATGGAGGTCAGCACCAGGTATTCGGGGTGCTTGACCCAGGTCAGCGGGTAATGCCCCAGCAGCATGTCGCGCACCGACCCGCCACCCAGCGCCGTCACGCAGGCGATCAGCACCACGCCAAACCAGTCCATGCCACGCCGACCGGCGGACAAGGCGCCCGTCATGGCTTCGGCGGTGATGGCGATGAGGTAGAGCATCAGCAGCATGATGGCGATCCTTGCAGGGAGGCCGGCAGTCTAATCATTTGGTGATGGCACCAAAAGGGGGCGCAAGACGATAAACCGAGTCGTTGGCCATCGGGGGCAAGCCCCCTCCCACATTTGTACTGCCTTCGTCATGACAACGCGGGCAAGTGTGGGAGTGGGCTTGCCCGCGAAAGCGCCAGCCCAGGCGCTACATCATCAAGCCTTGATGAAATGCTTGCGGTAATGCTGCAGCTCGGCAATCGACTCGCGAATATCATCCAGTGCCAGGTGCGTACTGCCTTTATGGAAGCTGTCCTTGACCTCCGGCGCCCAGCGCGCAGCCAGCTCTTTCAAGGTGGACACGTCCAGGTTGCGGTAGTGGAAATAGCTTTCCAACCCCTTCATGTGCGTATAAAGGAAGCGACGGTCCTGGCAGATGCTGTTGCCGCAGATCGGTGACTTGCCCTTGGGCACCCATTTTTGCAGGAAGGCGATGGTTTCGGCTTCGGCTTCGGCCATGCTGATGCGGCTGTCGCGTACACGCTGGGTCAGGCCCGAGTTACCGTGGGTGCGGGTATTCCACTCGTCCATGGTGGCCAGCACGGCATCGCTGTGGTGGATGGCGATGACCGGACCTTCAGCCAACGTGTTGAGGTTGCTGTCGGTGACAATCGTCGCCATCTCAATGATGACGTCGGTGTCAGGATTCAGACCGGTCATTTCCAGATCGATCCAAATCAGGTTCTGTGGGTTTTGCATGGCTTGATTCTCTTGGCACCTTGGCTTAGCCGGGCAGTTTAGCAGGCGGCGCCGTGCTAGACTCGCGACCGTTTCACCCAACTTTTGCATTATCGACACGGAACACCAATGGCCAAACGCCAGCTCAATCGTCGCCAAAACTGGCGCATCGAAAAGATTCAAGGCGAGCGCGCAGCACGCGCCGCCAAACGTGAATCCTCCGCCGTGGAAGCGCTTGAAGGCGGCGACCTGGGGCCTGAACAAACGGGCCTGGTGATCGCGCACTTCGGCGTGCAGGTCGAGGTCGAGGCGCTGGAAGGCGACCTCGCCGGCCAAGTCTCCCGCTGCCATTTGCGCGCCAACCTGCCTGCGCTGGTGACCGGCGACAAGGTGGTATGGCGTGCCGGCAACCAGGGCATCGGCGTGATCGTCGCCCAGTTGCCACGCAGCACCGAACTGCGCCGCCCCGACAGCCGCGGCCAGCTCAAGCCGGTGGCGGCCAACGTCGACATGATCGTGATCGTGTTCGCGCCGCTGCCCGAGCCCCACGCCAACCTGATCGACCGCTACCTGGTCGCCGCCGAGCATGCCGGCATCCGCCCACTGCTGCTGCTGAACAAGTTCGACTTGATCGACGAGCAAAACGCTCCGGCGCTCAACGCGCTGCTGGCGGTCTACCGCACCCTGGGTTACCCGGTGCTGGAAGTCTCGGCCCATCACGGCAACGGCATGGAACAGCTGCAACAGCAGCTGGACGGGCGTATCAGCGTGTTTGTCGGCCAGTCCGGCGTGGGCAAGTCGTCGCTGGTCAACAGCCTGCTGCCGGAAGTCGACACCCGCGTCGGCCCGCTGTCGGAGCTGTCCGGCCAGGGCACGCACACCACCACCACCGCACGGCTGTTCCACTTCCCCGGTGGCGGTGAGCTGATCGACTCCCCGGGTATCCGTGAATTCGGCCTCGGGCATGTCAGTCGCAGCGATGTGGAAGCAGGCTTTATCGAGTTCAACGACCTGATCGGCACCTGCCGCTTCCGCGACTGCAAACACGACCGCGAGCCGGGCTGTGCCTTGCTCAAGGCCCTGGAGGATGGTCGCGTGCAGCAGCAGCGGATGAACAGTTATCGGTCGATTATTGCGAGTTTGCCTGAGAGCAGTTACTAGGCCGCCAACTCTGTAGGAGCGAGCTTGCTCGCGAAGCCACCAAGCGCAACGCGGGCATCCTGAATACACGCGTTATCGTTGACGTTTTTCGCGAGCAAGCTCGCTCCTACAATGAGACGCCAGATACAAGAAGGCCGCGATTATCGCGGCCTTCTTGTATCTGGCGTTCAGGACCCCGGCGCAGGCGCCGTCGGCTCTTTCACACCACCGTCATCAAACAGGTTCAGCTTCTGCCGCAGTTCATGGGCCGGCAGCGGCTCCTGCCCTGGCGGCAGCGCATTCGGGTCCGCCGGCACTTCACCGGGGGCGCCTTCGCCCTGGGCCGGCGGTGGCGGCTGGTCGCCTTCAATCGCACGCTGGGCCTTTTTGGTCAGCACGACGATATCGATGCGACGGTTGATCGGGTTGAACGGCTCTTTGGGATCGAACAGCTGCGATGAAGCAAAACCTACCACCCGCGCCACTTGCGGGTCCGGGTAGCTGCCAGCCACCAGCGCACGGCGGGCGGCGTTGGCACGGTTGGCCGAGAGTTCCCAGTTGCCGAAGTCGCCCTGCCCCGCATAAGGCTTGGCATCGGTGTGGCCGCTGATGCTGATCTTGTTCGGCACCGCCTTGATGGTGTCAGCCATGGCCAGCAGGATATCTTCGAAATACGGCTTCAAGCGTGCGCTGCCGGAATCGAACATCGGCCGGTTGGCGGCGTCAGTGATCTGGATACGCAAGCCTTCCGGGGTAATCTCGAAGGAAATCTGATCCTTGAACTTGAGCAGTTGCGGGTTTTCTTCGACCTTGGTCTGCAGTTCTTGCAACAACAGCTCCAAGCGCTCTTTCTCGACCTGCTCGGCCATGGTTTCGACCGTATCGCGCTCGATCGGGATTTTCTCCTGGGGCGATTCGGTCTGCACTTCCGGGTTGATGGTGCGCTCGGGCGCCAACTGCGGCGATCCGCCCAGGTCGATCACGAAGGGCGTACCACTTTCCGAAAAACCAATCGGGTCCTTGAAGTAGCCCGCAATGGCGATCTTCTGTTCCGGGGTAGCGGTGGACATCAGCCACAGCACCAGGAAGAACGCCATCATCGCCGTCGCGAAGTCGGCGAAGGCGATTTTCCAGGCGCCGCCATGGTGCCCCGCAGCGAAGCGCTTGACGCGCTTGATGATGATTGGCTGATTGTTTTCCATGGCTTAGCGACCGCGAACCGCTTGCTCCAGCTCGGAGAAGCTTGGGCGATGTTTCGGGTACAGCACTTTGCGCCCGAACTCGACCGCCAGCGATGGCGGCATGCCGGATGCCGATGCCACCAGGCACGCCTTGATCGCTTCGTAGAGGTTGATCTCTTCCTTGGCATCGTGGGCCAGCGACGTCGCCAGCGGGCCGAAGAAACCGTACGCCGCCAGAATACCGAAGAAGGTACCCACCAACGCCGCGCCGACGTGCATACCGATAGCCGCTTGGTCGCCCTCGCCGAGGGAGGCCATGGTCACCACGATACCCAGTACCGCCGCGACAATACCGAAACCGGGCATGCCGTCGGCGATGCCGGTCACGGCGTGGGACGGATGCTCCAGCTCTTCCTTGAGGCTGAACAGCTCCATGTCGAACAGGCCTTCGAGTTCATGGGGCGCCATGTTGCCGGAGGACATGATGCGCAGGTAATCGCAGATATACGCGGTCATGCGCTCGTCTTTGAGCACGGCCGGGTACTTGGCGAAAATCGGGCTGGCGGCGGCGTCTTCGATATCGCCTTCAATGGCCATCATGCCTTCGCGGCGGCTCTTGTTGAGGATCTCGTAGACCAGCCCCAGCACTTCCAGATAGAAGGTGTGGGAGAAGCGCGAGCTGAACATGCCCAGCGACTTCTTGATCACGTGCATGGTCATGTAGCCGGGGTTGGCCTGCAGGAAGGCACCAAAGGCGGCGCCGCCAATGATCATCACTTCAAAAGGCTGAATCAGCGCGGCAATTTTACCGTGGGACAGGACATACCCACCGAGCACACTTGCGAGGACGACAATGATGCCGATAATTTTAGCCATAGGGGATCTGTACTTGCGCCGTCGGGTTCATGGACATAGTGGGTGCTGCTGAAAAACTCTTGTTCTACTTATCGGCAAAACTGCGCCAGACTATAGCCCGTTAAGGCGAAAAGCCAATTGAGCCCGTTCCGGGTGTGTTGAACCCACGTGATGATCGCGCCCCAATCATGGCTAATGAAACGACAGTCCCAACTGCAAAACCCACCACCCTTGCCGCCTGGATCAAGCGCCTGGACGATGTACTGCTGCCGGTCCCCCGGGCCAGCCATGAGCGCGTGTGCAAAGCCATTCGCGACAGTCGCAGCTCACTGAGGGACATTGCCGAGCTGATGCAAAACAGCCCGGCCCTGGTGCTCAGCGTAATGCGCGAGGCCAACAGCCAGACTCACGGCAGCCTCGCGGAACCTGCGGAAAACCTCGAAGTGGCGCTCAACCGCCTCGGCCTCAAACGCGCCGAGGAGCTGCTGGCGCGCCTGCCTTCGGTGCCGGCCGCTGAAATTCCCGTGGCGCTGCGCCAACTGCTGCTGGTCAGCCAGCATGCCTCGCAGCAAGCCAACGGCTTGTTCGGCAGCCGCCTGGCGCGCTTGTGGCAGGACATTCATTGGGGCAGCCTGCTGTTTCTGTCACCGTTGTGGCCGATGGCCGTCGCCTATCCCAAGCTTCTGGAAGAATGGGAGCTGCGGGTGATCCATAAGGGCGAGTCGGCGCGCCAGGTCGAGCAGCAACTGTTCGGCGTGCGCCTGCTGGACCTGTGCCTCGGCCTGACCGCAGCCTGGCACCTGCCGATCTGGGTGTCCCAGGGTTATAACCTGCTGCTGGGCGAGCAGCGCCTGCTGGTCAAGGCATTGCGTATCGCCCGCGAGGACGACCCCCTGCGCCACCAGCAATTGCTCGACGCCGAGCCCAACCTGCGCCGCTGGCTGAACCAGCCGGCCAACACCGTGCTATTGGCCAACGGCCTGGCGATGTCGGCGCAAGAGTCCTGGACCTGCCCGCACACCGAGCGCTGGCAATACCTCACGGCGCTTTACCTGCAGGAGCCACTGGGTGATGTGCAGCAGCAGGTTCACCAGCAAGCGGTGACCAGCGCGCGCAGCACCTTGATGCCCGACCTCTGGCACCCGGCCTTGTCGCTGATCTGGCCGTGGCATGTGCAAAAAGTCCACCGTGGCTTGCTGCCCGCGCCGCCTCCCACTGCCGAAGCCCTGGCGGTGTGGCGCAACCGCTGCACCGAGCTGCTGGTCGAACCGAGCCGCTTTGCCAATGCGATGCACCTGACCACTTGCGCCAAGGAAGCCCTGGTCGCCAGCGGCATGCAACGCGTATTGCTGTTCATGGCGGATCGCGCCTTGAGTACCTTGCGTGTGCATCAGGCCGATGGCCTGCCCAGGGACGCTGCCAACCTGAGCCTGGACGTCGTCAACAGCACGCTGCTGCAACGCCTGCTGGAAAAATCCGCGCAGGTGCGTCTCGGACCGGACAACCATGCGCAGTTCTCGGCTCTGCTGCCGCCGATCCTGCGCCGCCTGTTTACCGGCGAACACCTGTTGCTGCGCTCGCTGAGCTGCAATGGCCGGGTGGTGATGCTGATGGTGGCGGACCAGGGCGGCGGGCCGTTCTCGGAAACCACCGTGCAAGCCTTCGGCAAAACCGCGCAATGCATCGAAAAAGCCCTGCACAGCTTTACCAACCGCAGCGCCTGATGCTTGCGCTACAATCGCCCTCCTTTATCGCCAACATTTGTGCCCAGGAGACCTCACATGCCTGACTTCTCTGGCTTGCCGCTGGTGATCGAATGCAGCGACCTGCAAGGTCGCCTGAATGCCGAACACCTGATTGTGGTGGACCTCACCAGTGCCGCCCGCTACGCCGAAGGACACATCCCCGGCGCGCATTTCGTTGACCCCAAGCGCACCCAATTGGGCCAGCCGCCCGCGCCAGGCCTGCTGCCGCACAAGGCCTACCTGGAAAAGCTGTTCGGCGAGCTGGGCCACACCCCCGACGCCACCTATGTGGTCTATGACGACGAAGGCGGCGGCTGGGCCGGGCGCTTTATCTGGTTGCTCGATGTCATCGGCCACCAGAAGTATCACTACCTCGACGGCGGCCTTCTGGCGTGGCTGGAGGAAAACCACCCGGTTTCCACCGATGTACCCGCGCCTGTTGGCGGGCCGGTGAGCCTTACGCTGCACGACGGTCCCACCGCCACCCGCGAATACCTGCAAAGCCGGCTCGGCGCGGCCGACCTGGGTATCTGGGACGCCCGCGGCCCGCTGGAATATTCCGGCGAAAAAGTGCTCGCGGCCAAAGGGGGGCACATCCCCGGCGCGGTGAACTTCGAATGGACCGCCGGTATGGACAAGGCGCGCAGCCTGCGCATCCGCCGCGACATGCCGCAGGTGCTCGAAGACCTCGGGCTGACCCGCGATAAAGAAATCATCACCCACTGCCAGACCCACCACCGCTCTGGCTTCACCTACCTGGTGGCCAAGGCGCTCGGTTATCCACGCGTCAAAGGTTATGCCGGTTCCTGGGGCGAATGGGGCAACCACCCCGACACCCCCGTCGAGATTTGAAGTTCAAGGACACTTAATGAAAAAGCAGTTGTTTATCCTCAGTCAGTACCTGCTGCCGCACCACCTGCTGTCGCGCTTGGCCGGCTGCATCGCCGAGTGCCGCGTGCACTGGTTCAAGAACGCCTTCACCCGTTGGTTCGCCAAGCGTTACCAAGTGGACATGTCCCAGGCACTGGTGGAAGACGTGACTGCCTACGAGCACTTCAACGCCTTCTTCACCCGTGCGCTGAAAGACGGTGCGCGCCCACTGGATCAAACCCCGGGCGCCGTACTGAGCCCGGCCGATGGCGCGGTCAGCCAGCTTGGCCCGATCGAACACGGCCGTGTATTCCAGGCCAAGGGCCACAGTTTCAGCGTATTGGAACTGCTGGGCGGCGACGCAGCGCTGGCGGCGCCGTTCATGGGCGGCGACTTCGCCACCATCTATCTGTCGCCCAAGGACTATCACCGCGTGCATATGCCGCTGGCCGGTACCTTGCGCGAGATGGTCTATGTGCCGGGGCGGATTTTCTCGGTGAACCAGACCACCGCCGAAAACGTACCGGAGTTGTTTGCGCGTAACGAGCGGGTGGTCTGCCTGTTCGACACCGAACGCGGCCCGATGGCCGTGGTGTTGGTGGGCGCGATGATCGTGGCGTCGATTGAGACGGTGTGGGCCGGGCTGGTTACGCCCCCCAAGCGCGAGCTGAAAACCTTCCGCTATGACGAAGCTGCCCGCGCACCGATCCACTTGGAGAAAGGCGCTGAGTTGGGTCGCTTCAAGCTGGGCTCAACCGCCATCGTGCTGTTCGGACCGGATCAGGTGCAGTGGGCGCAAGAGCTGGCGGCGGGTACGCCGGTGCAAATGGGCCAGGGCATCGGTTCACCTAAAGCCTGAAGCCGGACGCAAAACCAATGTGGGAGGGGGCTTGCCCCCGATGGCGGAGTATCAGTCAGCACATCGCTCACTGACCCACCGCTATCGGGGGCAAGCCCCCTCCCACATTTTTTTTACCGCATTGAGTCAGTTAAAGCTGACCATCGCGGTCGCGCAAGCCCAGCAGATACAGCACCCCATCCAACCCCAAGGTCGAAATCGCCTGCTTGGCCGATTGCTTGACCAATGGCTTGGCGCGGAACGCCACACCCAACCCCGCAATCGCCAGCATCGGCAAGTCGTTCGCGCCGTCGCCGACTGCGATGGTCTGTTCCAGACGCAAGCCTTCCTTGTGCGCCAACTCCTTGAGCAGGTCTGCCTTGCGCTGTGCGTCGACAATCGGCTCCACGGCCACGCCGGTCACTTTGCCATCCGCCACTTCCAGCTCGTTGGCGAACACATAGTCAATGCCCAGTTTGGCCTGCAACTGTTTGGCAAAGTAGGTGAAGCCGCCGGACAGGATGGCGGTCTTGTAGCCCAGGCGCTTGAGTTCGGCAAACAGGGTTTCGGCGCCTTCGGTCAGGCGTAGGGAGGCGCCGATTGAGTCGAGCACGCTCACATCCAGGCCTTTGAGCAGCGCCAGGCGCTCCTTGAAGCTGGCACGAAAATCCAGTTCACCGGCCATCGCGCGCTCGGTAATTTCCGAGACCTGCTCGCCCACACCGGCGGCCTTGGCCAGTTCGTCGATGACTTCGGCTTCGATCAGCGTGGAGTCCATGTCGAACACCGCCAGGCGACGGTTGCGCCGGAACAGCGAATCTTCCTGGAAGGCGATGTCGACATTCAGCTCCTGGGCCACGCTGAGGAACTCGGCGCGCAGCGCTTGCGCATCGGCCGGCTCACCCCGCACGGAGAACTCGATACAGCCCTTGCCTTTGTCCGCTGGCGTATCCAGCGGCATGCGACCCGACAGACGGTCGATATGGTCGATGTTCAAACCGTAATGCGCGGTGATCGAGCTCACGCGCTGCAGCTGTTCGGCCGTGACCTTGCGGGTAAGCAACGTAACGATATGGCGTTTCTTGCCCTGTCCTTCGACCCAATGCTGGTAATCGGCCTCGGACACCGGCGTGAAGCGCACCTGCTGATCCAGCTTGTAGGCCGTAAACAGGATGTCCTTGAGTACCGAGGACGCCTGCTCGGTGCTGGGGATTTCCACCAGGATGCCGAACGACAGCGTGTCGTGGATCACCGCCTGGCCGATGTCGAGAATGTTCACACCACCCTGGGCCAGAACGCCGGTAATGGCAGCGGTGAGACCCGGTCGGTCAAGACCTGTGATGTTGATCAGGACAATTTCGCGCAAAGCGCACCCCCAGGCTGGAAAAAAACCGCATTCTACCCACTTTCAGTGACCATCGGGCACAGCCAGCGCTTTGCCGGTCATGGGCCTGTCGCTATACTGCGCGTCAACTTCACGGACCAAGAGCCGAGCGCAAGTGAACCGGCCCACGCCAGTAAAAACCGATAACTTCTTCCTGCTGATCTTCCGGGCACTGCGCCACCGCCGTGTACCGATCGCATTACGCATCGCCAGCCATAACGTCATCCTGGTCGCTCTGGCCCTGGTGATCTACGCCTGCGTGATGGGTTTGCAATTCAAGCAGGCCATGCACGAGCAAGCCGACGCCCTGGGCGAGAGCTTGACCACCCAGACCGCCACCTCGGCGACTGAGTTGCTGGTGTCCAACGACATCCTCAGCCTCAACGTGCTGCTCAACAACCTGACCAAGAACCCGTTGGTGGCCCACGCCGCTATTTATAGCGTGGACAACCGGATCATGGCCGAAGCCGGGCAGCGCCCGAAAAACGGCCTGCTGGGGGAAGCCGAAGGTTTGTATCAGAGCAATATCACGTTCCAGGACGTAAAAGCCGGCCAATTGCGCATCAGCCTGGACATGCAACAGTTCCAACAGCCGATGACCATCAGCCTGCAAAGCATGGGCATCCTGAGCGCGATCCTGCTGGCCCTGGCCCTGGCGTTGAGCCTGCGCCTCGGGCGGCATATCTCCACGCCGCTGATGCAGCTGCGTATCTGGCTACGCGATATCGACGAACACACCCCGGCCACCGACCGCCAGGACGAAATCGGCGACCTCGCGCGCCAGCTGCATGCCAGCTTCGCCCCGGAGCCGACCGTGCCTGAGGTTCAACCCGAGCCCGAGCCGGAGTACGACGACGCCGACTACAACGACGAGCCTGAGTTTGAGGTTCGTGACCTGCGTGACCCAGGCTTTGACGACAGCGCTCCGGTCGCGGGTTTGAAGCCTGCGCCGCGGCACGTGATCAAGGCCGAAGAAGACGAGCTGGACGACGAAGACCCGTTTGCCGACCTGCGCGACACCGCCGACGCCGCGCCTGCGGCAGCGCCGAAACCGCTTCCGGCCAAAAGCACCGAGCCGCAGTACAGCGCCGTACTCGCCGTGCAGCTGGGTGCCCAGGACCAACTGCGCCGCCTGCCCCGCGCCCGTTTGACGGAACTGCTGGAACGCTACCGCGACTGCCTCGACCAGGCCGCCTCGCTCTACCAGAGCGAATTGCACACCCTGAACGACGGCAGCACGTTGATGCTGTTCCACAGCGAAGACAGCGGCGAAGACTACTTGACCAACGCCATCTGCTGCGGCGAGTTGCTGCGCGCCCTGGGCCATGCCCTGCAGATCGAAGTGGCGGACAGCGGCATCACTCTGCAACTGCAGCTTGGCCTGACGGTGGGCGATGACCTGTTCGGCATCAGCCAGATCGACCTGCTGCTGACCGAGATCGCCCAGGACGCCCTGGCCTTGTCGCAACACAGCCGCAACCTGCTGCTGGTGGAGCGCAAGATCAGTGAAGATTCGCTGATCCGCCAGCGCGCCCGTATCCGCCCGATTGCCAGCCCTGAAGGGGCCAGCTGTGTTGAGCGGTTGATGGAGCCGTACCCGTCGATGCTAGAGCGTCAGTTGGCGCGGATGCATGAGACGCGCAAGCCCTGAAGCACACCGCAAAACCTTGTGGGAGGGGGCTCGCCCCCGATAGCGGAGTATCAGTCAGCACATCACTCACTGAACCACCGCCATCGGGGGCAAGCCCCCTCCCACATTTGGTCTGCGCTCCGTGCGGCAGCTTGAAGCACACCACAGAAACCCGGTGGGAGGGGGCTTGCTCCCGATAGCGGAGTATCAGTCAGCACATCACTCACTGAACCACCGCCATCGGGGGCAAGCCCCCTCCCACATTGGTCAAGTGCCAGGACCAGAGTCTGGACAAACAAAAAGGCCCGCTGATTCAGCGGGCCTTTTGTTTGTCTGCCGTTCAGATCAGAACCTGAACACTTCCAAATCCGTGCGAATCGGTGTGGCCATCGGCATCTTGGGCTTTTCCGGGGCTGCTGGCTTAGCCTGTGCCGGGGCCTGCTTGCGCGGGGCCTCGGCAATCGGCGGCTGGTTGGCCAATGGCTTGAGCGCCACCGCCAACTGTTGCGCCAAGTGCTGCAACAGCACGCCCTGAGCCTGGACCTGGGATGCCGTGGTGCCGGCATGTTCTTCCTGCAGGTGCACGATTCGGTTGTCCCGTACCTGCCCGCGGCGGTCGATCAGGCGCCACTGCGCATCCAGGATCGCCGGTTGCGACTTGCCGGAGTCAAGCCGCGTGATGGTGAGCAATACCTGCACATCCGGGGTAAACCCGGAGGGCCCTGGCGCCAGGACCACACGCTGGCTGTCCAAGTGGCCGGCCACCTGACGCAGCATCAACTGATTGATATCGGAGGAGAGGCTTCCCGCCCAACGACCATCAGTGGAACCTTGCAGGCTGCCGTCGTTCTGACGTTGCAGCAGGGTTTCGCGTTGCAGGTAGTCGGCAACGACTACCGGACCCAGAAGAACAGCCATGCCAGCGGTTTGTGCTGGCTGAGCCGGACTTCCGCTGTCCAGCTGGTACAGCGACACCGGCTGGTGTGTGCTGCAACCCGCCAGCCCTAACAGGCCAGCGAGCATCAAAAATAGAGGAAGGCGTGGAGCAGTCATCATCCCATCCAGGTGGCTGCCACAAGGCGAACCACAATGTAATACTAAAAATAACCTAAATACGCTCGGCCACGCCGGCGCTGGAAAGGCCATATCATCCGTGAATATGCGCCATGACTCCAGCGCCAATGCGTCGATCTACGCGTTAAATCGTAGATCGAGGCCTCTAGTACGCCTTAAGCAGGCGTTTCTACCAACAAAGCATCCACTCTCTGGAAGCCTCGAGGCAGTTTGTTACCACGTCGACCGCGCTCGCCCTTGTAGTGTTCAAGGTCGTCAGGGCGCAAGGACAACGTGCGCTTGCCCGCCTGGAGCACCAGAGTCGACCCCTCCGGGATGACGGCGATGTCGGTCACGTACTCTTCGCGACTGGCCACCCGCTCTCCCGGAATACCAATGATCTTGTTGCCCTTGCCCTTGCCCAACTGCGGCAGGTCGCTGATCTTGAACACCAGCAACCGCCCTTCGGTGGTCACCGAAGCCAGCCAGTTGTGCTCGCGATCTTCCACGGGTCGCGGCAGGATTACCTTGGCGTTGTTCGGCAGGCTCAACAACGCCTTGCCCGCCTTGTTCTTGGCCTGCAGGTCTTCACCCTTGACCACGAATCCGTAACCGGCGTCGGAGGCGATGACGTACAGCGAATCATCGTCCGGCAGCAGCACGCACTCGAAATTCGCCCCCGGTGGCGGGGTGAGGCGTCCGGTCAACGGCTCGCCCTGCCCGCGCGCGGATGGCAGGGTGTGGGCCGGCACCGAATAACTGCGCCCCGTCGAATCGATAAACACTGCAAATTGGTTGGAACGCCCCGCCGCCGCGGTCTTGAAGCCATCACCGGCCTTGTACGACAGGCCGGTGGCATCAATATCATGCCCCTTGGCGGAACGAACCCAACCCTTTTCCGACAGAACGACGGTAATTTTCTCGTTAGGCAACAGCTCGGTTTCTGTCAGGGCTTTCGCTTCTGCGCGCTCGACGATCGGCGAGCGGCGGTCATCGCCGTAGGTTTCGGCGTCTTTGATCAGTTCACTGCGCACCAGCTTCTTGAGCTTGGCTTCGCTGCCCAGCAGCGCCTGCAACTTGGCTTGTTCCTTGAGCAATGCATCCTGCTCGTCGCGCAGCTTCATTTCTTCAAGGCGTGCCAACTGGCGCAGGCGCGTGTCGAGAATGTAGTCGGCCTGGATCTCGCTCAGCTCGAAGCGCGCGATCAACTCGGCCTTCGGGTGCTCGGCGGTACGGATGATATGGATCACTTCATCCAGGTTCAGGTAGGCAATCAACAAGCCGTCCAACAGGTGCAGGCGGCGCTCGACCTTGTCCAGGCGGAATTGCAGGCGACGGCGCACGGTCTGCACGCGGAACTCCAGCCATTCCACCAGCAGATTGCGCAGGTTCTTGAGCTGCGGTTTGCCGTCCAGGCCGATGATGTTCACGTTGACCCGGTAGCTGGACTCAAGGTCGGTGCTGGCGAACAAGTGTTGCATCAGCACTTCATGGTCAACCCGGCTATTGGTCGGGATGATCACGATACGGCAAGGGTTCTCGTGGTCGGACTCATCGCGCAAGTCGGCGACTTGCGGCAATTTCGACGGTTTGGACTGCATCAACGCAGCGATCTGCTCCAGCACCTTGGCGCCGGACACCTGATGCGGCAAGGCGGTCACAATAATGTCGCCGTCTTCGACGTGGTACACCGCGCGCATGCGCACCGAGCCCTTGCCGGTTTCGTACATCTTCAGAAGGTCGGCGCGCGGCGTGATGATTTCCGCTTCGGTCGGGTAGTCCGGGCCCTGGATATGCTCACACAGCTGCTCGACCGTGGCTTTTGGCTCATCGAGCAAACGAACGCAGGCGGTGGCGACTTCGCGCAGGTTGTGCGGCGGTACGTCGGTGGCCATGCCGACCGCAATGCCGGTGGTGCCATTAAGCAGGATATTCGGCAAACGTGCCGGCAACACCAGGGGCTCGTCGAGGGTGCCGTCAAAGTTCGGCCCCCAGTTCGCGGTGCCCTGGCCCAGCTCGCTGAGCAATACTTCCGAGTAGCGCGACAGGCGCGCCTCGGTGTAACGCATAGCGGCGAAGGACTTGGGATCATCCGGCGCACCCCAGTTACCCTGGCCATCGACCAGGGTGTAGCGGTAGCTGAACGGCTGGGCCATCAGCACCATGGCTTCATAGCAGGCCGAATCGCCGTGGGGGTGGAATTTGCCGAGCACGTCGCCGACGGTACGCGCCGACTTCTTGTGCTTGGAATCGGCGTCCAGGCCCAACTCACTCATGGCGTAGATGATGCGCCGTTGTACCGGCTTCAGTCCGTCGCCGATATGCGGCAGCGCACGGTCCATGATCACGTACATGGAGTAGTTGAGGTAGGCATTTTCGGTGAAGTCAGCCAGCGATCGGCGTTCTACGCCATCTAAGCTGTCTGCGAGGATGTCACTCATGCGGGCCTCATCATGGGGTAAGGCGCAGCGGAACTGCCGCCGCGCTGATGCAATTCAAAAAAGTCGCGGCTCATGGCTGGGCACTCCAGCCGCCGGCCGGGGCGGCAAAACGATAGACCACCGGGCGCTTTTCACCGTCGGCACGCGCGCCGAAATTATTGTCGATGCCAATCCAGGCGCCATCGGCGTCCACCACCAGGGCTTCGGCCAGGCCGTAGGGCTGGGGATAACGCCGCTGCGGCGTCAGGGTTTCGTCGGCAAACGACCAGCACAGCTCAACCTTGGCCGTTAGCGTATCGCGCCGGCAGATCTGAAACGCGTTGCGCTCCAGGGTAAACAGCTTGTCGCCGAATAGCGCCAGATCGGCAAAATCCTTCGACACCGCCTTGGCGTTGGTGAACTGCGCCGGCTGCACTTCCAGCCCGGCCTCGTTCAACAACACGCAGGGGCCGTCACAATCCCACACGCTTTGCCCACGTTTGATCGAGACCAGGCCACGGCGCTCACGCTCGGCGGCCAGCCAGAGCTGGTTGCCTTGCGGATTCACTGCCAGGCCCTCGAACAACGCGTTGAAGTGCAGCAACAGGCCGCTGGCCCGCGCTTCGCGCACCATGCCAGGGGCTATCTTCAACCACTCGGGCGCGCCTTCTACCGGCACATGCAACACCGCCGCATGGGCTTCGCTGACGATGTAGCGGTTACCTGCGGCATCACAGCTGATACCTTCGAAATCCAGGTCTCCACCGCGAATGAACGAGGCCGCCTTGGTGCGCGAGCGCAACCCCCACGGCAGGCCCGATTCGGGCACGGGTGGTACGTCGATCTTCACCACCTCGGCGTTCCAGGCCGGCTCGCGGGTGTCCAGACGATAAATCTGGTCATCATCGCGATCCGATACCGTCCACAGCTCGTTGCCACACAGCGCCAGGCCCGACAGGTTGCCGCCACGCATGCCGTCTACCGGATGCTCCGACACCAGCTTTAACTCAGCCACGGGCGCGGCGGCCACATCGATGGCCGCCAACCCGCATAACATCAGGATCGCCAGGGCGACGCCTGTGCGCATCAGCCCAGAACCTCGGCCAGGTTGCCTTTGGATTCGAGCCAGGCCTTGCGATCCGGCGCACGCTTTTTCGCCAGCAGCATGTCCATCATTTCCGACGTCCCGGCGAAGTCTTCCAGGGTCAACTGCACCAGGCGCCGGGTGTTCGGGTCCATGGTGGTTTCGCGCAGTTGCGGCGGGTTCATTTCACCCAGGCCCTTGAATCGCGTGACCTGCGGCTTGCCGCGCTTCTTCTCGGCCACCAGGCGGTCGAGAATGCCATCGCGCTCGGCCTCGTCCAGGGCGTAGAAAATCTCCTTGCCCAGGTCGATACGGTACAGCGGCGGCATGGCGACGTAGACGTGGCCGGCATCCACCAGTGGGCGAAAGTGCTGCACGAACAGCGCGCACAGCAGGGTTGCGATGTGCAGACCGTCGGAGTCGGCGTCGGCGAGGATGCAGATCTTGCCGTAGCGCAACTGGCTCATGTCCGCCGCGCCCGGGTCGACGCCGATCGCCACGGCGATGTTGTGCACTTCCTGGCTGGCCAGGACTTCGCTGCCGTCGACTTCCCACGTGTTGAGAATCTTGCCGCGCAACGGCAGGATCGCCTGGAACTCCTTGTCCCGCGCTTGCTTGGCGGAACCGCCGGCGGAATCACCTTCCACCAGGAACAGCTCGGAACGCATCGGGTCCTGGCCGGCACAGTCGGCCAGCTTGCCGGGCAATGCCGGGCCCTGGGTGATGCGCTTGCGCTCGACCTTCTTGCTGGCCTTGAGGCGACGACCGGCGTTGTTGATCGCCAATTCGGCTAGGGCCAGGCCCAGTTCCGGATGTTCGTTGAGCCACAGGCTGAAAGCGTCCTTGACCAC
Source organism: Pseudomonas sp. MUP55 (assembly GCF_034043515.1). Taxonomy (NCBI): domain Bacteria; kingdom Pseudomonadati; phylum Pseudomonadota; class Gammaproteobacteria; order Pseudomonadales; family Pseudomonadaceae; genus Pseudomonas; species Pseudomonas sp. MUP55. The sequence goes on along the minus strand of NZ_CP138214.1, from coordinate 620,543 downwards.
GCCCGAGACAAACGCCGCCGCCTCGCGGGAGGACAGGCGCTCCTTGGTCTGGCCGGAGAATTGCGGCTCCTGCATTTTCATCGACAGCACGAACGCGATGCGCTCCCACACGTCTTCCGGCGCCAGCTTCACGCCGCGCGGCAGCAGGCTGCGGTATTCGCAGAATTCGCGCATGGCATCCAGCAGACCCTGGCGCAAGCCATTGACGTGGGTGCCGCCCTGGGCGGTGGG